>NZ_CP044285.1:632697-949046 GCF_008728635.1 Hymenobacter baengnokdamensis | reverse complement strand
AAGAATTACTGAGCCAGCTGCCGCCCGAGGTACCGGCTGCCTTCCGCGAAGCATATGAAAATGCTAATACATTAAGCGCGGCCACGCGCCGCCTGGCCACGAGCCTGTTTGCCGACTACGGCCTGGTTTGTATTGATGCCGACCGGCCGGCGCTCAAGCAGGCCCTGCGCCCACTGCTCCGGCAGGAGATTCAGCAGCAGGCTTCCAACCAGGCCGTACAGGCCACTAACGCCCGCCTCACTACGGCCGGCTACAAGCCGCAGGTGTATTCGCGGCCGCTCAACTTGTTCTTTCTCACCGATGAAGGCAAGCGTGAGCGCCTGGAGCCCGACGCCGCGCCCGGTGCCGACTGCACCCAGGTAACGGTGCGGGGCACCGCCCGCTGCCACTCGCAGGCCGAGCTGCTGGCCCTGGCCGAAAGCGAGCCCGAGCGCTTCAGCCCCAACGTAGTGCTGCGGCCGGTGTACCAGGAAATGCTATTGCCCAATCTCGCCTACATCGGCGGCGGGGCCGAAGTGGCGTACTGGTTTCAGCTCAAGGACGTGTTTGCAGCCTTTGGGGTGCCCTACCCGATTGTGCTGCCCCGCAACTCGGCCATGTACCTGAGCCGCGCCAATGCCGGCAAGCTGGCCAAGCTGGGCCTCACCGCCCCCGACATCTTCAAGCCGCTGGCCGAGCTGAAAAAGCAGGTGGGCGCGCAGCTAGGCCAGGAGGAAATAAGCCTGGCAGCCCAGCAGCAGGCGCTGGCCGCCGCTTTTCAGCAGGTACAGGAGCTGGCCCAGCGCCTCGACCCCACGCTGGTAAAAACCGTCGCCGCCGAAGCCCAGAAAGCCGCCGGCAGCCTGGCCGGCCTCGAAAAGCGCCTCAGCAAAGCCGCCGAAGCCAGGCACGAAACGGCTTATGCGCAGCTTTCGGCGCTTAAAGACAAGCTGTTTCCGGAAGGCGGCTTGCAGGAGCGGACAGACAACGTGCTCAGTATTTTGATTAACAACCCCGGCTTTATCGAGCAGCTAATTACCTGCTTCGAGCCGCTGAAGCTGGAGTTTGCGGTGGTGCAGGAAGGGTAGGACTCGTGTGACTATACCAGTAGCGGCGCTCAAGGTGCAAGAGCAAGCCTTTTACTACTTCCGGCTGACCCTAAACGAGGCCAGCATAGACTTATGCCAACTAAAGCCGCCCTGCGCCGCGCCGCGCTAGCCCGCCGCCAGGCTCTGACGCCGGCCGAAGTAAGCCAGCGTAGCGAAGCGCTGCGCGACCAGCTTTTCCAAAATTTTCCGGTAGCTGAGTGGCGCTGGCTGCACCTGTTTCTGCCGCTGCTCAGCAAAAATGAGCCGGATACCTGGCTTATTATTCGCCAGATTTGGGACCAGAAGTTACGTCCGCGCTTAGCAGCGCCCGTAGTGCAGGCCGATAGTATTTCACTGAAGCACTACGAATTAACTTCTGAAACACGGCTACTTCCCAACCGCTGGGGCATTCCGGAGCCGCTGGCCAACCCAACTACCGAAGTGGTACCCGCGCAGCTCGACGCGGTGCTGGTACCGCTGCTGGCCTGTGACCAGCTGGGCCAGCGCGTAGGCTACGGCGGAGGGTTCTACGACCGTTTTCTGGCGCAGTGCCGACCGGGCACACTATTCATCGGGTTGAATATTCTGACTGAGACACCAGTGCCCGCGCTGGCCGACGTGCTGCCCACCGATGTGCCGCTGCACGCCTGCCTGACGCCGAACGGGGTGTGGAATTTTCGGTAAGGCAAGGCGCAGAATAAGTTTATTCGCAATGTTAAAACGGCTTCACGGTTAGCATACGTATTTTAACACTGAACTCTTGCCAGGAAAGCACGCTACTGCCGGAGCAGCCGCACCGACTCAATACGGGCCTGGCCCCAGGGCGCAATGCTGACCTGCACCCGCAGCGCGGGGCCGGTTTTGACGAGGCGCAGGGGGCTGTCGCCGGGCACGTAGTAGCGCTCCAGGTTGTAGCGCAACCCCAGCGTATGAGCGTAAACGTCGGTAACCCAGCCGCGCAGCACGGCCTGGCCGGCGGCGGGCCGCGGCGCAGTATCGTACACGCTGGCCACGGTGGCGAGGCTATCGGCCGCAATATTCAATAAAACATATATTCCTTGTCGAGGCCGCGGGGCGGCAGCTCCCTGCCAGGCCGTGAGGGGCACTTCGGCAGCATCGTAGCGCAGGCGCACGTAGCTCTCGTATGGTATGCCGTGCAAATCGACAGGCTTGGTAGTGAGGGCGATATGCTGGCCGTAGGCCGTGGTGGCGTAGCCGGCAGCGGCCACGCCCAGCACGTAGAGCACCTGCGCAGCCACCAGCAGTTGTAGCAGCAAGCGGTGAGAAGGAGTGTGGCGGCTAGGCATCAGGGCTGGGTTTCGGGGTTTGGGCTGGCGGTAGCAGCGCCGGCCGGCGCGGTTACCGCCGCTACGGTTTCGGCCAGGCGGCTGGCATTGCGACGGCGCAGGTACCAGCTCAGGCTCAGCAGCAGCACGCCGCCAATCAGGAAAAACAGCGACTTATCGAGGAAGGCCCAGGTTAGCTTGAAATAGGCTACCATGGTGGCGATGATAAACAGCACGGTGCCCACAGTCAGCTGCTCGGCATCGGCCGAGCGGTGGGCGCGGGCCAGCATGGAGCCGGCATGCGCATACAGCACCACCAGCGTGGCAATAGCCAGCGGCAGCCCGCCCGGCAGGTAAAAGCCGGGCAGCAGCAGCAGCCAGTCGGGCAGGGTGGCCAGCCGGCCCCGCACCTGCTTACCGGCCACTGATAGGGCCAGCACAGCCGCCAGGGCTCCCAGATACGCCAGCACGGGCGGACGCAGCAGGCCGGCGTACTGGTCGGTTTCGCCAAACAGCGCCAGGCCCAGCGCAAACAAATAGGCGGCTACCAGCGGAGGCCCTTTCAGGGCCCGGCTGGCGGCCGGGTCGGGGTGCCAGTCGCCGGCCGCGTACACGAGCATGGCCGGAATAAAAAACCAGGTAATCTTGGCGTGCGACAGCGCCACCCACAGCGCCGCCTGCCACAGCAGCCCCGCCGCCAGCACGGATGCCACCAGCGTATCGGGCCGGTGCCACCAGCGGTAGCCGCTGCCCAGCACTACCAGCCCCATTGTGGCGTAGCTGAATACTCCCAGCGCTTGCGTGCAATACGTCTGCACCGCCGCACCGATGAGAATGGGCAGCAGCGTCAGACTTTGGCTCTCGTACAAAAAGCTCAGCAGCACGCCTACTACCTCCCAGGCCAGCAGACCACTGACATCGTAACCCACCAGCTGATATAGCTGGCTCGTAAGGATGATGCTCGCCCCGAACGTGACCAGCCCCAGCCCGAGCAGGCCGTGGCCCACCCGCCGGTTGCCCCGCCGCAAAAAGTACTCGCCGCCCGCGTAGGCGGCCAGCAGGGTGCCCAGCAGCAGCCCCAGCCGCAGCGCCTCGGGTAGCGACTGCCAGTTGGCCGCCACCACGCTCAGCGCACTCAGGCCCACCAGAATACTGCCCAATAGCGGCAGCAGCCCCACCGCCTGCACCGCTTCTGATGGGTAGCGGGCCAGCAGCCGCTCGCGCTGGGCCTCCGTAATGAGGCCTTCGCTAACCCAGGCGGGACTTTCCGTTTCTAAAAATTTTCGGGACACTGGGCGTAGGCGTTGGCTTGGCGGGCTGATGGGCAGGGAGCCGCATAAAATTCACTCGTAACCGGCAAGCTACTGCTTAGCTTGGTTTTCGGGCCCGCGTCATCTCGCGCTTGCCGGGCGGGCCGGGCAGCTTTTCGGTGAGCCAGCCCGCGGCCCGCAGGTTGCGCCTGAACTGGCCCTGGGCGCAATAGCTCACCAGCACCGCGCCGGGCGCAGCCAAAACATATAGGTTTTTGAATATTTCTTCTCCCCACAGCTCGGGCTGCTTTTCGGGGGCGAAGGCATCGAAATAAAACAGGTTGTAGTACCCGGCTGGCAAAGCCGCCGCCTGCACTTCGGCCTGAATCTTAGTCAGCTCAAAGCCTTTGGCCAGCATTACCGGCACGCCCCAGGGAGCGGCGTGCAGCTGGCTGAAGGCCTGGCTAAGCACTGGCTCGGCTGCCCATTGCGGGGCTAGCGCTGCCACCATTGGCGGCGGCAGCGGCACGGTTTCGTAGCCAGCGTAGGCAATGGCCGCGCCGATATTTTGGGCGGCTTCCAGCGTCAGCAGGGCGTTGAGGCCGGTGCCGAGACCTACTTCCAGAATGCGTAGCGGCGGGCCGCCCTGGCCGTAGCCTGCCGCCAACAAGGGCCGCAAGCCGGCTTCAATAAACACATGGCGCGACTCCTGGGCCGCGCCGTGGCGCGAGTGGTAGTGCTCGTCGAGGGCGGGCACGTAGAGCGTGGGCGAGCCATCGGCCGTCGTGCGCACCTCTATTTTTGACGCTTCGCCCACTTGTTCGCTGCTCATCGCTAACTGCTCACTACTGAAATATGGCCCGCGTAAAAATAGCCCTGCCCGATGCCTTTTCCTTCGCTGCCACGCTGCCGGTACGCATTACCGACCTTAACTACGGCGGCCACCTCGGCAACGACGCCCTGCTGGGTATCCTGCACGAGGCGCGGGTGCAGTTTCTGGCCCACCTCGGCGCGGCCGAGTTTGACCCCGCTACCAAGCTGGGCTTTATTATGGTTGATGTAGCAATTGAGTACAAAGCCGAGGCGTTTTACGGCGATACGCTGACCATCGACATGGCCGCCAACGACCCCGGCAAGTATGGCTTCGATATTGTGTACCAAGTCAGAAACCAGGCGGGCAAGGAAATTACCCGCGCCAAAACCGGGATGCTGTGCTTCGACTACAACACGCATAAATTGCGGGTTCTGCCGCAGGAACTGGCGGGGCGGCTGAGTTAATTGTTGTTAAATCCACTACTTTGGTTTAAAACTTAATTTTTTTCATTTCCTAATTTTTTTCATGGCTTTCTACTTACATAACTTTTCGATAATAAGAAAATGTCTTTTTATTCCCTTTATACTGATTGCTGCGTCACCTGGTCACAGCCAATCCAGGTTGGCAGCCGAAGGGACAGCGACTTTATTTCACCCGCCTCAAATGCCTGGCAATGATGGAGATGCCGCGATTGTACGGGCTATCCAATTAGGCGTAAAGTATTCAAGGCAAGCGCTTCGGGACGAAGTTCAGGGGCAAGTACTGGTAAGCTTCGCCGTTTCGCCGGGCGGACAAGTATGCTTAATTAAAATAGAGCAAGGAATTCAGGCTGACTTAGACACGGCCGTGGTACAGGCAGTGCGCCAATTGCCACGTCTGCAACCAGCCACGCAGAATGGTAAGTCAGTAGCCTGCTTGCTGCGTGCACCCGTCACCTTTACCATCAGCGATTTACTGCATTCGCCCCGGCGACCGCTACCTGCAGCCGATTCAATTCAATTGTTCACCGCCGTTACAAGAATGCCCCTCTACCAAGGAAAAGTTGGTTATCAGCACTTAGCCGCCGACATAGCTGCCGAATATTTGCGAAGCAACGAAGGCAATGCCCATAGCTTACCTAAGTTCGGGGCGCAGATAGTGGTGACGGTAGAGCCTAGCGGCCGCCTCGATAGAGTGGAGCGTCTACCAGTTGACGAAGCTCAAAAAACGGCGCTGAATGCTCTGTTTGGCGACCAAGTGGCCCAGCGGGAAGAAAATGAGGAAGAAATTTATCAGTTGTCGGAAGCCAGCTTATTGCAGCTAGCTGCAATCATTCGCCGCCTACCCCGCCTAACACCAGCTTACGTGGCAAACCAGCCAGTGGCTATGCGCTTGATTCTGAAGCTCCGTAATCCTAATAGCCCGTATTAGGAACCCAAGCCCTTGAGCAATTGTATCTTTGCCCTATGCTTCTGGAACTTGAACTTGCCCCTGCCAAACGCGACATCCGCAAAACCTCGCCCGACGACCTCAAGGCGTTTATGGTGGCGCACGGCGAAAAACCGTTTCGCGCCAAGCAGGTGACGGAGTGGCTGTGGAAAAACACGGCCGGCTCGTTTGAGGAGATGAACAATATCTCGCTGGCCACCCGCGAGTTGCTGGCCCGGCACTTCGTGATAAACGGCGTGGCCGTGCAAAACCAGCAGCTCAGCAACGACGGCACCATCAAGTCGGCCTTCCGGCTGCACGACGGCAACATCGTGGAGGGCGTGCTCATTCCGCACGACACGCGCATGACGGCCTGCATTTCGAGCCAGGTGGGCTGTTCGCTCACCTGTAAGTTTTGCGCCACCGGCTACATGGACCGCAAGCGCAACCTCGACGCGGCCGAGATTTACGACCAGGTGGTGCGCATCCGCGAGCAGTGCGAGGCCCAGTACGGCACGCCGCTCACCAACATCGTGTACATGGGCATGGGCGAGCCGCTGCTCAACTACGCCAACGTAGTGGAAAGCGTGCGCCGCATCACCGCGCCCGATGGCCTCAACATGGCGCCGCGCCGCATCACCATCAGCACGGCCGGCATTGCCAAGATGATAAAGAAGCTGGCCGACGACGACGTAAAAGCCAACCTGGCGCTCTCGCTGCACGCACCCAACGACACGAAGCGCAACGAGATTATGCCCATCAACGAGGCCAACTCGCTCGCCGCGCTTAAGGAAGCTTTGCAGTATTATCACCAGAAAACAGGCCGCAAAGTCACCTACGAATACATTGTGTTCGAGAACTTTAACGATGGCCTGGAAGATGCGGCCGAGCTATATACCATCTCGAAGTGGCTGCCCTGCAAGATTAACCTCATCGAGTACAACCCCATCGAAAACGCCAGCTACCAGAACGCGGAGGCCGACAAAATCACGGCCTTCCACAAGTTTCTGGCCGACCGGGGCGTGCAAACCAACATTCGCCGCTCGCGGGGCAAGGATATTGACGCAGCCTGCGGGCAGCTGGCCGTGAAGGAGAAGAAGGAAGTAGTGGCCTAGCAGCGAGGTTACCCGCCACTGCCAGCTCAATGACCAGGTGGATTGGGCATGCCTTCGAGTAAAATCAGGTAGCGGGCGCAATCGGGTAGCTGACCCATCAGGCTCATAATTTTTTGGTCGAGCCGCCCGCTACGCAGCTCAGTGTCGATGCGGGCCGGCCCGTAGTAGCGCACCATGGCGTCGGTGTGTGCTTTAAATTCATTGTGGAGCACCTGCATGAACCGCTGGCGCCGCTGCCGTAGCGAAAGCTGGGCCAGTGGCGCGCGGGCGTTAGCGGCGGTAAGTCGGGAGCACATAGCTACTGCCAGCGGCAGCAATACGCGGCGCTCGGCCGGGGCCAGGGCCGGGGCGTGTGCGCTGGCATACTGGCGGGCGCCGGTGGTTTGCGAAAGCGAGGCCGCCAGTAGCCGGCCAGCCGGGCAGCTTTCGTAATTGGCACGCAGCACTTGCTGGTTAAGGCGTATTTCGGCGGCATCGCTTTGGTCATCCGGCTGGCGCTGGCTTTCGGCTACCAGCAGGCGCACGGCGGCCGTATCGGCCTGCAGCACAGTGCTATACTCGCGCAGCCCCAGTGCCTGCGCTGCCTCGGGGCTGAGCGCGGCCAGGGCCGTTTGGCGGCCACGGGCCGTGAGCTGCTGACAAAAAGCGCGGCTCAGGCGCCGCACGGTGGCAGCATGGCCGGGCAGCGTGTCGGCGCGGGTTGTTTGGGCCTGCACCTGACTCACCGGCATCAGGAAGAACAAGAAGCCCAGCCAGCAGTAATTATTTCTCATCAAAAAGGTAACTGTAGTTAGAGATAGGCATCAGGGCCGGTGAATGGGGCTCGCCTTCGGCGCTACCGGGGCCGGGTGGTCGCGGTTGAGCTGTAGCAGATACGCCGGACAAATTTCGAGCATAAGCAAGGCCACTTTTTCTCCAACCTGCTGACTGAGCGTGCTGTCGCGTGCCAGGGTTTCGCCATATTGCGCCAGCAGCGTTTCCTGGTTGCGATGGGCAGCATAGCGCATTGCGTCGCCGGTGAGCGCGGCCCGCTCAGCCGGACTAAGCTGCGCAAAGGGCCGCCGCACGGCAGTGGTATCGAGGCAGCGGCACGCCAGGCGCGCCACCGGCAGCAAAGTAAGTCGCTCGTCGTCGCCGATAGCTAGGTGGGCCTGCTGCTGGTTCAGATGAGCTATCAGGGTGCTAGCCAGTGGGCATTGCTGAGCCATCCGCAACACCGCGTCGGTGGTCAGGGCGTGCTTTAGCGCACGGCCCCGCGCCGGCCCCACGGGCTCTAGCAGCGCAGTCAATGCCGTGGCATTGTCAGCCGTCGCTCCCAGCAGCAGGCGCGCCATCAGCACCTGGCCCTGGGCGGGCGTAAGCGCCGTAAAGGTGGTATGCTGGCTCTCGGCTAGCAGCCGGGTGCAGAGGCTGGCGCTGAGCTGCTGCGTTAGGCGGGCCTGGCCGCGCACGGTGTCGGCAGGCCAGGCCGCAGGGGCCGGCCGGGCCACGCCAAATCGGTTCAGCACTACTACCGTGAGTAGAAAAAGGAAAAAGTGCTTCATCGCTCTAAGGTAGGGCAGGCGGTCAGCTCAGCGCTGCTACCGGCAGCAGTCGTGGAGCGGCCGGGGTCTTTTTTGGTAGCCAACTTAGCCAGAAGATACTTCCCTGAACTCGTTGCGCACGGCATAGACCCGGAGCTGCCCCTGCTGGCTGCGGGCATCGGCCGGCTTCTGGTTGCATTCAGCCAGGCCGGATAGCCAGCTGACTGATAACTTCGGCCGGCGGCAGCGCAGTAGTCGAAACTGCCGGTTTTTTTAGCTCCAACGGGCACCTACCCGCCCCAGCTGCCCGTGCTTGGCGGCCGGCCGGTAGCCTTGTCATTGGCCGACTCGCCGGGGGCTATTTCCTTCAGCTCGACGCGCACGGCGTGGGACTTGGGCTGCACTTTCTGGCCGTAGGCATCGGCAAACTCCTGGGTGAACTCGGCCCCGTAGAAGATGATGAGCGACGAGTAGTTGACCCATACCAGCAGCACGATGGCCGAGCCCGCCGCCCCAAAGGCTGAGCCTGGATTAGCAGTCGATATATACAAGGCAATCAAATATTTGCCCAATATAAACAGCGCAGCCGTGATGAATGCGCCAATACCCACATCGCGCCAGCGAATAATAGCATCGGGCAAAAACCGGTAGATGAGTCCAAACAGCAGCGTCGTCACGGCCAGTGACAGCACGAAGTCGATAAGCTTGATGGCAATCAGCCCTACTTCGGGAATGTAGTGCTGGAGCCAGCCCGTGAAAGTGGTAAGCACGGCACTGACCACGAAAGAGATAAGCAGCAGCAAGGCTACGCTCAAAATGAGCCCGAACGAGAGTAGCCGCTGCTGCAAATATTGCAAAACCCCTATACCTTCGGTTTTTACCTTCAGGTTCCAGATATCGTTAATGCTTTCCTGGAGCGTGACAAAGAAAGTAGTGGCGGCAAAAACGAGCGTACCCACCCCGATAGCCGTGGCCAGGCCACTTTTTTGCTCAAGCGTAAACTTGGCAATACTGTCTTGCAGAAACTTGGCCGACTCGGCCCCGACCAGCCCTTTGAGCTGCCCGTAAATCTGCCCCGTAAGCGCATCGCCGCCATAAATCGCGCTGGTTATCGTGATGACGATGAGCAGCAGCGGCGGCAGCGAAAAAATAGTGTAGTACGAGAGCGCCGCCGCGTGCCGGAACGAGTTGTTGTTGCCAAACTCGCCAGCGGCCGACTTGGCCACGGTAAATATATCGGAAAGCGTATAGCGGGCCATAACAGGTGGCTTGTGATGCGGGAGCAATACGGAGCAGGCAGGCGTTTTGCGCAAAAATGCGCAAAAAAATAATCCGGTGGCCTTTGAGTACCCGCCGGGTGGGCCGGCTAGCCGGCCTGTAGTATCCAGCTCAGGGTTTTGGTGGGCGCTTGGCGCAACGCCGCCGCCAGCTCAGCATCGTCATTAAACTGCAGCTGGTGCAGCTGCTGAGCTTCTACGCTTACTGCCAGCTGCTTGCAGGCAAATGGCCAGGGGCGCACCACTACTGCGGTGCCCGGCCCATCGGGCTGGCACACGTAGTGCGCCGCCCGCCCGGCAGCCAGCGGGGCGCGGTATATTTCCAGCTCGCGCCCCATCTCGGGCAGCTCCTGGCGGCACAGAATAAGCGACAGGCGGTCGCACCAGTGCAGCAGGTCGTAGGCTTGGCGGGCCTGGGTTTTAGTAAGGTGCAGCTCTTTGAGCCAGCGGCTCTGGCTGGCACGCAGCTCATCCAAAAACGCCGTAGTAGCGGGGTTACTACCCCGCAACGGCTCGTACAAGGTGCTCAGGTGCAGGCTGGTAAGCAAGCTGCGCCAGCGCCCCTGAAAGCGCGCCGCGTGCAATACCCCGGTGGCCTGCTCCAGCGAAAAAGCCACCTGCGTAAAGTTGGCCGGGGCGCCGGCGGGCGTGAGGCCGTGGTGCCCCCCGCGCCCGTGCCAGGCCGCCTGCTCATCGTCGTGCTGCATAATGGCCGCCAGCAGACCCACCCAGCGGTCGGCCGGCAAAAATGCGGGCCAGGCCCAGGCCAGCTGCGCCGCCAGCAGCGCGTGCGCCTGCTGGTAGATAACCTGCCAGCCGGTGGGAAGAGGGTTCACTATCATCCGAAAAACTTATCGTGGTTTTGGGAGCTTATTTTGGAGCCGCTTTACGAAAAATGCCGAATTTGGAATGAGGATTTCTAAGCTGGTGACTCCTTTTTCCGAGTAGCTTATTTTCTCTATGTACGCCCAGCTTCAAGATATCGTCGACCATCCGCTGCCCTCGCTGGCGGTAGTCGGCAACCTGATTATTATTGAGAGCCTGCTCTCCGTAGATAATGCCGCCGTGCTGGCTACCCTCGTGGGCGACCTGCCCCGCGAGCAGCGCAAGCAAGCGCTGCGCTACGGCATTTTTGGGGCTTATCTGTTTCGCGGGCTGTGCCTGGTGTTTGCCTCGTACCTGGTAGGCTTCTGGTTTTTGAAGCCGCTGGGCGGGCTTTATCTACTTTATCTGACCTTTAATTACTTCCACACGGCCAAGCCAGCCGACGACGAGGCGCCCGACAAGCAAAAAAGCTGGCTCTACCGCAGCACGCTGGGCCTGCTGGGGCCTTTCTGGGCTACCGTCGCCGTGATAGAGCTGATGGATGTGGCGTTTTCTATCGACAACGTGTTTGCGGTCGTGGCGTTTAGCAACAACCTGATTCTCGTACTCGTAGGGGTGTTTATCGGCATCCTGGCCATGCGGCTGGTGGCCCAGGCTTTCGTGGGGCTGATGGGCAAGTACCCGTTTCTCGAAACGGCGGCTTTCGTGGTTATCGGCATTCTGGGGCTTAAGCTGGTGCTGTCGCTGCTCCGGCACTTCGCGCCTGGCCACCCCGTCAGCGACTTCCTCGACAGTGATGCCGCCGATGTGGGCCTGACCGTTATCACCATTGCTACATTTGGCGGACCGCTGCTTACTTCGCGCCTGCTGGGCTGGCCCCGCCGCCTGGGCAGCCGGTAGCAATTAGTAGTAGCAGTTGGCTATTTTTACGGTACCGCCATCCTCAGTACTACTTCCTTACCCAGCGCCGGGAGTGCCGTTTCGCCATCAGGGGCCAGGGGCGCCGACAGTAGGGCAACTCCGAAAAAGCGCCAGGCTCAATTCACGCGGGGCGCGGCTATAGGGTGGGCTGGTAACTGCACGCAGGCTCTTGGTTGATTACAGCTTAAGTAGCGCACGAAAAAGACTGGCATATGATGGCCTTCCGGCAACTGTTGCCGCACTACTCCCGTCTTCTGCGGCGAAACCTGCTGGCTGCTTGCGTAGCTTTCTAACCGTTGCTTACCGCCTTCCGCTCGCTTGAGCACCGCAATTTTCGTCTGTACTACGCCGGACAGTCGGTGTCGCTCATCGGCACCTGGATGCAGCGGCTGGCCGTGAGCTGGCTTGTGTATTCGGCCACGCATTCGAGCGTGCTGCTGGGCGTGGTTATGTTCGCGGGCCAGATTCCGACGCTGCTACTGGCGCCTTATGGCGGCACGGTGGCCGACCGCTACAGCCGCTACCGCATTCTGGTTTTTACGCAAGTGGCCTCTTTTATTCAGGCCAGCCTGCTGGCGGGGCTGGTGCTGAGCGGCTATTACAACACCTGGGCCGTGGCCAGCCTGAGCCTATTGCTGGGCACCATCAATGCCTTCGACATTCCGGCCCGGCAATCGCTGCTGGTCGAGCTGGTTGATAACCCCACTTACCTGCCCAACGCTATTGCCCTGAACTCGACTATGGTGAACGTGGCCCGGCTGCTGGGGCCCGCCATTGCCGGCCTGCTGCTCACCTATCTGGGGGCAGGGACGTGCTTTGCACTCAATGCGCTCAGCTTTGGGGCCGTGATAGCCTCGCTGCTGCTCATGCGCCTGGTACCGCGCCCGCCGCGGGCACATCGCCCAGGCACCTGGGAGGGCTTGCGCGAGGGCTGGGCCTACCTACGCCAGGCCCCCGGCCTGCGCCGGCAAATCCTGCTGATGGCGGGGATAGCCTGTTGCGCCATGCCCTATGGCACGCTGCTGCCGGTGTTTGCCCGTGAGGTATTTCACGGGGCCGCAGGCACGTTTGGCTGGCTCAACAGCATGTCGGGCCTGGGCGCGCTCGCGGGAGCGCTGTTCCTGGCCTCGCGCCCGGCCGGCAGCCACCAGAGCCGTCATGTCAGCTACGCGGCGCTGGGGTTTTGCCTCGGGCTGCTGGGCTTTGCGCTGAGCGCCCGGCTGCCCGTAGCACTGGTATTTAGCGTGCTGAGCGGAACCGGCATGATGCTGTTTATCGCGGGCACCAACACTTTTGTGCAAACCCACGTGGACGACCGGATGCGGGGTCGGGTGCTGAGCTACTACGTGATGGCGTTTCAGGGCGTGCAGCCGCTGGGGAGCCTGCTGGTGGGCTGGCTGGCGCGGCAGCTGGGGGCTCCGCATACCGTGTTGCTGCAAGCCACGGCCGGACTGCTGGTAGTGCTGGTATTTTGGAAAAGCAAAAAGGCGCTGGCGCCAGCGCCAGCTGCCTAACCCCAGGCCGCGCCCCGCGTACGCTGACCCATGCCCGCTCCTGGTCAAACCAGTCTTACTTCCGACTACCAGACGCGCCTGCGCGTGCGCCTGCCCGATGGCCGCCAGCTGGGCCTGACGCGCTATGGCGACCCCGGCCACCGCCCGGTAGTATTTCAGCACGGATTTGGCACTTCCGGCCTGGCGCTGCCGCCTGTCCCGGCGCTGCTGGCCCGGTTAAAGCTGCAGCTAATTGCCCCCGACCGGCCCGGCGTGGGCCAGAGCGACGTGTACCGGCGCCTCTCGTTTCCGTCGTTTGCGGCCGATACCGTGGCCCTGCTCGATGCGCTGGGCATCGGGCAGCCGGTAGAGGTGATGGGGTGGTCGGTGGGCGGCGTACACGCGCTGGCGCTGGCCGCCCGCTACCCACAGCGGGTGGCGGCCGTGCAGCTGCTCAGCAGCTGCCTGCCCCTGGGCGAGCGGGCCAGCTACCAGCACTTGTCGCGCACCTGGAAGCTGCTGCGCTGGGGCCAGACGCGCTTTCCGTGGCTCAACCGCACTACGTTTTTGTGGCTGAGCCGGCAGTGGGCACGCCACCCCAACCGCACTATCGACTGGTTTATCCGGCTTATGCAGCCCGCCGAGCGGGTCGTAACGGCCGAATTCCGGGCCTTGCTGCGCGATGCGGCCGTGCAGGGCTTCACCCACGGCGGCCGGGGCGTGTACGACGATGCCCAGGCCTGGTGCCGCCCGCCCGGCTTTCGCATCGAAGACGTGCGCGCCCCCTGTACGCTCTGGCACGGCACCGCCGATGGGGTGTGGGGAGCCAGCCATCTTCCTTACCTGGCCAGCCGCCTTACGGCCGCGCACCTGCGCCTGCTGCCCAATCAGGGCCACATGCTCTATCTGGAAAACTGGGAGGAGATTTTGACGCAGCTTACTTAGTTATGGTTATGAGCCAGCTTATCGGGGTTGCGGCCCAGGCGGTAGCTTAGGCCCAGCCGCGTAGCCCATTTACCACCTAAAAAGTTATAGTAAAATATACCTGAATCATTATTACTACGGTATAGCTGGCCATCGATGCTAGCAGTGAAGCGCTGGTAACGCCAGCCCAGCATCAGGCCAGGAATGAGGGTAGGCGAGGCATAGGCATCGCCAGTGGTTTGGGGGTTGGTATTGCTGCTATTTCCCGGTGCCAGGTTTAGGCCCAGCACTTCATTATGCTCGAAGCTAAAGCCCACCATTAGCTGCTGGTCGTGCGGCCGCGGAATAAAGTAGCGCACCCCCAAACGGCCAGTAAGCAGCAGCGCCCGGTACTCGAATATACTATATTGTTGATTGCCATTTGCGTCGAAACCAAGGTAATACACGCCTTTGCTGTGAAACGGACTCAAGCTAAGCTCGCCGTAGAAAGCCGTAATGCGGCTGGGCTGCAGCAGCTCGGCGTAGAGCCCCCCAAACGGGTGAACAGCGCAGTCGGTGCACCCCTCCGTCAGCGACGAAGCCGGGCTTGCGATATTATTATAACGAGCCCCCGCCAGCACCCCGGCCTGGAACGCGCCCTTACGCCGGGGCGCCGCCTGGGCTAGCCAGCTTTGGGCCGACTGCTTGCCAGGGGTGCAGCTAACAGCATAAGCCTGAGCTACTTCGGCCAGGCCGGCCGCCGTGTAGGGGATTCTCTCCGCCAGGCTGGCGGCCGCCGGGCAATCGGCGAAGTACAGCCTCAGCTGATTGCGGTAGTTGTTGCCGTCGATTATCCTGTTTATATCCGGCCCATCGCTGAGGTAGTGGCGCTCGCTGAGGCTGAGGTCGGGCTGGCCGGGGCGCCGCAGCACAAATTGCGTGGCTCCGGGCCGCACCACCCGCAGCAGCTCAACCGGACCGCTCAGCAGCACTTCGGCCAGCACCGAATCGGGCTGCATATTCACATAGTTGCCCCGCTTGAGGTCCTGGAGCCGAACCTCGGCGGCACGGTCCAGGCGCAATACCTCGTGGCGAAAATACCGGCCGCCTTTAAAGCTGACGGCGCGCAGCTGGCGCGCCGGAAACAGCTCGCTCGGGCTCTGGGGCGTGCGCCGGTAACGGATAAACGTGGGTGGCTCCAGCCAGAAGCCGTTTTCGAGCTCGCCCCGCAGCGTATCGCCATTGGTGCGCACCAGCCAGCCCGGCTCGTAGGCCTGGGCCTGGGCATCGCTTGCGTAAAACGACAGCGTAAGCAGCAGGCAAAGTAGTCGTTTCAGCATCGGCAATAGCAATAGAATAAAGCGCAGCAAAAGTAGTCACAGGTATCTGCTTTCTGCGGTCTTTCTGCATCCTAATGCTACTTCGCCTTCCGGCATGAGTTCTTTATAGTTCCGGGTGCCTACCAGGGCTGGCCGAGCGAGCCCCGGCTCGCTTTCGGGGCGCATAGCTGCCATGTATCTATCCAGTAGCCGGTCACCACATACACCTAAAAATCGCCATTCAGGCTAGGCACCGTGCCTGGCCCGAATGGCGACTTGTTCCGGTCAAATGGTAAGCCCCGCGCTATGCCGTCACTGGCTGGCGCAGGTGGGCCAGCATGTCATGGGTCATTTTGGCCAGGTCGAACTCCGGCTGCCAGCCCCAGTCTTTTTGGGCCGCGCTGTCGTCGATGCTGGCGGGCCACGAGTCGGCAATGGCCTGCCGGCCGTCGGGCTTGTAAGTAACGTGAAAGCCCGGCATTTCCTGCTGAATGGCAGCCGTTATTTCTTTGGGCGAGAAGCTCATCGCGCCCAGGTTGTAGCTGGTGCGCACCTTAATGCTGGCGGCCGGCGCGTGCATGAGGTCGAGCGTGGCCTTGAGGGCATCCGGCATGTACATCATCGGCAGGTAGGAGTCTTCCTTTAGAAAACACTCGAAATCCTCACCCGCCACGGCCTTGTGGTAGATGTCAACGGCGTAGTCGGTGGTGCCGCCGCCGGGCAGGCTCTTGTAGCCGATGAGGCCGGGGTAGCGCAGGCTGCGCACGTCGAGGCCGTGGTGGCGGTGGTACCACTCGCACCACTGCTCGCCGGCTAGCTTGCTGATGCCATACACCGTGTTGGGGTTCATGATGGTGAGCTGCGGGGTGTGCTCGCGGGGCGTGTCGGGGCCGAATACGGCGATGGAGCTGGGCCAGTACACCTGCGGCACCTGGTACTGCACGGCCAAGTTCAGCACGTTCAGCAGGCCATCCATGTTGAGCTTCCAGGCAAACATCGGGTCCTTCTCGGCCGTGGCCGAGAGCAGGGCCGCCAGGTGATATATCTGCACCGGCCTATATTGTTGCACCAGCGCCTCCAGCCGGGCTTTATCCAGCACATCGAGCAGCTCAAACGGGCCACCGGCCAGCGCCGCGGGGTTGCGGGGCGGGCGCACATCGGCGGCCACAACTGCCTCGGGTGCGTAGCGCCGGCGCAAGGCGGCCGTCAGCTCCAGGCCAAGCTGGCCGCAGGCCCCGATAACGAGGACGTTGCCGGGTGTTCGAGGGGTATCGGATTCGCTGGGCGAGGTAGTCATGGAATACAAAGCTGGGTGAGGGGTGGGAAGGACAGGCTGCAAAGATACGGCCAGGGTCAGGGGCAAGGTTGGGCAGGCAGTGCCACGAGTAGCAGCTGCCCAGGTATCTTTAAGGTCTATGACTATTCGCTTACTCGTTATACTCAGTCTTTTGACCTTGCCCGGCAGTATCCAGCCTGTGCGCGCTCAGCTTCCTTCGCCGCCTTACCGCAACCTTATTATGAAAGGCGGCGGCATCCGGGGTATCGCCTACGGCGGGGCCTTGCAGGAACTGGCCGCACAGGGTATTCTGAGCCATATAACGCGGGTGGGCGGCACTTCGGCGGGGGCCATTCAGGCGGCGCTGCTGGCGGTTGGCTACTCGCCCGAAGCCATTATCGAAGTCATCAACCGCACGCCCGTGCAGCGGCTCAACGACGGGCGCTTCATCTTCGTGGGGGGTGGCAGCCGCCTGCTGCGCCAGTACGGCTGGTACCGGGGCGACCAGCTCACCAAATACCTCTGCGAGCTGGTGGGCCGCCAGACGCAGCGCCCCAACCTCACCCTGGCCGAGCTGCACCAGCTGGCCCAGGTGCAGCCCGGCCGCTACCGCGACCTCTACACCACGGGCACTAACCTTACGCTGCAACGCACCCAGGTATTCAGCTACGAAACCCACCCCGATATGCGCGTAGCCGACGCCGTACGCATCAGCATGAGTATTCCGCTGTATTTCCGGGCTGTGCTGCTCGATATCGACAATCACGTTATCCAGGGCAAGCCCAAAGCCGGCCAGCCCGTGCAGGTGCTCGTGGATGGCGGCCTGCTGGCCAACTACCCGCTGCATATGTTCGACCAGCCGCGCTACCTGCCCGCCGGCCTGCCACCCGGCAGCACCGCCAACCCCGAAACCCTGGGCCTGCGCCTCGACCGCGACGAGCAGATAGCCCTCGACACCCTGCCTACCGGCCGCCAGGCCCTCGCGCCCTACGACATCCGCGATTTCTCCTCCTACATCGGCGCTCTCTACACCGTAGCCCTCGAAAACCTCAACCCCGCTCTGCCCCCCGACTGGCCCCGCACCATCAGTATCAGCACCAGGGGCTTCGGGCCCAAGGTGCGGCGAATCTCGGCTGAGGAGAAGGAGCAGCTTATTGCAAGCGGCAAGCTGGGGGTGCAATTATTTATGGTACGTCAACGGGCCGACCGCTAAGCCGTTATAGTACTTTGTTAGCCTCCGTAAAACCGGGTTGCATGAGCCAGGATACCGTTGCTTTAATTGGATTGCTAGTAGTTGTAGTTGGCTTGCCGCTGGTGCTTGTCGTGCAGGAGCATTTTAAGGCTGGGAAGCTATCGCAGCCGGTAGTACGCTTTTCCTGTAACGGCTGGCAGGACATTAATTTGCTCTGGACCCTGCTTCAGGCTGCTTTCGGGTTAAGCCTGCTGCTGGTTGCCGGTGCTGCTATCGCAAAGATTGGTGTCAATCTTATGGTGTTGCTACTGGCTACCCTTATGCTACCGATAGCCTGGTCACAGTTTGCTGCCCTACGCCTGTACAGGACGTATTGGCGGCACGATGGACGTGCGCTTTTAGTATTTTATCAGGAGCAAAAGCTGGCAACCTATGTTAATCAGGAATTCAGCCTCAATTTTGCAGCCTCAGATGTAGTTTGCCTATCATTTCATTGCTCATTCCGAAGCCGGGCGGCTAGTGCGCAGTATAGTTATACAGTTATAAAACTTACTAAAGAACGTACACTCCTGGTCACTTCTCTGCTTTGCGATTATCGTAGCTTATGCCTTCTGCTACCTAAAGCCCAAACTGAAGTGGCGGAGCAGCGCATAGCCTGGCTGCCTGCCACTCATACTTAAAAGCTATCAGCCGATTCCTAGTTTACCAGTATTCCTACCCCACCCCATGTACGGCACCCTTCAATCCGACCTTCAGCAAACGCTTCAAGAAATAAAAGACGCGGGCCTCTACAAAAAAGAGCGCGTTATCACCTCGCCCCAGGGCGCCGAAATTGACACCCGGGAAGCCGGCGACGTGCTCAACTTCTGCGCCAACAACTACCTGGGTCTCAGCTCGCACCCCGAGGTAATAAAGGCCGCCAAGGCTACTATCGACTCGCATGGCTACGGCATGAGCTCGGTGCGCTTTATCTGCGGCACCCAGGATATTCACAAGGAGCTGGAAGCTAAGCTAGCCGAGTTTCTGGGCACCGAGGATACTATCCTGTACGCCGCCGCCTTCGACGCCAATGGCGGCGTATTCGAGCCGCTGTTTGACGAGCGCGACGCCATTATTTCGGATGCCCTCAACCACGCCAGCATCATCGACGGCGTGCGCCTGTGCAAGGCCCAGCGCTACCGCTACCAGCACAACGACATGGCCGACCTCGAAAAGCAGCTGCAAGACGCTGTGGCCAAGGGCACGCGCCACCGCATCATCGTGACGGATGGCTCGTTTTCGATGGACGGCACCATTGCGCAGCTGGATAAAATATGCGACCTGGCCGATAAATATAGTGCTTTGGTAATGATTGACGAGTGCCACTCAATGGGCTTCCTGGGCAAAACCGGCCGCGGCACCCACGAGTACCGCAACGTGATGGGCCGCGTCGACATCATCACCGGCACCCTGGGCAAGGCGCTGGGCGGCGCCATGGGCGGCTTCACCTCGGGCCGCAAGGAGATTATCGAGCTGCTACGCCAGCGCTCGCGCCCGTATCTGTTCAGCAATACCCTGGCGCCCGCCATCGTGGGGGCCAGCCTGCGCGTGCTGGAGCTGCTTACCGAAAGCACCCAGCTGCGCGACCAGCTCGAAGAGAATACGCAGTATTTCCGCCAGCAGATGACGGCGGCCGGCTTCGATATCACGCCCGGCGAACATCCTATTGTGCCCGTTATGCTCTACGATGCCAAGCTGGCCCAGGAATTTGCCGCCCGCATGCTCGATGAAGGCATTTATGTGGTGGGCTTTTACTACCCCGTGGTGCCGCAGGGCAAGGCCCGCATCCGGGTGCAGCTCAGCGCCGCCCACACCCGGCCCCAGCTTGATAAGGCCATTGCGGCCTTTACCAAAGTGGGCCATGAGCTGGGCGTGTTAAAATAGACGCGCCTTAGTATCAGGAATAAATACAATGTATTATTAATACATTGTACCGCTTACGCCCCGGCAAATCTGGCAAGCAGGCCGCATACGGCAACAGTCGGGCTAATCCTAACCGTTGCTTGACTCGTAGACATTTTTCTAGCCGGCTTCCCAAGGTTCTGTTACTTGTTGTAGCCGGCACCTTAGCTTATGACCCGCATTTTTCTGGTTGATGACCACACCATCGTGCGCGACGGGCTACGGGCGCTGCTCGCCAACGAGCCTGATATTGAGGTAGTAGGTGAGGCTAATAATGGCCAGGAGCTGCTCAACCGCCTGCCCGCTACCCCGGCCGATGTGGTACTGCTCGACGCCAACATGCCGGTGCTCGATGGCCTGGCCACCACTCAGCGACTGCACACCGAATACCCACAGATTCGGGTGCTTATTCTGAGTATGCTGGGCCACGAGCGCTATATCGGCCAGCTTTTCGATGCCGGCGCATCGGGCTACGTCCTCAAAAGCTCCGAAAAAGGCGAGATTCTGCTCGCTATCCAGGCGGTGATTGCCGGGCGGCAATTTTTGTGCAGCGACCTGGGCATAAGTATGTTACGCAAAGTGTTAGCTAAAGAAGAAGAGCCCGACGCAGCCACCAAGGTCGGCCGCCTCTCGCGCCGCGAAAACGAGGTGCTCCAACTTTTGTCCGAAGGGCTTACTACCAATGAGATAGCCGAAAAGCTATTTACCAGCAAGCGCACTATCGAAACCCATCGGCAGAATATCCTGGAGAAAACCCAGACCAAGAACACCGCCGCCCTCATCAAGCTGGCCGTAACGCAGGGCCTGCTAAGCTAGGGCCGCCTACGGCCTACGCAGGCATCAAAAAGCCCGGCTCCTTTCTTGGAGCCGGGCTTTTTGATGTAGACTCTTGCGCAACGTGCGCGGCCAGTGCCAGCTGGCTTTAGTTAGTTGTCTTGGATTTGCTGGTAGCAGCCTTTGCCTCACCAGCCGGGCGGCTGGGGCCCCGGCGGCTGGTAAGGCCGCCCTTGCGGCCCGCAGCCCGCGCTTCTTCAGCAGTCCACTTGTGGCCCTGGCCACTGGCGTGCGAGGCTTTGCCGCCTTCGCTGGCAATGCGACGCTGCTCGGCGGGGTCCATGCTGGCAAAGCCCCGGCGGCTGGTGCGGCTACCATCGCCGATGCGGGCGGCCGGGCGGGTTTTAAAGCCCATGGGGGATGAAGAAACCAGGGACGACGTATTCACAGCAGGCTTCATAGTAAAAGTAAGTAAGGGAAAAGAGGAATGAGACAGGCACCTAACTACTTCATTTTAACGATTAAAGCATGGCGTAGGATGGGAGTTTTCTTTATAAAGTGTCTGTTTACAAGATAATTACCAATTTATACGGAGCACCTATGCGTATTTGCGCAGCCCTTTCCCGGCCAGCTGCGAGAATATGCGGAAAACACGTAGCTAAACTATAGTCACTTGGTAATCTCCTTCCGCCGGGCACCGCTGAAAACAGGTATTAGTACGTAACCTAAAACCCATTTTCTATGCTATAATTGACTGACTTACACGCGTATATTTGCGGCACGCTACTACTCTCTACCCTTCTGCTATGAATAACGCTTTCTTTTTGTTGATTTTGCCCTCTCGGTCGCTTACCATTCATTTTGGTAGCCACCGGCAATGCGTGGGGCTGAGCCTGCGGGGCAGCTGCACCAGCACTACCGATGCCACGCACTTACTCAGCACGGTGCAGCAGCTGCTGGAGCGCCACCCCACCCAGGCCTGGATAGACACGCAGCAGCTGCACTCGCTAAGCCCGCTGGGCAGGCAGGCCCTGCTGCGGGCCGATGCCTGCTGCCGGCGCGCGGGCACCGAAGTATACTGGTGCGGCATGCCTTCACCCCTGGTAAAAAGCCTGCAAGTCAGTGGCCTGGCCCATAAGCTAAAGCTACGCCCAGCCACTGCCTTCAAAGGCCCCAGCTTTTTATTACCCGAGCGAAAAGCGATTGGCTTGTCGATAGCCTAAGCCGGCTGGGGAGCGGCCAGCAGCCACTCTTGCAGGCGGGCTTTGAGCTCGGTGGCGGCCAGGCCTCGGTATATTTCGCCGTGGCGCACGAGGCTCATCTGGCCGGTTTCTTCGCTCACCACCAGCACCACGGCGTCGGTGGCCTCGGTAAGCCCCAGGGCGGCGCGGTGGCGCAGGCCCAGCGCGGCGGGCACCTCGGGGTTCTGGCTCACGGGCAATATGCAGCGGGCCGCTACCAGCCGGCCTTGCGCTACTATCACGGCCCCGTCGTGCAGGGGCGAGGTTTTATTAAATATAGCAAGTAGCAAGCGCTTGCTGGCCTCCGCATCGAGGCGGTCGCCCGACTCGGCATAGGCGCTGAGGTCGGAAGTGAGCGTAAAGCAGATGAGGGCGCCGGTTTCCTTGCTGGCCAGGCTTTTGGCGGCCTCTACAAAGGCGCCCACACCGGGCGCGCCCGTGGGCTGGCCGCTGGGGCGCCGCCACCAGCCCAGCGGGCCGCCGCCTTCCATCGCTACTTTCCCCACATTCAGCAAAAAGCGCCGGATTTCCTGCTGAAATAAAATAATGCTGGCCAGCACTCCTACGCTCATAAACTGCCCCAGAATAGCCGTCAGCAGCCCCAGTCCCAACGCGCTTACCACCAGGTACACCAGGTACAGACTCAGCAGCCCGAGCGCGACGTTGAGTGCCACCGAGCCGCGCAGCAGCTTGTAGAGCTGGTACAGCATCCAGGTCACGAGCAGCACGTCGGCTACGTCGGCCAGCCCTACGTGTAAAAAGTAAAGGGGAAAAGGAAGGGACAAGTATCGCAGCTAAGAGATGAAAGGAGCAGAGAGGCGGGAGGAGCTTCCGCAAAAGTATTGCGCCTGCTAAAGAAAGCGCGTTTTCATTTTACTGCTTCTCTTGCTGCTTTTTATTTTCACTGCCTTACGCGCCCGTTACCAGCGCAATGGTTTGCCGCGCCTCGGGCACATCGTGCACGCGCAGTAGCCGGGCCCCGCCCTGCAGGGCCAGCACGTGCAGGGCGGTAGTGCCATTGAGAGCAGTTTCGGGGCCGAGGCCCAGCGGCTTATACACCATGGCCTTGCGCGAGAGGCCCACCAGCAAACCGTAGCCCAGGTGGTGCAGCTCGGGCAGGCGGCGCAGCAGCTCGTGGTTGTGGGCCGGCGTTTTGGCAAAGCCGAAGCCGGGGTCGAGCAGGACGTCGGGCAAGGGCTGGCCATTGGCCGCTTGGCGCAGGGCCGCGAGCTGGTCGCGGAAAAAGCGCAGCAGCGTCAGCACCAGGTCGTCTTCGTAGTGCGCCAGGCTACGCATGGTTTGGGGCGTGCCCTTCAGGTGCATAAGGCAGTAGGGCACCCGCAGGCGGGCCACCGTGGGCAGCATGCCGGCATCGAGGGTGCCGCCGCCAATGTCATTTATCAGGTCGGCACCGGTGGCCACGGCCTCGGCGGCTACGGCAGCCCGGAAGGTATCGACGCTGATAAAAGCCTGCGGAAACTCGCGCCGCAGGGCCGCTACCGCGGGCAGCAGGCGGCTTTTTTCTTCATCGGGGCTGATGTCGTCGGCGCCCGGCCGCGAGCTGTAGCCGCCCACATCGAGGGCGGCGGCGCCGGCTGCCAGCATCAGCTCAGCGCGGTGCAGCAGCGCCGCCTCCGAGCCGGCACCCAGCCGGGAGCCGGGGTAGAATGAGTCGGGCGTCACGTTGAGAATACCCATCACCTGAGGCTGGCGCAGGTCGAGCAGCCGGCCGTGAGGACTCTTCAGCGTAGCAGTGAACTGCTGGGGCAGTGCGTTTTGCAGCAACATAGGCGCGGGGTGGGTGGGCAGGGCAGCGAGAGCGAGGGGTTAAATATCCGGCGTTACGGGCGAACTTGCGGAGGTTTCCACTTTGCACAGGCAGTAGCTTGTGCCCAACTGCCTTCGCCCCAGCCGAAGCTTATGCCTTTAACTACCTCCGCGCACTACGACCTTATTCTGAGCCGCTGCCGCGAGCTGTTTCTGGCCAAGACCCACGACTATGGCACGGCGTGGCGCATCCTGCGCCTACCGTCGGTCACGGACCAGCTTTTTATCAAGGCCAACCGCATCCGCACGATTCAGGAAGCTGGCACGCAAAAGATTGCCGATGGCATCGACGAGGAGTTTGTTGCCATTATCAACTACTGCCTCATTGCCCTGATGCAGCTGCGTCTGCCCGCCGAGGCGCCCCTGGACTTGCCCCCTGCGCAGGTGGCCGCCGCGTATGACCACGAAAATGCCCTGAACCGCGAGCTGCTGCTGGCCAAAAACCACGACTACGGCGAGGCCTGGCGGCAAATGCGCGTGAGCAGTATTACCGACCTCATTCTGATGAAGCTGCACCGCATCAAGCAGCTCGAAAACATCGGCGGCGCGGCGCTGGTAAGCGAAAGCGTAGAAGGCGGCTACCGCGACATGCTCAACTACGCCGTGTTTGCCCTCATTTTGCGCGGCGAAGCAGCCCGCACCGACGCTCCCGCGTAAGGGGGCCGGGGCCTCATGACCTTTGTTTTAACGCTATGAAGATTTCGCTGCCAACGCCGATGCGCCAAGTTACCCGCCTGTGCTGGGCGCTGCTGGGCATTTTGTTTATTTTCTCGGGCCTTATCAAGCTCAACGACCCGGTGGGCACGGCCTACAAGCTCGAAGAATACTTTGAGGTATTCGCCGGCGATGTGCCCGCCCTTGGCTGGCTTTTCGACTACCTGCACGATGCCAGCCGCTTCCTGAGCATAGCCCTCAGCTCGCTCGAAGTGATACTGGGCACGGCGCTGCTGCTGCGCTGGTACCTGCGCCAAACGCTGTATGCGCTGCTGGCCCTGCTCGTGTTTTTTGCGTTTCTGACGTTTTATTCGGCCGCTTTTAATAAGGTAACCGACTGCGGCTGCTTCGGCGATTTTATCAAGCTCAAGCCCTGGACGTCGTTTTTCAAAGACCTGCTGCTGCTGGTGTTGTGGGCAGTGGTATTCTTCAACCAGCAGCACCTGCGCCATTCATTTTTGCGCGGCATGCCGGCCCTCATGGCCATGACTTTTGCCAGCGCCCTGGCTATCGGCATTGGCGTGCGGGCCCTGGGGCACCTGCCGTATTTCGACTTCCTGCCTTATAAAGTTGGCAACAACATTCCGCAGCTCATGAAGCCTGCGGAGGCGCCGCGCTACCGCTACACCTTTGAGCGCGGCGGCAAAACGCTCGAAACCGAGCAGTTTCCAACCGACTCGACCTGGAAGTACAAGAGCATGACGGTGCTCAATCCGCAGGCCTCGACGCCCGCCATTACCGACTTTGTCATCTCCGACCCCGACGGCAACGACGTCACCAAGCAGGTGCTGACCGGCAACAAGCTCATTCTCATTGTACAAAACACCAACAAGGCCGACCGCGAGCGCTTTGAGCAGTTCAACCAGCTGTTTGCCGCCGCGGCCAAATCGCGCAAGCACATCGACGTGCTCACCATCACGAGCACGGCGGCCGGCAAGTTCGATTCCTTCCGGCACGATGTAAACCTGGCCACGCCCTTCTACTTTGCCGATGCCACGGTGCTTAAGTCCGTCATCCGCTCCAACCCCGGCCTGCTGGTGCTGCACAACGGCACCGTTGTAGCTAAATACCATTACCACGATATTCCGGCCCTCTACCAGGTCGAGAAAGCGCTTCAGTAAGCTGTAGCGCAGACTCTGCGAGTCCGCGCGTTGGGTTATCGGCACTATCCGCTTCCGCCCTACCTTTCTCACGCGCCGACTCGCAGAGTCCACGCTACGTCATCAACCATGCTCTCCTTTCTTCTGCGCCGTCTGGGTCAGGGCCTGCTCGTGCTGGTGGGCGTGGCCACCACGGTTTTTTTTCTGTTTAATGTGCTGCCCGGCGACCCCGCCGCCCTGCTGGCGGGCCAGCGCTCGGACGTAGCCACCAAAGCCGCAATTTCGGCCGACCTTGGCCTCGACCAGCCGCTACCGGCGCGCCTGCTGGGCTATCTCAACGATGCTTCGCCGCTGGGCGTGCACCGGCGCGACTCGGCCGGCGTGGCGCGCTACGGCGGCGTGGCCCTGCTGCCGCTGGGCCGGCAGCGCGCCCTCGTACTGAAATGGCCTTACCTGCGGCGCTCGTTTCAGAGCAACCAGGACGTGCTTTCGCTGTTGCTCAACCGCTTTCCGGGTACGCTGTGGCTGGCCGTGGCGGCAATGGTGCTGGCGGCCGTGGGCGGCATCGGGCTGGGCGTGGCGGCCGCGCTGCGGCCGCAGTCGTGGCTCGACCGCACCCTGGTTACCACGTCGGTGCTGGGTATTTCGGTGCCCTCGTTTGTGGCGGCTATTCTTATCGCGGTCAGCTTCGGCTTTTACTGGAGCCACTGGACCGGCCTGAGCCTGACCGGCCAGCTCTACGAAACCGACCCGTTTACGGCCGAGCGCCACCTGGTGCTGCGCAACCTGCTGCTGCCGGCCCTTGCCCTGGGCGTGCGGCCGCTGGCTATCATTATGCAGCTCACGCGCTCCAGTATGCTCGATGTATTAAGCCAGGACTATATTCGCACGGCCCGCGCCAAGGGCCTGAGCCCCGGCCGCACGGTGTGGCGCCACGCCCTGCGCAACGCCCTGAACCCGGTGGTAACGGCCGTATCGGGCTGGTTGGCCTCGCTCATGGCCGGGGCCTTTTTTATTGAATATATCTTCAACTGGAAAGGCCTGGGTACTACCACCTTACGCGCCGTTGAAAACCTCGACTTTCCGGTGGTGATGGGCGCTACCTTGTTCGTGGCCGCCATCTTCGTGCTGGTTAATATTGCCGTCGATATGCTCTATGCGCTGCTCGACCCGCGCGTTAGGATAAATTAAGTAAGCATGCACCACCTCTACCTCATTGGCTTGCCGGGCTCGGGCAAAACCACGCTGGGCAGCCAGCTGGCGGCCCGCTACGGCCGGGGCTTTCTGGACCTCGATGCTGAGATTGTGGCGCGGGCCGGCCGGTCGGTACCCGCCATCTTTGAGGCCGAAGGCGAGGACGGCTTTCGCAAGCGCGAAGCGGCTGCCCTGCGGGCCGTGGCGGCCCGGCCCGAGGCCCTGGTAGTGGCTACGGGCGGCGGCACGCCCTGCTTTCACGACAATTTAGCGGTGCTGCGCAACAGCGGCTTTTTGCTCTGGCTCGATGTGCCGCTGCCCGAGTTGGTGCGCCGCCTGGCCGCCAGCAGCAACCGCCGGCCACTGCTGGCGGCGGCGCTTCAGCCCGCCCAAACGCCGGGCGCTGCTCTTTTTGCGCACCTACAGCGAACCCTGGCGGCCCGTGAGCGGTTTTACGGCCAGGCGCATCTGCGCCTGGCCGGCGTGGCCACGGCGGCGGCTACTGCGGCGGCGCTAACTCAGGCCGGCTTCGTACCCGGCCCAACTCAAACGCCGGACAGGGCGTAAATTTGCTGCTTGTTATCAGATACTATTCGCTTTCCTATGGAGATGAACACTGTTACCGACCGGCCCGCTAGGCCGGCTGCTGCGCCGGTTCGACCCAAGCATAAAGGCTCGGCTCAACTGTTTAAAAACCCGGTGCTGGAGCGGCTTTCGCACACCCACATCGCGCTGCCGGTCAGCATTTTCGTCCTGACGGCGCTTATCAGCCTGTACTACGGCTTCACGCACGGCTTTTTGTCGGGCGTGTCGGCACTGGGGCTGTTTCTGGGCGGCTGGTTTCTGTTCAGCTTCGTTGAGTACCTGGTGCACCGCTACGTGTACCACATTCCAGCCACCACGCCGGGGCGGGCCAAGTTTCAGTACACCATGCACGGCGTGCATCATGAGTACCCTAAAGATGAAACCCGTCTGGCCATGCCGCCCATTATCACGGTGTTCGTAGCCTCACTGCTGTTCTTTATTTTCCGGGTTGTCTTCGGCACCTGGGCTTTCGGTATTCTGGCCGGCTTCACGTTTGGCTACGCACTGTATCTGTTTGTGCACTACGCCATTCACGTATACGCTCCCCCGAAAAACTTCCTCAAGGTGTGGTGGACGCACCACGCCCAGCACCACTACCGCCAGGATGAGATTGCCTTCGGCGTAAGCAGCACGCTCTGGGACCACATCATCGGCACCATGCCGACCAAAAGGTCGGAGCAAGGCTAAATATTAAATTTTTTCTATATTTCAAAGCGCTTCAGCAAAAAGGCGCGGCTCCGTTCGGAGCCGCGCCTTTTTGTTGAAGTAGCCAGGCCGTTAGCTCGGGGTGTTGTTGCCGCCGCCCATTTTGCTAACCAGCCACCAGATAATGGCGACTACGATAAAGACGCCGATGGCGCCAATCCACATGCCACCTTTAAAAATATCGCCGGCAATCTGGCAGCCCGTGAGCGTGGAGGCCAGCATGGCAAAAACAAACAGCAGAGAAAGACGGGAAGTAGTCATGGAAACAAGCACAAGGTGAAAGATATAGTGCGCCTGGCGACCTGCCCGGCTTATGGCTGGCTTTACTAGATTGGCCCGAAAAGGTTGGCCGTGGCGGGCGCGGGCGCGTAAAGCCGGTGAGGCAACTTGCACTTTTGTCGCACTTTTGCAGCGCTATGAACTACTCCACCCTTTCCGCCGCCTTCGAGCGGCACTTTGGCGCGGCACCGGCCCTGGTGCTGCGCGCCCCCGGCCGCATCAACCTCATCGGGGAGCACACCGACTACAACGATGGCCTGGTACTGCCGGCAGCCATTGATAAGGAAATCCGCTTCGCGCTGCGCCTTACCGGCACCGACCGGATTCGGCTGCGGGCGCTTGATTTCGAGGCCAGCTATGAGGTGGCTGTGGCCGACGTTGCGCCGCTGCCCGGCGGGCACTGGGCCAACTACCAGCTGGGCGTAGTGGCGGGGCTGCTGAAGCGCGGGGTAAAGGTGCCGGGCTTCGACTGCGCCTTTGGCGGCGATATCCCGAGCGGGGCGGGCCTGTCGTCGTCGGCCGCAGCCGAATGCGGCATCGCCTGGGGCCTGAACCAGCTGCTGCATCTAGGCCTGGATACCATGACGCTGGCCCACCTCTCGCAAACGGCCGAGCACGAGTACGCCAAGGTAATGTGCGGGTTAATGGACCAGTTTGCCAGCTTGTTTGGCCGCGCCGGGCACGTAGTGGAGCTCGACTGCCGCTCGCTCGAATACGCTTATTTTCCGCTCGATACCACCCACGCGCGACTGGTGCTCTGCAACTCGGGCGTAAAGCACGCGCTCGGCGACTCGGAGTACAACACCCGCCGCCAGGAATGCGCCAGGGGCGTGGCGATATTGCAAAAGCACAAGCCGGCCATCAAGTCGCTGCGCGACGCGACCCTGCCCGACATTGAGGCCGCCAAAGCTGAGCTGGGCGAAGTAGTTGAAAAGCGCTGCCGCTACGTGGTGGAGGAAAACCAGCGCGTGCAAACCCTCACCGCCCGCTTGGTGGAAGGCAAGCCGCTGTCGGAGGTAGGCGAGCTGCTTTACGCCAGCCACGCCGGCCTGCGCGACCTCTACCAGGTGAGCTGCGCCGAGCTCGATGTGCTCGAAGAGCTGGCCCACCACGCGCCCGGCTGCTACGGCGCCCGTATGATGGGCGGTGGCTTCGGCGGCTGCACTCTCAACCTGGTGGCCGCCACCGAGGTCGATAAGTTTATCGCCTTCATGACCAGCGGCTACCAGGAAAAAGCAGGCCGCAAGCTGGATACGTACGTGACAAACCTCGCCGATGGCGTGGGTGAATTGAGGGGATAAAGCTGATTAAAATCGGTTGTCATTGCGAGCCTGCGAAGCAATGACAACTCTTCATTTCCTAATTCCAAATTCTACCTTATTAACCCCTATGGACCTCACCTCGCAGCCCCACCGCCGCCACAACCCGCTGCTCGATGAGTGGGTACTTGTATCGCCGCACCGCGCCAAGCGCCCCTGGCAGGGCCAGCAGGAAAAAAACGAGGTGGAAGTACGCCCCGCCTACGACCCCACCTGCTACCTCTGCCCCGGCAATACCCGCACCAGCGGCGCCGTAAACCCGGCGTATGAGCACCAGTTTGTGTTCGACAACGACTTCGCGGCGCTGCTGCCCGCGGGAGAGCCCGGCTCGTTTGCCGAAGGCGGCCTGCTGCGGGCCGAGGCCGAAACCGGGCATTGCCGCGTGCTGTGCTTTTCGCCCCGCCACGACCTGACGCTGCCCGAGATGCCAGTGGCCGAGATTCGCCGCGTAGTGGACGTATGGACCGAGGAGTTTCGCACGCTCGGGGCCGACCCGGCTATTAATTACGTGCAACTATTTGAAAACAAAGGCTTTGTAATGGGCTGCTCAAACCCGCACCCGCACGGCCAGATTTGGAGCGAGCGGACTGTGCCCGACCTGCCCGCCAAAGAAAGCCAGACTCAGAAAGCGTATTTCGAGAAAAACGGCCGAACGCTGCTCAGCGATTACCTCGCCATTGAGGAGAAAACCAAAACCCGCTTCGTGGTCGAAAATGATACCTGGGTGGTGCTGGTGCCTTTTTGGGCAGTGTGGCCCTTCGAAACGCTGGTGCTGCCACGCCGCGCCGTGCAGGACCTTACCCAGCTTACCGACCCGGAGCGCGACGGGCTAGCCGACATCCTGAGCCAGCTTACCATTCGCTACGACAACCTGTTTGAAATCAGCTTTCCGTACTCGGCCGGCTTTCACCAGCGGCCCACCGATGGCAAAGACTACCCCGAGTGGCACCTGCACATGCACTTTTTGCCGCCGCTGCTGCGCTCGGCCACGGTAAAGAAGTTTATGGTGGGCTACGAGCTGCTGGCCAACGCCCAGCGCGACATCACGGCCGAGCAGGCCGCCGAGCGGCTGCGGGCGCTGCCCGGCGTGCACTATAAGGCGAAGGCCTGATTTCTCCGGGCAACGACAACGACGCAGAGGGGCTTCAGCTGCCCGCTTGCCCTTCCATAAACTTGTGCGTGTGCGGGGTCGCCGGCACGGTTTCCTGGAGCAGCGTGGCCGGGCCCTGGTAGGCCGTGGCGGGCAGCATGGTAAGCAGCAGGTGCAGGCCGGTATCGGCCAGCTGGGTGAGCACCCCGGGCAGGAAGCCGCACCAGTAGATGGTGCGGCCAGCCACCCGCGCCTGCTGGCTGACGTTGAGAATGGCCCGCTGTGCCTGCCAGCTCAGATAAGCCAGGCGCTGGCAATCGACCCAGATAAAGGGCAGGCCGTAGCTCATAACCTCCGCAACCGCCTGCTCAAGCTGGGTGGCCGCGGCCGGCGTATCGCAGCGGCCGCGCAGGCTCAGGCCCACCGTGGCCCGGTATGTACTGATGTGAATAGTGAACGTAGCGCTTGTTTTCATAGTAGAAGAGAGTAGAGCAAGTTGATATTCTATAACCATTGGCCATAAAGCACCTTCTACAAAGCTACATCATTTTAATGCAATAAAACAAGCGAAAAACCCTGATTTGCGCGAGCTAACTCTCCGTATATGACCTACGTACTTCGCGCAGCTGCTTTAGGCGGCGGGCACCGGCAGCTGCAGAAAGAAGCCCGTGCCGCGGCCCGGCCGCGACTTGATAGTGAGCGAGCCGCCCAGCAGCCCCACCCGCGTACGAATGCCGGCCAGCCCGATGCCCGCCAGCGAAGCCGGGCCGCCGGCCTCAAACCCCACTCCATCGTCTTCCACCACGATGTATATCTGCTCGTCTTCCTGGCTTACCTCCACAAATACCTCCTGGGCCTGGGCGTGCTTCATGGCATTGTTTAGCAGCTCCTGCACAATACGGTAGATGGCGGTAGCCAACACGCTGGGCAGCGTCTGCGCCAGGCCCTTGAGGTTGAGGTCGACGGCCAGGCTGCCGGGAATGCGGCCCACCAGCTCCTGCAGGGCGGCCGCGAGGCCAAAGTCTTCGAGGATGGTGGGCGTAAGCTCAAACGAGATGCTGCGCGTGGCCTGAATGGCCTCATTGAGTAGCTGCTGGCCGGCGCGGGCGGCCTCGGAGGGCGGCAGCGTATCGAGGTGCAGGCGCGTCGCGTAAAGCAGCTGCCCCACGCCATTGTGCAACGCTTCGGCAATGCGGCGGCGCTCCTGCTCCTGCGTGGTGAGTATGGCCGAGAGCACTTCCTGCTGCTGGCGCAGCTTAAGCTGGGTAGCTTCTTCCTTCAGGCGCTCCGACTCGGTAATATCGAGGGCGAAGATGACTATTTCCTGCTTTTCCTCATCAAAAAACCCGAAGCACTGCAGCACGGCCGGCCGGCCCTGGTGCTCGATAGTCAGCACGTAGCTGTCGCTCCGGCCGGTGCGCAGCCGCTCGAAGTGCGCCGCCGTGGCCGGAAACAGGTCGGCCGCTTTCTGGCCCACCAGCTCATTGTCGGCCAGGCCCAGGCGGCGCAGCCCGTGGCCGGTTTGCTCGCGGTAGCACCCATCGGGGCCAAGCCGGCTGAACACTACGGGCATGTTGCTGAGGATGTTATACAGCAGGCGGTTCTTATAGTCAAGCTCTTCCTGCGCCACGCGCCGGCTCGTTACGTCGCGCACCAGCCCGGTAAGCCGCTGGGGCTGACTGGTGCGCTCATCGTAGCTGAAGCGGCCCATGGCCGACACGTAGGTGACCGTGCCATCGGCCCGCACCAGGCGGTGCTCAAGGTCGAATACTGCGTGCGTGCGCATGGCCTGGTCCAGGGCCTGCTGCACCCCCGCCTGGTCGGCCGGATAAATGGCCTCCTGTAAGCGGGCAAAGGGCAGCGTGTGGGCAGTAGGCGCGGTGCTGAGCCCAAATATTTGCTGGGCGCGGGCATCCTGCTGCAGCTGCCCGGTAGCCAGCTCCCAGCTCCAGACGCCGGTGTTGGCGGCGGCCAGCGCCATCTGGAGGCGGGCCTCGCTTTCGCGCAGCTGCTGCTCGCTGTGCTGGCGGGCCGTGATGTCGCGCCACACCACCGACAGCAGCGCCTGGCCCTGCACGAGCACCGGCGTAAAGGAAAGCTCGTCCCACACCGGCTCACCCGCCGCGTTGTAGCGCATCCATTCGAGGCGGCACCAGCCGTTGCTGCGCGCATGGCTCATGCAGTCGGTGAGCAGCTGAAGCGAGGGGCGGCCGTCGGGCTGCCGCTCGGGCCAGAACTCGGCCAGCCGCCGGCCCTTCAGCTGCTCGGCACTGGCCACGCCCAGCATGCGTAGGGCAATGGTATTGGCATCGGCAAAGGCAAAGCCTTCGAGCAGCAGCGCGGCATCGCGGCTCTGCTCGAAGGCCGCCCGGAAGCGGGCTTCGCTGGCAGCCAGCGCATCGGCGGCGCGGCGGCGCTCGGTTACGTCGAGCACCACCAGCCGACAGCTGGCGGGTGGCCGGTGCTCGTCGGGGCTCTCGGCGGCCACCCCTTCGAGCTGGGCAAAAAAGGTGGTGTGGTCGCGGCGCTGCATCATCAGCTCGCACGACTGCCGCTGGCCGGGCCGGGCCCACAGCCGGGTCATGAAGCTGGCAAACTGGTTGCGCTCGGCGGGTGCTACAAAGAGCGTCAGCCGGCGGCCCAGCAGCTGCTGGCGCTCGTGGCCCAGCTGCTGGCTCAGGCGCAGGTTTAGCTGCTCCAGGGTGGCATTGGCGGCCAGCGTGCAGTAGCCCACCGGGGCAAAGTCGTAGAGGTCGAGGTATTGCAGGCGGTTGTTTTCGGCCTGGGCCTGGGCCAGCAGCAGTTCCTCGTACTGCATCTCAAGCTCTATCTGGTGCACTTGCAGCTCCTGCACCAGGCGCTGCACATCGACCGGGGTTTCGGGCGGCAGGTTTGCCGATACCAGGCGGCGCCGCTCGGCCCGCGCGCGCAGGCTTTGCAGGGCCGCCTGCGGGTCGGCAGAAGCGGCAGGGTCGGTGGCATCGGGCTGGTTCATAGCGGAGAAGAGAAATAGGAAAGCACTTAGCCCCGAAAAGGACGGGCCCCGGCCGGGCCTACCCAGCCCTTACCAGCACACCTCAGCGCAGGTGGCCGCTTCGGATACCCGGCTCGGGCAACTGCCCTCGCGCCCGGCTCCTCGCCAAAAGGGCCGGAAGCCAGCCGACGGGTACCCCGGCCCAGCAACTGCGGGGAGCAATGGTAAAATCAGGCTAAAAATATTATATTTGTTAAATATAGTAAATATAATATATTTTGCACGTATCACTTCTCCCTTAGGTGGAAAGCGTGGGAAAAGGTAAAAAGAAAGCGTTAAAAATTCACGCACCTGATTTTTTAACGCTTTCTTTTTACCTAAAGCCGTTTCCCAATCGGGGTACCAGCCAAGCGCCCGGCCCGGCCGCTTACACTAACAGTCCGCTCTCTAGCCGCAGGCTAGTAGCTAGCGCAGCCCCTAGGCCCCGGCGGCTACTGGGCGGGGTCGAGCGCCCGCACGCCCAGCATCAGCTGGCTGGTGGGCTGCCCCTGCTGCTGCAGGCGGCGGCCGTAGAGCAGCACCCGGCACCGGCACCGGCCGGGCAGGTCGAGGATGAGGGTGAGGTCGCTAAACTCCGACACGGCGGCCTGGAGCAGAGCCCGCAGGCGCTCGAGCAGCGCGGGCTGGCCCCAGGCCCCGCCGTTGAGGGAAGTGAGGGCCCGGCCGTGCAGCGCCGCCAGCGGCTCGCCAAACGCCTCGGCAAAGGCCTGGTTGGCGCTAAGTACGCATAGCTCCGTATCGAGGGCCAGCTGGGGCTCGCGGCCGGTAGCCTGGAGGCTTTCCGAAAAGCGGGCTGTTTCCTGCAAGCGGGCTTCCAGCAGCTTCAGGGCCGTAATGTCGGTGAAGGTGATGACGGCCCCGTCGATGTAGTTATCGAGCGAGCGATAGGGCAGAATGCGCATCGTAAACCACTCGCCCTGGGTGGTCTGAATATTGGTTTCAATACTGGTGAGGCGGTCGAGCACCTGCTGCACGTCGCGCAGCAGGTGCTCGTAGCGCAGGCTGGAGGTAAAATGCGCCAGCGGCCGGCCCACATCGGCCGGCAGCAGGCTGATGATGCGGCCCACGGGCGGGGTAAAACGCTTTATTATCAGATCATTATCCAGAAATATAATAGCTATCTCGGTGGCATCGAGCAGGTTTTTCATGTCGTTGGCCGTCTGGCCCAGCTCCTCGGTTTTGGCCTGGTACTGCATGTTGAGAGTCATCAGCTCCTCGTTGAGGCTCTGCGTCTCCTCCTTGTTGGTCATGGCCTCCTCGTTGGTGCTTTGCAGCTCTTCATTGGCGCTTTGCAGCTCCTCGTTGGTGCTTTTCAGCTCTTCGAGGCTGCTTTCCATCTCCTCCACCGTGGTTTGGAGGCGGTGCTTGGTATACTGCAGCTCTTTGTCGAGGGCGGCCACTACGGCGTCGCGGTGGGCGTCGTCGAGGGCGGGGTTATGCCTGGCCTGGCGCACCCGACGCGTAGTAGGCTGGTCTTCGAACACGACCAGCAGCAGGCCGGCCAGCTCTTCGGGCCCGGCCAGGTGGCGCACCGAGAGGCGTAGCACCTGCAAACCGGTATCTGTGCGCACGCGCACATTGTCGACTACCACATCTTCGCGGCTTTGGGTAGCCCGGTGCACAGCCCCGCTTATCTCAAAGTTCAATTCCTCGCGAGCCATCTCAAAGAGGTTCATGCCGCTGAGGCCGGGGGCCGGCTTGAGGTACTTGCCGGTGCGGCCGTTCACGTAGAGTATTTCTCCCTTAGCATCAATTACTACGGCGGGGGGCACGTAGGCTTGCACCAGTTTTTTTTGGATGAGGGCAGCAAACGAGCTGTTTTGACGGTGGGTAGAGGCAGAGGCAGACATAAGGGCCGTGGGCGGCGGGACAGTGTGCCGCGCCTGCGAAAAGGGAAACTTGATAAGGTGGGGCAGCGAGGCCGCCTGGCTGCTACGCCGCGAAATCTTCCACTTCACGTCAAGCGGCTGAAATAAGTCGTGGTAGCCGTTAATGTTTTCGCTGGGTCCCAGAAACAGCAAGCCCTGGTTGTTCAGGGCATAATGAAACACGGGCAGCAGGCTTTTTTGCAGCTCGGCATTGAGGTAGATGAGCAGGTTGCGGCACACCAGCAGGTCGAGCTTGATAAAGGGCGCGTCCTTGTTGATGTTGTGCAGGGCAAACACCACCACGTCGCGCACTTCCTTTCGAATCTGGTAGCCGCTCTCAGTTTTCTGAAAAAAGCGCTCCAGCCGCTCGGGGCTTACATCGGCCACGATATTTTCGCCGTATTGACCCACGCGGGCCACGGCAATGCCCTCGGCCGAGATGTCGGTGGCAAAAATCTGCACCTTCAGGTGGTGGCCAGGCTCCAGCGCATCCAGGCACTCCAGAAGCGTCATGGCCAGCGAGTAGGCTTCCTCGCCGGTCGAGCAGCCGGGCGCCCATACCCGCACGGTAGCGTCGGTTTCCTTGGCTGCCAGCAGCGGCCGCAGGTGGTCTTTGAGGCTGGCAAACGCCTCGGCATCGCGGAAAAACTTCGTAACGCCAATCAGCAGCTCGCGAAAGAGCTGCTCTACCTCGCTGGGGTTTTCCTGCAGGTAGCGCACGTAGTGGGTAAACTCCTTGATTTGGTGGGCGTTCATGCGCCGCTCGATGCGCCGAAACACCGTATTGCGCTTGTAAAAGCTGAAGTCGTGCCCCGTTTGGGAGCGGATAAGCAAAAAGATTTTCTGCAGCGCGTGGCTGGGTCGGCTGGGCGAGTCGGCCAGGCGGGCGGCGCGCACCTCCAGGGGGCGCCCTGCGTAGTCGAGCAGCTGAGCCGGCATTTGAGCCGGCGGCAGCACGAAATCAACGAACTCGGTGGCCAGGGCCGCGCGGGGCATGGCATCGAAGAGGGCCGTTTCGGGCTGCTGCACCATCACCATGCCGAAGCTTTCCATCACGAGCTTCAGGCCGATGGTGCCATCGGCTCCCAGCCCGGAGCAGATAATGCACACGGCGCGCTCACCCACATCCCGGGCCAGGGTTTGCAGGAAGAAGTCGATGGGCATACGCCGACCGGCCGGCTGGGTCGGCTTGAGCAAAAACAGGCTGCCGTGCAGCAGGCTCAGGTCGTGGCTGGCCGGAATAAGGTACACGTGGTTGGGGCGAACGCGCTGGCCATCCTGAGCCTCGGCCACGGGCATGGGGGTGAAGCGCTGAATAACCTGCACGAGGGCTATACCCTGCTCGGGGCTGGGGCTAGGGTCGGGGAGGCGGTGCAGCACCAGCACAAAGGCCAGGCCGGTTTCGGCCGGCAAGTGAGCGAAAAACTGCTCGTAGGCTTCGAGCGCACCCGCCGAGCCGCACAGGGCCACTACGGCAAACTTGTCGCTGGGGCTGCCCAGGCTGTCGCGCAGCCAGGCCACGCTTTTCGCGGCGGCCGCGGCGGGCTTGGTTGCTGGTGGCGGCGCCCCCGGGGTTTCTAAGCGGGGGGCATCTTCCTGCTCAGCATCAGACATCATAGTGGTAAATGCTTGATAGCGCGCACCTAGCCTGAGCGAGGCACCAGGCCCCGACACCACAACTCAGGCGTAGCGCCAAAAAAAACTGACAATAGGTAACCAAGATAAGGCGCAGGCTGCCTTATCCGCTTTGAAGCCGCTGCCGTACACTCTTTGCCTTGGGCCCGCCGGAAGCACCGGCGGCTCACGTCATTACTTTACTGCTTTTTGCTTTACCGCTGTGGCTAGCCTCACTTACCTTATTGTTATTGGCACCTCGGCCGGCGGCATGCCCGCGCTTACGCGGCTGGTAGCCCAGCTACCCGCTACGCTGCCCGCCGCGGTGCTCGTGGTGCAGCACCTGGCCCCCGACTCCAATGCCGAGGTGTTGGTAAACCGGCTCGCTCAGCACACGGCCCTGCACTGCCAGCTGGCTACTAATAATGCCCCGCTCGAAGCCGGCAACCTCTACCTGGCCCCGCCCGACCGCCACCTGCTGGTAAAAGACACCCAGCTGCTGGTGACCAAAGGGCCCCGTGAAAACGGCTACCGCCCCGCCGCCGACGCGCTGTTTCGCTCGGCGGCCGTCGCGTTCGACTCGTACACGATAGGCGTGGTACTTACCGGTATGCTGCACGATGGCACGGCGGGCCTCGACTTCATTAAGCGCTGTGGGGGCACGGCCGTGGTGCAAGACCCGGCCGATGCTGAGTTTTCGAGCATGCCCGAGAGCGCCCTGCGCAATGTGGCAGTAGACTATGTGGTACCCCTCGACGCAATGGGGGCGCTGCTGACTACCTTAGTGACCTCCTCCGGCAGCTCCTCTTCCGGCAACATGGCCCCTGCTATTCCTCCCGATTTAAAACTAGAAGCGGCTATTGCTGAGCGTGTTGTGGGAACCACTGAACAAGTAGCGCAGCTGGGATACCAGGTGCCCCTCACCTGCCCCGGCTGCGGGGGGTCGTTGTGGGAGCTGCGGCAGGGCAGCGTGCTGCGCTACCGCTGCCACACGGGCCACGCTTTCACGGCTGATGCCCTGGCCGAAAGCTCGCAGCACACGCTGGAAGAAACGCTGTGGGTAGCCCTGCGCATGATGGAGGAGCGGAAAAACTTGCTCGCCAGCATGGCCAGCCACAGCGATAGCAACCTGAGCGTGCACCAAGCCGAGCGCGTGGAAGAAATGAAGCGCCACATCAACCGCCTGCGTGAGTTTATGCTCAACGGCGCCGAGCGCGCCGAGCCAACCGTATCGGGCACCGACGAAACGGGAAAGGGCTAAGGAAAGGGGCTAAGGATAAGAAAACAAGCTGCTTTTACGTTGGGCTTCGTCAGGATTCTTCTGGCGAAGCCTTGCTATTTTTCATCACCTCATTTTCTTCACCCTATGGCTTTCTTTTCGCGCCGGCGGCCCGGTGCCGCACCTGCTCCGGCTCCCAGCCAAGCCCGCGAGTGGCTTCATTCGCTACTGTTTGCCGTAGTGGCAGCTATGCTGCTGCGCTGGTCGGCCGTCGAGGCCTACGTTATCCCATCCGAAAGCATGGAGCACTCGCTGCTGGTGGGCGACTACCTGTTTGTGAGTAAGCTGCACTACGGCCCCATTACGCCCCAAACGCCACTGCAAGTGCCGCTTACGCACCAGACGCTGCCGCTGCTGGGCCTCAAAAGCTACTCCGCCCTCATTCAGCTGCCTACCTACCGTTTCCCAGGCTTCAGCTCGGTGCAGCGCAACGACGTGGTGGTGTTTCATGTGCCGCACGAGCAGCAGCGCCCGGCCGACCTGCGCACCTTTCTTATCAAGCGCTGCGTGGCCATCGCCGGCGACACCCTAACCATTCGCCAGGGCCAGGTATTTGTCAATGGCCGCCCCGAAGCCATTGCCGGCCAGCCCCAAACCACTTATTTCCTGGCCGTGCCCCAGCCCAACGACGAAGTACGCCAGGCCCTGCACGACCAGGGCGTAGTAGATTATACCCAGCCCGACGGCACTCCGGCGATGGGCACCAACCCCGATACCGGCCAGCTGGGCTACCTCATCAGCTGCCCGGCCAGCGTGGCTGCGTACTTTAAAAAGCAGCCCTACGTGCAGTCGCTGACCGTGGTAACGCCTACTGCCCAACTTTTCCCCGATGTGGCCGATTATCCGGTGTCGGGGGCCAGGAGCGCGGTGCCGCGCAAATGGCAGCTCGACGATTATGGCCCGCTGCCGGTGCCGAAAAAAGGCCAGACCATTACGCTAACGCCCGCCAATGCCGCTATTTACTATAAAATCGTGAGCCAGTACGAGCACAATCAGGGCATCAGCTGGCAGGATGGCATGATTCAGCAAAACGGCCGGCCGCTCACCAGCTATACTATCAAGCAGAACTACTACTGGATGATGGGCGACAACCGCCACAACTCCGAAGACTCGCGCTTCTGGGGCTTTGTGCCCGAAGACCATGTAGTGGGCAAAGCCGTGTTTGTGTGGCTCTCACTAGACCCCCACGCCGATTTCTGGCACCGCGTGCGCTGGAGCCGACTGCTGCAACCCGTGAGTTAGCGCTGGCTCAAAATGCTGGACAAAAGAAAAGGCCGTTTTCACTAGGGTGTGAGGACAATTAGCTTTGTGGTATGGGACTTGAAGGCGGCGGATTGAGTGCGGGAGCCTGGGAAAAGCTCGCCCCACATTTGGCGGGCAAGGCCGGGGACGTCGGCTGCACGGCCGCCGATAACCGCCTGTTTTTGAACGCAGTGCTCTGGGTCATGCGCCACGGCGGCACGTGGCGTATCCTGCCCCAGCGCTTCGGCAAGCACGATTCGGTGCGCAAGCGGGCCTTGGGCTGGGCGCAGAAAGGAACTTGACAGCGCCTGTTCACCGCCGTGCGCCTGCCGGAAGTAGAAGCGGTGCTGCTGGACTCGACGATTAGGCGGGCGCATCAGCGAGCCAGCGGGCAGGTTAAAAAAAGCGCCTCGGTCACGAGGCCCTCGGCCGCAGCCGGGGTGGGCTGACGAGGAAGCTCCACGCCGCCGAGAATAAAATAGCCCCGGCCTGGGTAGGTCGGGGCTATTTTATATCACTTGAGAGGCGACACAGACGCTAGCCTGTGTAAGAACTAGCGCTGTACCTGGGCCGTGCCCGCTTCCAACCGCCGCAGCCGGGCCTCGAAGGTTTCTAAGGTGGCCGTGGCCTGGGCCTTGTCGGCGGCAGCTTGGGCTTTAAGAGCAGCGTTCTGCTTTTTCAGCTCCTCTATCTGGGCCTGCTGCTCCTGAATGGCCTGGGTGAGCACCGGCACTAGGGTGGAGTAGGACACGGTGTAGAACTCCCGTCGCTCGTCGGCGGGCTTTTCCACGGCCTCGGGCACCACTTGCAGCAGGTCCTGGGCCACGAAGCCCAGGGCCCGCACCGGCTTATCGTCGGGCAGAAAAGTCACCTGCCCGTCCTGGAGGCGGCGACTGGTGTGGAAGTCGTAGGACACCGGGCGCAGGGCCAGCACCGTGCGCAGGCCCTGGTCCAGCGGGGCGATGTTGGTTTTCACTCGCCGGTCCGACAGAGTCGTGTACACCCCGGTGCTGCCGTTGATAAAGGCAATGTTATTGCTGGTAGTGGGCGTGCCCGTGCCCCCCACCGAAAAGAAGCGGAAGCCGCCGCTGCCCGAGCCCCGGTAGTTGTAGAACTCACTTTCGCCCGCATTCACGTTCACCGCGTTCCAGCCCAGGCCCGTGGCGTTGACGGTGGTGGGTACCGTGCCGCCGCCCACCAGGGCAATGCCATTCACCTGCAGCTTGGCGCCGGTCACGGGCGTGGCAACGCCGATGCCCACGTTGCCGTTGGCCAGCACCCGCAACAGCGGAGCGCCCGCCACGTCCTGGGTAATTCCCTGGCTTACGTCGAGGGCGGCGGCGGTGCCAGTGGCGGCTATTTTGACGGCTAAGCCGTTCGAGTTGGCCGCCGTGCCGGCGTTGTAGAACATGCTCGCATAGCCGGCTTGGTTGGCGGCCCAGGTCAGCGAGCCGGGGTTGCCGCCGGCACCATCGCTGCCGATGATGTTAGTGGCCGTGTTGGCCAGCTGTGAGTAGGGCGTGGTGGTGTTGATACCCACCGCGCCCGCGCTGCTAATGGCAATGCCCGTGCTGCCGCCGTTGCCTACCAGGTAGTACGGGCCCAGGTTGAAGTTGCCGCCGGCTGCCGTAACGGGCGGCAGCGACTGCCACTTGCCGTAGCCGCTGCCGTCCGAGGTCAACACCTTGCCCGCCCCCTGGGTGCCATCGACGATGCGAATGGCCGAGCCGGTGTTGTTGTAGCCCGGGTTCTGGCAGATGCCCACCCAGCGCAGGGGCGTGGTGGTGCTGCCGGCCGAGAAAAAGCCTGCCCACCCGCCGCCGCGGTAAGCCGTGGCCCAGATGCCGAAGTCGTTGGCCGTGGGGGTGCCATCGGGCAGCTTGCCGTAGCCCGAGAGCATGGCGCGCGTGTACTTCGCCCCGAAGGTGCTGCGCGTGATGAGCGCGGCGCTCTGCGTGCCCACGCTGGCGTTAAGCTCGACCTGGGCGGTGGAGTCACCCAGGGAGGTGCCCACGTTGCCCAGCAGACGCTGCGAGTTCAAGTCGAGGGTTTGGGTAGCGGTGTGGTTGCCCAGGTTATCGGCCCCGAGGCGCACCCAGGTCGCGCCGTCGTAGGCGTAGAGGCCGGGGGTGTTATCGGTCTGGTAGATAACCAAGCCCGGCACCGGCGGGGCGGTGCTGCTGCTGGTGAGGGCCGTGCGCTGCGCCAGCGTCAGGCGCGGCAGCAGCAGGCCCTGGCTGGTGCTCTTGATTTCGAGTGCCGCCGAAGCGGTGGGCGTGGTGGTGCCGATACCCACGCTCTGGGCAAAAGCGTAGACGGGAGCAAGTAGTAGAGTGCTGAGTAGAAGTGTTTTCATGTTTCGTAAAGGTATGGAGCAAACGAATCTCCAAGTTACGCCGCTTTCTGCACAGCCTGCCGGGCTTCTCCCTCTTTTACCCATTTCTGGCTCCGTGGGTACACCCGCTACCCTTGCGGCATGGTTCCACTAAACCCCTGTTCCGTCATGGCCAGCAACAAAACCACATCCGCCAAAATGGCTAGCCTCGCCAGCCGAGTGCTCAACGACCCCGACTCCTCAGGTATCGCCCGGCGGCTAGCCGCTACGGCGCTGGCACAGGCGAAACCCAAGAAGCGTGGGTAATGAAAAAGCCCCGCTGGCGAGTGCTGGCAGGACTTTCTATTTAGTTTGCCATCTGTTCAGCGTAGATAGCTAGGCACTTGCTACACTTTACCAGTTCGACTATTGGCCAGCACTGTACATCTTCTGAACTGCCATCTGGCACTCTTATGATAACTGTATGCACCGTATGTGCCTCGCAACGCACAGGGTTGTCATTAGGTCCGTAGTAGTAGGTACTGCAGTAAGAGTATCGTCCGGTCGCGTCGTAAAGATGCGGGTCGCAGCATATTGGAGAATATTTGGTAATTGGGGGCAGTTTTTGCATAGGACTGTTTAGACTACAAAGCGAAACCGTATCGCTCTCCAAGTCAGGAACAGCTCTGCCAGCAAACTGTAAAAACTACTCTCTCAGTTGCTTTGCTAAGCATGACTAGTAAGCCACAAAAAAGGGCCGCCCGTCTTTCGACATAGCGGCCCTTACCGTAGGTTGAGCTGGCAACTACAAACCTTTCGGCTGGGCCAAAGGTACGCGGCGCCTACGTTCAAGCTGAGTTTGCTAACTGTCCTGCGCAGAAAGCCAGTCGTCACATTTTGTCCTAAAAACTGTCCTATGGATAAAAGAAAAGGCCGTTTCTGAATCAGAAACGGCCTTTTTAGTAGCGGGGACTGGACTCGAACCAGTGACCTTTGGGTTATGAGCCCAACGAGCTACCAACTGCTCCACCCCGCAATGTTTGAGAGTACAAAGGTAGCTAAAAAATGTGCCCCCGCAAGCAGCCGCTGGGTAAAAGACCCGGATTTGGGCTGGACTACCTGACAATCAGGTTTAAATTTTTTAGCGGGTTGCTCACTAAATCATTGTTCGTGCCGTCAGAAACCAGCGTCCGCGCGGGCCGGCCATCTACCTTTTGCCCAGTGCCGGGTTATGGCACCGCTTAGCCGCAACGGGGCGGGCGGGTATCTTTGCCCGGCCCGCCGGGCTGCTTTTATGGACCCTACTCACCTCGACGATTTTCTGGCTATCAGCTACCGGGCCGACCTCGACGTGCTGGTGGCGCGCTGGCTGCGTCCCATCGAGCTGGCCGAGATGGCGCGCGGCTACGAGGCCCTGCTCGACGCGGCGGCCTCGGGCCGCCACCGCCGCTGGCTGCTCGACGTGCGCCGCCGCCTCAACACCCATCAGATTGGCGCACAGTGGATGGTGAGCACGCTGCTGCCGCAGCTGGGGCCGCGTCTGGGCGGCCATACCCGCCTGGCGTACCTGCTGGCCCCGCTGTACCTGCGCGATACGGCAGCCGACGCGGCGTTTCCGCCCCCCACTTACTTCGCCGATAAGCCCTTCGTGGCCGACCGCTTCGTGGATGAGCAGCTGGCCATCGACTGGCTGCTGGCGCCCGACCCGCGGGCGTGAGCGGCCGACCGGCCCGGCCGTTTCTTATTTCTGCTTTCTCCTTACTTACGCAGTATATGTCGCCCAAACGCCCGGCCGCGCTGGCCTTCATCTTCGTCACTATTCTCATTGACGTTATCGGGCTGGGGGTTATTATCCCGGTGTTGCCCACGCTTATTGAGCAGCTCACGGGCGAAGGCGTGAGCCGCGCTTCGCAGTACGCCGGCTGGCTGTCGTTTGCCTACGCGGCAGCACAGTTTGCCTTTGCGCCGGTGATTGGCGGGCTGTCCGACCGCTTTGGGCGGCGGCCGGTGCTGCTGGCTTCGCTGCTGGGCCTGGGCTGCGACTACATCTTTCTGGCGCTGGCCCCGAGCATCGGCTGGCTGTTTGTGGGGCGCACTATTGCCGGCATCACCGGCGCCAGCTTTACCACGGCCACCGCCTACATTGCCGACGTGAGCACCCCCGAGAAGCGCGCCCAGAACTTTGGGCTGGTGGGCGCGGCGTTTGGCCTGGGCTTTATTATCGGGCCGGTACTGGGTGGGCTGTTTGCGCATTTCGGGCCTCGCGTGCCCTTTGTGGTAGCGGCCGGGCTAAGCTTATGCAACTTCCTCTACGGCCTGTTTCTGGTGCCCGAGTCGCTGCCCCTGGAGCGCCGCCGGCCTTTTGAGTGGGCGCGGGCCAACGCCGTAGCTTCGCTGATACGCCTGGGCAAATATCCCAAAATATTAGGCTTGGTAGTGGCCCTGGTGCTCCTGTATCTGGCTGGCTCGGCCACGCAGTCGGTCTGGACTTTCTACACCATCCTTAAGTTTCATTGGAATGAGCGGCTTATCGGCTACTCGCTCGGCGCGGTGGGCCTGGGTGCCCTCGTTGTGCAAGGCGGCCTGGTGCGGGTGCTGATGCCCCGGCTGGGCCCGGCGCGGGCAATCGTCATCGGCCTTGTTTTTTATATTATAGGTTTTTTACTATATTCGCTCGCCTCCCGGGATTGGATGATGTTTGCTATCACGGGCATCTACTGCCTGGGCGGACTGGCCGGGCCGGCTTTGCAGGGCAGCATTTCGGGGCAGGTGCCGCCCAATGAGCAGGGTGAGCTGCAAGGCGCGCTCACCTCGCTCGTCAGCGCCACCGGCGTAGTGGGGCCGCTGTTTATGACGAGCTTGTTTGCCTGGTTTACGCGGCCCCGGGCGCCGCTCTATTTTCCGGGGATGCCGTTTCTGGTAGGAGCGGGGCTCTCGGTGGTGGCGCTGCTGGTGGCGGCCGGGCCCCTGCGGCGGCTGCCGCCGGCTATCGCCGCCCCGGCTGCTCCTGAGGGTAGTGGTCATTGAAAAATATTTTTTTATAAAAAAAGCCCTTGCTGGTTGCTGCGAGGGCTTTTTTATGCGCAACTGCTAAAAATAGTCCGGGAAAATAGTTTCTTATTACGAATTATTCGTAGCATTACGAAAAATTCGTAATAAGCTTATGGAACGACTCACCCAACCCGAAGAAGACGCGCTGCGGGCGCTCTGGCACACCGGCCCGGCCTTTGTAAAAGAAGTGCTGGAGCAGCTGCCCGCGCCGCGCCCCCCTTACACCACCCTGGCTTCTACGCTACGCAACCTGGAGCGCAAGCTGTATATAGGTGCCGAAAAGCTCGGGAATTCCTTTCGCTACTCAGCCCTGGTAAGTGCCGAGGACTACCAGCGCCGCTCGCTGGGCGCGCTGGTACGCGAGCACTTCCGCGACTCATACAAGGAGCTGGTTTCCTTTTTTGCAAAGGAGGAAAAGGTCAGCGCCGCCGATTTGCAGGAGATTATCCGCCTTATCGAACAGCAAAAGCCCGAGTAGTGATGGCCAGTCTGATGCTTTATCTGCTGAAAGCCAACGTGGTGCTGGCGCTGTTTGCGGCGGCCTACTATGGGCTGCTGCGCCGGCTCACCTTTTTTGGGCTGAACCGCGCCTATCTACTGCTGGCGCTCTTGTTTGCGGCTGCCTACCCGGCTTTGCCGATGCCTGCGCTGCTGCCGGCCGGGGCCGTGCAGCCGCTGGCCGGGCCCATTAGCCCTGACGCTATAGTGGTGGCAAGCAGCCTGCCAGCAAGCGCTGGCATTGGCTGGCTTAACATAGTATTTTATGCATATTTAGCCGGAGCAGGTTTTCTTTTGCTGCGGCTGCTGGGGCAGCTGCTAAGCCTGGCGCTGGTAGCCGCACGCAGCCGGCCAGGTAGGGTAGTGGGCCAGCCCGTACGAATACTGGCCGGCGCGGCGGGCCCGTTTTCTTTCGGCAGCACCATCTACCTGAGCGAGGCAGCGCTGGCTGATACGGCCGGCCTCCCCGCAGCCCTGCACCACGAGCAAGCCCATGTGCGCCAGTGGCATACAGCCGACGTACTGCTGACGCAGCTTTTTACCGCCCTGGCCTGGCCCAACCCGGCCGCCTGGCTGCTGCGCCGCGCCGTGCTCGACAACCTCGAATACCTGGCCGACCGCGCCGCCCTGCAAACCGGCCTCGACCGCCGCGCCTACCAGTACTGCCTGCTGCGCCAGCAGGCGGGCGGCGTACCGGCCCCGGCGCTGGCTTTTCACTTTTCCTTTCTCACCCTCAAAAACCGGATTACCATGCTGAATCAACCTGCTTCTACTACCCGCCAGCTGGGCCGCTACCTGCTGGCCGCGCCCCTCGTGATGGCGCTGGCGCTGGGCTACACCGGGGCACGGGCCCAGGTAGCGCCTACCCCAGTGCCGGCCCAGAAGCCGATGACCAAAAATGTGACGTATTACCTTGATGGTAAGCTAACAACTCAAGCAGAATTTAACAAAATAAATCCTGACGACATTCAAAGCATGGATGTAATAAAGAATGCAGCACAGCGTAAAGCGTTGGGTTTAAGCAATTCTTCTTCGGATGGCATAGTATCAGTCATAACGAAGGCCAATGTCAACTCACCCGACGTGGCAGCTTTCAACAAGCGCGTGCCGCTGATACCCGCAACTACTGCCCAAAACGCCAGCGTTGCGGCAGTAACCGCTTACGTCATCAAAAACTATCCCAATGCCAGGTTGGAAACCGTTTCAATTGTTAATGGGGAAGCCGACCGTTACAAAGCTATTTTCATAGAGAACAGCCAACGAATGCAGCTGCTATTTGATGGCAAAGGCCAACCTGTGAAGCAGTAGCGCCAGCAGCGCAAACCAACTTAAACGCTCACCGGGCTGCTACCTTCGTAGCAGCCCTTTTTCCTATGGATTACTCGTCGCCCACCGAATTGCTGCACCTGTCGTATCGGGAGGACTTAAAAATTCTTATTGGTCGCTGGGGCTACCAGCCCGCCCCAGCCGCGCCCCCCTCCCAGTACGAGCGCCTGACGGCGGCAGCGCTGGCGCATAGTGCCCGGCACTGGCTGCAAGATATCCGGCGGCGGTCGCTCAACGACCCGCTGATTACGCAGTGGCTTCTCACGGAGTATCTTCCCCGCTACGGCGCACCGTTTGGATGGTCGCCTTTGCGTAGCCTAGCTGGTGGGCCCGGACCTGCATGCGCTTATGATGGCCCAGTTGGGCTTCACATCGGTCGAATCGTATACGGGCCGGCCTTTTGCAGTAGCTTTCTTTGGTGAGGAAGGAGCCGCCGACTGGTTGCAGTCGCCGTAGAGCAGTAGGGTCGCCTTGCTCGCCTGGTTTGGGCCGGCGAACCAAGTAGCACGCCCGGCTCGTTACCCGGCCAGCCGTAACTTGGCTGAACTCGCCCAAAAACGAGGCTATTTTCTATGACAATGGTAGCGGACCGGCCGGCTGCGGCAGCCGGGGTTTCCCCAAACGACTTTCCGGCCCTCGCCCAAGTGCGGGCCGAGCTGGAGGCCTACAAGCGCAAGTTTTACCTGAGCCTGCTGGTGCACGGCAGCCTGGTAGCGGCGGCTTTGCTGCTGAGCCTGTTTGTGGTGTTCAACACCCTGGAGTACTTTCTGTACCTGCCCACGGTGGTGCGGGCGGGGCTGCTGTTCGGCTTTCTGGCGCTGGCCGTGTATGCCATTGGCCGCTGGCTGTGGCAGCCGCTGGCCGCGCTGGCCAACCTGCGCCGCCTACTCGACGACGAGCAGGCCGCCCGACAGGTAGGAAAGCTGTTTCCGCAGGTGCAGGACCGCCTGCTGAACGCGCTCCAGCTGCAAGGTCAGGCGAGGGGCAACGAGCTGCTGCTCGCCAGCCTCGAACAGCGCGCCGCGCAGCTGCAGGGCGTGTCGTTTGCGCAGGGCATTGATATTCAGCAGCAAAGCCGGCCGCTGTGGAAGTATGTGCTGCCGCCGCTGGCCGTGCTGCTGCTGGCCCTGGCGTTTTTCCCGAGCTTTATTACGCAGCCGGCCAGCCGCATCTGGCACTACAAGCGCCAGTACTCGCGGCCCGCGCCGTTCGATTTTATCCTGAAAAACAAGGAGTTGAAGGTGTTCAAAGGCGAAAGCTTCACCCTCAACGTTGCCGTGGCCGGCCGGGCGCTGCCCGCCGCGCTTACCCTGTTGGTGGCCGATGGCAGCGAGCGGCCCCTGACCAGGGTGCCCGGCCACGCCGATGAGTTTCGCTACACCTTCGAGCAGCCGAGCCAGGACGTGACGTTTCAGCTCAGCGGGGCCGGGTTTGTGTCGGATGAGTACCACTTGGTGGTGCTGGAACGGCCCGACTTACGCGATTTTACGGTGCATGTAACCTATCCGGCTTATACCGGCCGCGCCGCCGAAACCATTCGTAACGGCGGCAACCTGACCGTGCCCGAGGGCAGCGAGCTGCGCTGGGAGTTCAGTACGGCGGCCACCGAGGCCCTGACCCTGCGCTTCGACAATCCGACAGAGCTGCTACCGGCTACCCGGCAGGCCGACAGCTTTGTGGCCGAGCGCCGGGCCCGGCGCTCGCAGCCCTACCTGGTGCAGCTGCGCAACGCGGCCAGCGCCAATGCCAACCCCATCAGCTACCAGCTCACGGTGGTGCCCGACGCGCCGCCCAGCCTCACAGTGGAGGCCTTTTCGGATACGACTTCGCTGCGCTACCTGGCCCTGGGGGGCACGGCCACCGACGACTATGGCCTGACCGCGCTGCGCCTGCACTACAGCGTGTACCGGGGCAAGAGCAAAGTGCCGCAGGCTACCAGCCAGAAACCTTTGGCGCTACCTAGCGCGGCGGGTGGAACGTACTCGTACACCTGGAACCTGGCCCCGCTGGCTATGCAGCCCGGCGACCGACTCGAATACTTTGTAGAAGCCACTGATAACGACGGCATTAACGGACCCAAAAGCACGCGCTCGCGGCCCCTGGAGTTTCGCCTGCCCAGCCGGCGCGAGCTGGATAAGCAACTGGCTTCGCAGGCCAACTCGGTAGCCAGCCAGCTGAGCTCGGCGGCCAAGCAAAGCAAGCAGCTGGAGCGCGAGCTGGCCCAAAGCCAGGACAAGCTCAAAACCAAGCGGGATATGAGCTTTCAGGACCGCAAGCAGCTCGAAGATATGCTCGACCAGAAGCAGCATCTCGACCAGCAGGTGCAGCAGATGCAGAAGCAGTTTGAGCAGCTGCAAAAGCAGCAGGACCAGCTCGACCCCAAAAGCGAGGAGCTGGCCAAGAAGGCGGAGGAGCTGAAAAAGCTCATGAACGACCTGCTCGACCCCGAAACCAAAAAGCTTTACGACAAGCTGCAGAAGCTGCTCGACCAGCAGAAGCAGCCCGATGCCGAGATGCAAAAGCTGCTGCAACAGCTCGAAAACAAGGAAAATACCCTGCAAAAAGAGTTGGACCGCGCCCTCGAGATGTTTAAGCAGATGCAGTTTGAGCAGAAAGCCGAGCAAACGGCCGACCGCCTCGAACAGCTGGCCAAAGAGCAGGAAAAGCTGGCCGAGAGAACCGCTCAGAACGACAAGAGCAACCCCGAAAACCAAAAAAGCGCCGAGCAGCAAAAAGCTGATAACCAGCAATTGCAAAAGGAGCAGGCCGAAAAGCGACAGGAGTTTGAGGAGCTTAAAAAAGACCTCGCTGACCTCAAGCAGCAGGACAAGGAAATGGGAGACCAGAATGAGCTGGACGAGCAGAAGCCCGAGCAGCAGCAAACCGACCAGGACATGCAGGACGGCGAGCAGCAACTGGGCAAAAACCAGAACCAGAAAGCCAGTCAGAGCCAGAAATCGGCGGCCCAGCGGATGCAGAAAATGGCCAAGAAGATGAAGGACCAGATGAGCGACGATGAGCAGCAGAAAAAGCAGCAGAACATCGACGACCTGCGCGATATTCTGGATAACCTCGTTACGCTCAGCTTCGACCAGGAAAAACTGATGAAGGATTTTCGGGCTGTGGACCAGACCGACCCGCGCTTTGTGCAGCTCGGCCAGACGCAGCGCAAGCTGCGCGACGATGCCCAGATTATTCAGGATTCGCTATATGCCCTGGCCAAGCGGGAAACCCGCATTCAGAGCTTTGTGACCCGTGAGGTAGGCGAGATGAACGGCCGCATGGATGAGTCGTTTACCCATATCAAGCAGCGCGACGTGGCCCGCGCCACTGCCACCCAGCAGCAGGCCATGACCAGCATCAACAACCTGGCGCTCATGCTCTCCGATGCCCTGAAGCAGATGCAGCAGGACATGCAGCAGATGCAGGGCAAGGGCCAGCCCCAGAGCGGCAGCGGCAAGGGCAAGAAAAAAGGCAAAGGCGGCTCGCCCGGCCCCGGCAGCCTCGGCAAAATGCAGCAGCAGCTCAACGAGCAGATTCAGCAGCTGCAGCAGAGCGGCAAAACCGGCCGCGCCCTCTCGCAGGAGCTGGCCCGCCTGGCCGGCCAGCAGCAGCTGCTGCGGCAGGCAATGCAGCAACTCGGCAATATGCCGGGCGGCGATAAGCCCGGCGGCAAAGAAGGCGGCAAAGATGGTAAAAACGGCCTCAACGGCCCCGACAAAACCGGCCAGGGCGGGGCCGGCAACGCCGCCGAAATGAAGAAGCTGATGGAACAGACCGAGACCGACCTGGTCAATAAGCGCCTCACCGAAGAAACCATCCAGCGCCAGCGCCAGATACTGACGCGCCTGCTCGAAGCCGAGAAGTCGGCCCGCGAGCGCGACCAGGATACCAAGCGGGAGGCCCAGGCTGCCCAAAATCATCCACCGGTTTTCCCGCCGGCCTTTGAAAAATATAAAGCGGCCGCTCCCAGCCAGCAAACAGAAATACTGCGTCGACAGCAACCTACGCTAACGCCTTACTATCAGCAGAAAGTAAGCGAGTATTTCCAAAAGAGCAAGTAACTTTTTTGCAACCCGCCTGCCCTCGTTACGTAGAGGCCGGTTACTGTCTTCAAACTTCGGATTGGGTTGTGCCAAGTGGCCGAAAACCACCCTGCTACGGCCTCGTCTGTTTTTTGGCTATCGTTTTCTACTTTTGCCCTTCTTTTTTGCCGCGTCGCTCTCTTTATACTTTCGAAACCCCTTATGAAGCAGGTTAAAATTCAGATTCCATCGCTCGTGGAAAATATCCGCGTCGTGGAGAGCTTCATTGATAACTCTAAAGACACGTTCCAGATTGAGGACGATATCTATGGCAATATCATGGTGGCCGTTACGGAAGCTGTGAATAACGCTATCCGGCACGGCAATAAGTTTGACAAGGACAAGAACGTGTACCTGTCGCTGTATGTGAACCCCGACCAGCTTAAGTTTGAGATTGAAGACGAAGGCACCGGGTTTGACTACAACAACCTCGACGACCCGACGGCACCCGATAACCTTGAAAACCCGGGCGGCCGCGGCATCTTCCTCATCCGCCACCTGGCCGATGAAGTGGAGTTCAGCAAAGAAGGCCGCCGCCTTGAGCTGACTTTCGCCCTGCACGCTGGCACTAACGGTACTTCTGAGCAAGCCGCGGCATGAGCCTAGCCTCCGTCGCCGGCGTGCGCTACTTTGAGGCCCCCGGCATTGAGTTTGTCGTCGAAGACGTGCCCGAGTTTGGCCTGCGCGATGCCGAGGACCTCGTGGCCTGGATTGAACGCATCGCGGCGGTGCATGAGTACCGTATTGCCCAGCTCACGTTCATCTTCTGCTCCGATGAGTACCTGCACAAGCTGAACATGGAATACCTTAACCATGACACGCTTACTGACATTATCACCTTTGATAATGCCGACGACGCGGAAGTACTGGAGGGCGATATCTTCATTAGCGTGGAGCGCGTAGCCGACAATGCTAAAGACCTGAACCTCAGCTTTCGTGATGAGCTGCACCGCGTCATGATTCACGGCGTGCTGCACCTGCTGGGCTACCACGACAAAGACCTGCTGAGCCAGACTGCCATGCGCCGCAAGGAGGATTACTGCTTGTCGCTGCGCACATTTTAGGGCGCGGAGCGTTTTGCTGGCATGAGTGTCGCGCTATCCCGCCTGCCCGGCGATTTCCTGGATTATTACCTGGGGCAGGGCTATTACCGCATGGGGCAAAACCTGTTCACGTGCGAATTTTTACCGCTCGAAACCGGCCTGTATACGACCCATTGGCTGCGCCTGGTAGTGAGCCGCGTAACTTATGGCCCCAAGCAGCGCCGCTTATTTCGGCTCAACGAGCGGTTTAGCGTTGCCAGCCGGCCGTTTCGGCTCACGCCCGAATACGAGGCGCTGTACGCCCGCTATCACCAGTCGATTGACTTTGAAGCCAATCCTTCGCTGGCCGACCTGCTACTCGAGGGTGGCGCGCACAACGTATTCGATACGAGCATTATGGAAGTGCGCGACGGCGAGCAGCTGATTGCCGCCGGCGTTTTTGACCGCGGTACCGACAGCATCGCGGGCATCGTCAATTTTTATGACCCGGCTTACCACCGGCACAGCCTGGGCAAATACCTGATGCTGCTCAAGCTGGAGCACGCCCGCCGGCAGCAGCTGGCCTACTATTATCCGGGCTACCTGGTGCACGGCTACCCCAAGTTCGATTATAAGCTATTTGCCTGCGCGGCCGCTACGGAGGTTTTCAATGCCCGCACGCACCAGTGGCGGCCTTTCAGCTGGGAGGAAGTAAACCGGCAGGCCGCGGCGCTGCTGGCCGAGCGCCAGGAGCGCGACCAGGCCAGGGAATATAATTAATATTTTTATATATTAATTTTTACTTGTAGAATAGAATACCGCTCCCTTTGGCATTGAACGAGTTGCTCGCTCACCCAGAAAAGCGCCACTCCGTTTTACAGCAACCGGCAGCTAGCCATTTTATAACGAACTTTGTAGCCTGTTTTTGTTGTCCTGAGGAGCAATTGTTCTATCAGGCAATTTTTAGCGCTAGCTCCTATGTTCTCCGATACTGAATACGACCTCATTGTGGTGGGCGCGGGCCACGCGGGCTGCGAAGCAGCCGCCGCGGCTGCCAACCTCGGCTCGCAGGTGCTGCTGGTAACGATGAACCTGAACACCATCGCCCAGATGTCGTGCAACCCTGCCATGGGCGGTGTGGCCAAAGGCCAGATAGTGCGCGAGATAGACGCCCTGGGTGGCCAGTCGGGTATCATTACCGACCGCACCATGATTCAGTTTCGGATGCTGAACCGCTCGAAAGGCCCCGCCATGTGGAGCCCGCGCGCCCAAAGCGACCGCATGCGCTTTGCCGAAGCGTGGCGCCTGACGCTGGAGCAGATTCCGAACGTCGATTTCTGGCAGGAAGCCGTGACTGGGCTTATTGTGGAGAACGACGTCTGCGTGGGCATTCGCACCGCACTGGGCATTGAGTTTCGGAGCAAAACGGTGGTGCTTACCAACGGCACCTTTCTTAATGGCCTGATTCACATTGGCGAAAAGAACTTCGGGGGTGGCCGCGCCGCTGAGAAAAACAGCCGGGGCATCACCGAGCAGCTTGTGGAGCTGGGCTTTGAGGCCGGGCGCATGAAAACCGGCACGCCGCCCCGCGTCGATGGCCGCTCGCTCGACTACTCGAAGATGGAAGTGCAGGACGGCGACGCCAACCCCAGTCGCTTTTCGTACCTCGACACGCCGCCGCTCACGGGCCAGCGCCCGTGCTATATCACGTATACTAACGAGCGGGTGCATGACATTCTGCGCGAAGGGTTTGAGAAGTCGCCCATGTTTCAGGGGCGCATCAAGGGCCTGGGGCCGCGCTACTGCCCGAGCGTGGAAGACAAAATCAACCGCTTTGCCGACAAGGACCGGCACCAGATTTTTGTGGAGCCCGAAGGCTGGAGCACCGTCGAATGCTACGTGAACGGCTTCAGCAGCTCGCTGCCCGAAGATGTGCAGTACCGGGCCCTGCGCGAAATTGCGGGCTTCGAGAAGGCCAAGATGTTTCGGCCGGGCTACGCGATTGAGTACGACTTCTTTCCGCCCACGCAGCTCACCAGCACCCTCGAAACCAAGCCCGTGCGCAACCTCTGGCTGGCCGGCCAAATCAATGGCACTACCGGCTACGAGGAAGCGGCCTGCCAGGGCCTGATGGCGGGCATCAACGCCCACCAGCGTGCCCACGACAAGCCGGCCTTTACGCTGCGGCGCGACGAGGCCTACATTGGGGTGCTCATCGACGACCTTATCAACAAAGGCACCGACGAGCCTTACCGCATGTTTACAAGCCGCGCCGAGCACCGCATCCTTTTGCGCCAGGATAATGCCGACCTGCGCCTGACGCCGCTGGGCCACGCCCTGGGCCTGGCCAGCGACGAGCGCCTGGCGCGCGTGCGCCAGAAAGAAGCTGACACGGCCGCCGTGCTGGACGTACTGCAGGGCTTCGGCATTGAGCCGGCCGCCATCAACGGGTTTTTAGCCGAGCACGGCTCGGCCGAGATTCACGAAAAAACCCGGGCTCTCAATTTGTTGCGCCGGCCTACTATTGAGCTTCCGGCTTTGGCAGCCGCTTTGCCCGCGCTGGCCGAAAAGCTGGCGGCCTTCAGCGTCGAAGCGCAGGAGCAGGCTATCATCCAAACCAAGTACGAGACGTATTTGCAGAAGGAGCAGCAGCAGGCCCAGCGTATGCGCGAGCTGGAAAACTTCGTGATTCAGGGCCGGCTCAACTACGGGGCTATGCCCGCGCTCAGCCACGAGGCCCGCGAGAAACTACTTAAGATTCAGCCCGAAACGTTGGGGCAGGCTTCGCGCATCAGCGGCGTGAGCCCGGCCGACGTCTCGGTGTTGATGGTCTATCTGGGCCGGTAGGCTTCGCAATCGTCCAAATACTGCGAACTTTGCCGCGCTACTTTTTTCGTTATTGTGCCGTTAGAATCTCTCAATACCAGCGAGTTATTAGGTAAATGCCCGGTATGCTCCAGCCCCGATTTGCAGGCCCGGCTTCAGGTCCAGGACAAATCGGTGAGCCAGGAAACGTTTACCATTCAGCAATGCGGTGGCTGCGGCCTGCAGTTTACCAACCCCCGCCCCACGGCCGCGCACATTGGGCGCTACTATGAGTCAGATGCGTACGTTTCGCACAACAGCAAAGCGCAGGGTATAGTAAACCGGGTATATAAGGCGGCTCGCTTTTTCACGGTTCGCCGCAAGGTGGCGCTTATCACGAAGCTCAATGGCGGGCAGGTGGGCCGGCTGCTCGACTACGGCTGCGGTACGGGGCATTTTCTGGCCCGGGCCAAAAGCGCCGGCTGGCAGGTAACGGGTATCGAACCCAACCCGCGGGCGCGGCTGGATGCCGCTTCCCGCGTGGGCCAGCCTATTCTGGATGCTTCGGCGCTCGCCACCTTACCCGCCGCCAGTTTCGAGGTGATAACGCTGTGGCACGTGCTGGAGCACGTGCATCTGCTCAACGAAACCCTTCGCCAGCTATTGGCGGCCCTGAAGCCGGGGGGCCGGCTGCTGGTGGCCGTGCCCAATCCCGAAAGCCTGGATGCGCAGCACTATCGCCAGGACTGGGCTGCGTACGATGTGCCGCGCCACCTCTACCATTTTGTGCCGGCTACTATGCAGGCGCTGCTGAGCCGGCACGGGCTGCGCATCAGCCAGACCGTGCCGCTTTCCCTGGATGCGTATTATGTAAGTATGCTAAGCGAGCGCAACCTGCCGGCCGAGCGGGGCGGGGGGCCGCTGGCCGTGCTCAAAGCGGGGTATCGGTCTAACCAGTACGCGGCCCAGCACGGCGGGCAATATTCGAGCTTGCTCTACGTAGCCGAGCGGACTCTGCCCGCCGCCAGCTAGCCGGCTCACCGGAAGCGGCCTATTTTTACCGAGTTTTTCCGCCGCTATATTGCCGATGAGTTTTCGCGCTGCTTTTTATTTTTTGTTGATTAGTAAATCAAAAGCACGGGCCGGCCGGCGGAGCCGGGGAGCCGAAGCACTACTGGCGCTGACCCTGCTGCTGGGCCTGGGCAGCTGCGCGGCCATCAGCTCGCCGCAGGGCGGCCCGCGCGATAAAACGCCGCCGCGGCTCATTGCCACCTCGCCCGACAGCGCCGCCCGCAACGTGAAGCAACAGTTTATCCGCCTCACGTTTTCGGAGCCGATTCAGGTAAAGGACTTGACTAAGAATCTGCTTATTACGCCCCAGCTGCGGCCCGACAACTCGTACTCGGTGCGTACCGACCGCGACGCCGTATCGCTGCTGTTCAAAAAACCGCTGGAAGCCAATACTACGTATTCGTTTAACTTCCGCAAGGCCATCTCGGATGCGACGGAAAGCCAGCCCGCCAAATACCAGGCCCTGAGCTTCAGCACCGGCGCCACCCTCGATTCGGGCGCGGTGCGCGGTAGTGTATCGGACCTGCTTACGGGCCGCCCGGCCAACGACGTAGTGGTGGGTCTCTATCGCACCAGCGATACCGTGACCGTGCGCCGCGGCCAGCCCTACTACCTTACCCGCACCGACGATAAAGGGCAGTTTCAGCTCCGTTTTATTCGCGTAGCGCCCTACCGGGTATATGCCTGGACGGATAAAAACAATAATAACCGCTTCGACGACGGCGAGAAAATCGCCTACCTGCCCGCGCCGCTCCTGGTAAGCGATACCACCGCACCCCGCGTGCTGAAGCTGGTGCGGCCCGACCGCCTGCCGCCCCGGCGAACGGGTATCGAATCGACTGCCACGCAGGTGCGCATACAGTTCAACGAAGGCCTGCGCACGGCTACCCTGGCGCCGCTGGTCCCGGCAGATGCGGCGGCCACGGCCGCCGTACAGGCCGCTACCCAGCTGGCCGACTTCGGGCATACCCTGGTTATATATAAAACTCCTGCTATTAGCGATGGGCGCTACCTGCTGGCTACTGCCGACAGCGTGGGCAACGAGCACCGCGATACCCTGAACATTCGCTTTCCGGTGCCGACGGCGACTGGCAAAAAGCAGGCCGTGGCCGGCACTACGCTGGCCGGCAACCCGCGCACGGTGTACCGGCAGGGCCAGCTGAGATTCCGCTTTCCGGTGCCGGTGCAGCTGGTGGCTGGTAAAGCCCCCGGCACGCTCACCGAAGACTCGGTTAAAAGCCACCCGTTGCGCGTGCCCGCCGAGGCCACGCTCAGCCCGAACCGCACCGAGCTGGTGGTTAATATAGATACCAAAGCACTGAAGTACATAGAAATTCGACTGGATACTACGGCTATTCTGGCCATCACCGGGCAGTCGCTGGGCCTGAAGCGGGCGGTGCGTCTGCCGGTAGTAGAGCAGGACCCCAGCGGGGTAATTACCGGCCCCATCCAAACCAGCGTGAAGTCGTTTGACTTGCAGCTGCTCGATGAGAAGTTTTTGCTGGTGGCGCAGCTGCACAACCCGCGCGGCACGTACCGCTTCGACCACCTGGCTCCCGGCAAGTACCGCCTGCGCGTGCTCATCGACCAGGATGGCGACGGCCACTGGCGGGGCGGCGACCCCAAGCTGCTCCTGCCGGCCGAGCCGGTGTTTCTCTACCCCAAACTGCTGGAAGTACGCGCCGGCTGGGAAGCCGAAGAAAAGCTGAGCTTTTAAACAGCGGCTTGCGCCTGGCTGCCCAGCCGCCAACCAGCACTGGCTGGGCCTAAACGGTCTCAATCCACGGGTTGAGACCGTTTTTAGTTGGTAGCGGTGGATAACTAAGCTGCGTTTGCAGTTACTGAGGCTGGCTTTCACCATTTATGCACGAGTTATCCACCGGGTTATCCACGCCGGGTGGTAGCCGGGCGCTTTTCTGTGGAAAAGTGTGGGGAAAGCTCCCCGGCACTGGTGGATAAAATGAGCACAAGTTTTTTTGGTAATCCGGGTCGGCTGGCAGCTAAGCCGCGCTGTGGATAAGCGTTGATAACTCGGCGGGCTCACAAACACTATTCACACGGGGCCTACCCTGTGGATTGTGAATTCGTGGATAACCCGTGTGAATAGTGAATAACTAGGATAAATATCTCATAAACAGTTAAATGATATACACACTGCCTGTGAATACCCACTGTATAAGTCCGGAGTTACCCACCGGTTATCCACGCTGTGGACAACTCACCGGGCTTATCCACTTATCCACTGCCCTGATGGATGAAAACAAAAAGGATTTTTTAAAAAGAAATTAATTCATCTTTTAAACTTGTGGAAAACTTCGGCCGGCCAAAGCTTTCGTTCAAGAAGCCACCTCAACCCGGCCCGGCCGGCTGCCGTTGAAAAAAGCCGAACCCGCAAAACGAGCGCATGCCTTTCGACTACAACCTGGATTTTACGCGCACCGACTTCCGGGCGCACCCCGAGCTGTACCGGGTGGGCAGGGGGGAGCAGGGCGTGCTGCTGGTGCAGCCTTACAAGGGCGAAATCCTGCCGCACTGGCGCTTCAAGGATGCCGCCGCGGCCCGGGCGTCGGCGGCGGCCATTTGGGCGCTCTTCGAGGCTTATTTGCAGAATGACGACTTTGTGGGGGCTGACATGGCCCGCAAGTTTTTGCAGATGGGCTTTACCCGCGCCCGGCGCTATGCCAATCATACCGGCGGTAAAAAGTACGCGGGCCCCGTGCCGGCCGATAAAAAAGGCCAGAGCGGGGCCCACGGCCGCCCCGAGCTACCCCGCACCGCCCGGCCCGATGCGGATAAAGTAGAAGCCGCCGCTATTTTTAAGCAGAAGTGGGACGAGGCGAAAGCCCAGCCCGAGTATCAGCGTCAGAAAGCCGCCTTCGAGGCCCGATACGGGAAGTAGTCACTGCCCAACGGGCTACCTTTGCACCAACTTCAACATCCTATACGCATGAGCACCCCTAGCACCACTCCCAGCAGCATCGAGGAAAACGAAATTATCCTGGGCACCGGCATGGGCCCTTTGCGCTTCGGCACTACCATGGACGAAGTGCGCACCCTGGTGGGCGAGCCCGAGGAAATCGATGAGTCGGAAGACGAAGACGAATTTGAGCACCAGGCCTGGAACTACTACGAAGACGACCACTTACTTTCGCTGTATTTCGACCGCGAGGACGACTTCCGCCTGAGCTGCATTGAGACGGATAATCCCAACCTGCGCTTGTTTGGCGAAGCTATTCACGGCCGGCCGCTCGATCAGATTAAGGCCCTTATGCAGCGCAACGGCCAGGCATCGCCCGAAATCGAAACCATGGAAGGCGGGGAGGTTCGGCTCTCCTACGAAAAGTCGATGATTGATATGTACTTCGAAGAGGGCCAGTTGCAGTTTGTCAACTTTGGCGTCTTCATCAACGACGACCTGGAAGTGCAGTGGCCTAAATAGGCCACCTGCCGGAAAGCCTGAAACTTCCCGGCATTGTCCAGTATCTGTCCTGGCAAGTTAAGAGTTATCCACAAAAAAGGCGTTTTTTAGTGTGGATAAGTTGATAACTCGGTGAACCTGGGATTATTCCCAGGTTATCGGGAAAAAACTTAGCCAAGTTACCTAGCAAAAAAGCCAACCCTAACCGGGTTGGCTTTTTGGGGTAAACAACGCCGGTTGGGGCCACAGTGGCTGAGCTATTTACCCGCTGATAGCGCGAAAAAGCAGGAACAAGCCACCGGCCAGCACCATCGTCACGGGTAGGGTAAGTACCCAGGCCAGGGCGATGCTGCGCACCATCTGGGGGTTGATGTTCTTAACGCCGCGGCTGGCTACCATCGAGCCGGCGATAGACGAGGTCAGCACGTGGGTAGTGGAGGTGGGCAGGCCAAACTGCGTGCTTACCCCAATCATCGCGGCCGCCACGAGCTCGGAGCTGGCGCCCTGGGCGTAGGTGAGGTGCTCTTTGCCAATGCGCTCGCCGATGGTTTTAACGATGCGCTGCCAGCCAATCATGGTGCCGCAGGCCAGCGAAAGTGATACCATCAGCAGCACCTGCCAGGGCGCGTAATCGGTAAAGCCCTTCATGCTTTTTACGGCATCGTCGTAGGTATTGCGGTCGGCAGTACTGAGGCTGATATGCTCGGAGCCGAGGAGTTTTTTGCCACGGTTGGCCAGTAGCAGGATGTCGCGCCGAATCTCGAAGCGCGCGTTGGTGGGCAGGTCTTCCACCTTATTCTTGCCTGCAAATACCCGGTCGAGGTCGGCCGTTTGGGCGCGTACTTCCGTGAGCAGCTTCTGGTCGGCGGTGGTTAGCTCGGCGGCGTTCACGCGTTTGATGACGTATTCGACTTTGGCAAGCGAGTCGCGCAGGTCAAGCGGATTCTTCGAATTGTCGAGCGCAAAATGAATAGGCACAATGCCAATGAGAATCAGCATGATAAGTCCTACGCCCTTCTGCCCATCATTAGAGCCGTGAAAAAAGCTCACCAGCGTGCAGGTAGTAATGAGGGTAAGGCGGATAAAGAGGGGCGGCGGCTTGCGCTTGTGCGGCTCCTTAAAAAGGGCTTTGCTCGGCGAGAAGCGCTTGAGCAGAAACATCATCAGAATAGTGAAGCTAAAGCCCAGGATGGGGCTGAGCAGCAGCGCCATGCCGCTTTCGCCGGCCTTGCTCCAGTTCACGGCCGCGCCCTTGCCACCCGGTAATAGCGAAAACGCTATACCTACCCCGAGAATGGAGCCGATAAGCGCGTGTGAGCTCGACGACGGAATGCCGTAGTACCAGGTGCCCACGTTCCAGATAATGGCCGCCACGATGAGCGCGCCCACCATTGCAATGCCGTGGTACACATTTTGGTCGACCAGGCTTTCGACGGGCAGCAGGTACACAATGCCCATCGCGACGCCGATACCGCCGGCAAAAACCCCGATAAAGTTCCAGAAAGCCGACCAGACCACGGCTACCCAGGGCCGCAGCGTGTTGGTGTAGATGACGGTGGCCACGGCATTGGCCGTGTCGTGGAAGCCGTTGACAAATTCAAACGCGCAAGCGGCCAGCAGGCACAGGGCTAGTAGCAGCAGCACATGGGGTTCAAGTCCGAACATAAGGGGAGCCGGAGTGGGAAACCGGCGCACAAAATTAACCCGGTATCATGCTAGCGTCATGTTACCGAATTATGACCACGGATTAGCGCGGATTTAATCGGATTCCACGGATTTTGTGGGCGGCTTTGGGCGGCTTTGAACGCGCTGACTTGCCGGCCGTGCGCCCGATTCGGCTCATGCCACCCACTGTTGGGAACGGCTTGTACGGTGCAGAACCGGTGCCGTCCACAAAATCCGTGGAATCTGATTAAATCCGCGCTAATCCGTGGTCTACCTTTGCTGCTTATGAGCAAGCCCACTACTGCCCCCGAAAGCACCCAGCTAAAAGATATCGTTGCCCACGCCAAGGAATACGGCTTCGTGTTCCAGTCTTCGGAAATCTACGATGGCCTAGCCGCCGTGTACGACTACGGCCCCAACGGCGTGGAGCTGAAAAACAACCTCAAGCGCCTGTGGTGGGAAGCCATGACCCAGCTGCACGGCAACGTGGTAGGCCTCGACGCCGCCATCTTCATGGCTCCGCAAACCTGGGAGGCCAGCGGCCACGTAGCGGGCTTCAACGACCCGCTCATCGATAACCTCGACAGTAAGAAGCGCTACCGCGCCGATGTATTGCTCGAAGAGAAAGCCGCCGAGTACGAAAAGGCCGGCGACCCGGCGCGGGGCGCCGCCCTCACCACCGAGCTGGGCCGCCTGCTCACCGCCAACGACCTGGCCGGCGTGCGCCAGCTCATCATCGATGAGAAGATTCTGTGCCCCGTTTCCGGCACCGGCAAGTGGACGGAAGTACGCCAGTTCAACCTGATGTTTTCCACGCAGGGCTCGGCCGTCGACTCGGACGCGCCGCCCGTGTACCTGCGGCCCGAAACGGCCCAGGGTATTTTTGTTAACTTCCTGAACGTGCAGAAGTCGGCCCGGATGAAAATTCCGTTCGGCATTGCCCAAATCGGCAAGGCCTTCCGCAACGAGATTGTGGCCCGGCAGTTCATTTTCCGGATGCGCGAGTTCGAGCAGATGGAGATGCAGTTTTTCGTGCGGCCCGGCACGGAAGGGGAGTGGTACGACACCTGGAAGGCCGCCCGCCGCCGCTTTCACGAGGCCATCGGCCTGCCGGCCGACAAGCTGCGCTTCCACGACCACGACAAGCTGGCCCACTACGCCAAGGCCGCTGTGGACATTGAGTACGAGTTTCCCTTCGGCTTCAAGGAAATTGAGGGCATCCACTCGCGCTCTGACTTCGACCTGACCCAGCACCAGCACCTGAGCCGCAAGAAGCAGCAGTATTTCGACAACGACATCGACGAGGCCACCGGCAAGCCCTACGGCAACTACGTGCCCTACGTAGTTGAAACCTCAGTAGGGGCTGACCGCCTGTTTCTGGCCACGCTCTGCCAGGCGTTCCAGGAAGAAACCATCACGGAAGGGGAGGGCGACGCCCAAACCACCAAGCAGCGCACCGTGCTGAAGCTGCACCCGGCGGTGGCACCCATCAAGGCGGCCATCTTCCCGCTGGTGCGCAAGGACGGCATGCCCGAAAAAGCCCAGCAGATTTTCGACGACCTGCGCTTCGACTTCCGCCTGGTAATCGAAGACAAGGATGCCATCGGCAAGCGCTACACCCGCCAGGACCTAATCGGGACGCCCTTTTGTATTGTAGTCGATGGCCAGACCCTGGAAGACGATACCGTGACGGTGCGCCACCGCGACACCCGCGCGCAAACCCGGATGCCCATCAGCGCCTTGCGGAGCTACATTGGGGACGCCGTGAGTTTCAAGACGGTGTTTGCCAAGCTGTAGGGTGCACCTTCTGCCCCTGAGCTACGTTACGCTTCATTCTTAGCTGTTTCTCATTATGCTGCGCTACATTCACGACCGTATTACCGTTCACCCCGACTTGTGCGGGGGTAAGCCGACCATTCGAGGCAAGCGCCTTACAGTGCAGACTGTGTTGGAGTTTCTGGCGGCTGGTGATAAGCCGGAGGAGATACTAGAGGACTATGATTTTCTGGAACTGGCAGATATTGAGGCATGTCAGCATTTTGCTTTGAAAACTGCTCTTGAAGCTTTACACCATCGCGTCTATTTGCCAGCTGCGGCTTGAATTCTTCTTGCGGGTGCAGTAACGGGCTCGGCAAAGAAGGCGTATAGGTTGTAAATAACAGATAAATGCCTGAATTTCTGATTGATGCTAATCTACCCAAGCGGTTGCGCTTCTGGCATAACGAATCCTGTATCTTTCTGCCTGATGATGAATGGCACAACAGCTTAGTGTGGAACTATGCTCATGCACATAACTTAACCATCGTAACCAAGGACGGCGATTTTGAGAAACTGGCTTTAGTCAGTGGGCCGCCGGTTGTAATCATTTTGTGTGTGGGTCGGGCCTCACGCCAAGAAATGTGGAGCATTTTGCAACACTGGTGGGCCGCCGCCCGCGATGCTAGCAGGCAGCCTGACTGCCGCTTGGTACGCATCTTTCCCGACTGCATTGAAGTAGTTGAATCTGCTTCGCTAATCTTCTAAGCTTATGTGGGGACATATCGCCCTCTGTATCATCAAGTACCGGCAGTGGCTGCTGGGCCTGATTGCCGTGTTTACCGTGTTTATGGCCTGGGAGGCCAAAGATGTGGAGATGACCTACGACTTTGCCCAGGTGGTGAGCCCGAAGGACCCCGACATGGTGTACTTCCAGCAGTTCAAAAAGACTTTTGGCGAAGATGGCAACATTCTCGTGCTCGGGATGCAGGACAGCTCGGTGTACCAGCTGGCCAAGTTCAACCAGCTGCACCAGCTCACCGATACGTTGGCCAAAGTGGAAGGGGTGAGCGGTGTGCTCGGCATAACGCGCCTTATCCAGATTGAAAAGGATACGGTCAATTCGAAGTTTGTGACCACGCCCATCTTCAAGGCGGCGCCGCGCTCGCAGCACGAGCTCGACTCGCTGATGCGGGTGGTCAACAGCATCGAGTTTTATAAAGGGCAGATTATTGCCCCGCGCACCGGCGCCACGCTGCTGGCCGTCACCCTCGACCCCAGGTACCTGAACTCCAACCGCCGGCAGGCCGTGATGAACCATATTCTGGGCCACGCCGAGCGGTTTGAGAAGAATACCCGCATCAAGATGCACTACGCCGGCCTGCCCTACGTGCGCTCCACGATGACGAGCAAAGTGGCCGGCGAGATGAAGTTCTTCGCCATGCTGGTAGTTATCGTGATGGGTATCACGCTGTTTCTGTTCTTCAGAACGTGGTCGGCCGTGGTTTTTCCGCTGCTGGTAGTTGTCATCGTGATGATTTGCTGCGTGGGGAGTATAGTGCTTTTAGGATATAAGATAAACCTGCTTACGGGCCTCATCCCGAGTATTCTGGTGGTAATCGGGGTGCCCAACTGCACGTACCTGCTCTCGCGCTACCACTACGACTACCGCAAATCGGGCAACCAGATACTGGCCATGACGCGGGTAATCCGCAAAATCGGCCTCATCACGCTCATGAATAATACGACCACGGCCATTGGCTTCGTGGTATTCACTTTTACCGATATTGCCATTCTTTACCAGTTTGGCATGGTGGCGACGATTAACATCTTCATCGCCTTCATCATCAGCTTTATCATGATTCCGGCGGTGTTTACTTATCTGCCGCCGCCTACCGAAAAGCAGCTCGAACACCTCGACTCGAAGCCCTTGCTGGGCATTGTCCACTTTCTCGACCACATTGTGCTGCACAAGCGCGGCACGATTTACCTGGCAGCGCTGGGTTTGCTCGTTATCGCGGGCGTAGGTATTCGTAAGATTGAGGCCGTGTCGTTTATGGTGGATGACCTGCCCAAATCCAGCTCGGTCAATACCGATTTGGATTTCTTTCAGGCGCACTTCAGCGGCGTAATGCCGCTCGAGTTTGTGGTAGATACCGGCAAGCCCAAGGGCCTGCTCAAGCTGCCCAATCTGCAGAAAATCGACCAGTTCGAGCGCTTCCTGCGCACTCAGCCCGAGCTTTCGCCGCCCATCAGCATAGTTACCTTTATCAAGGCGGCGACCCAGGCATTCTACAACGGGCAGCCCGAGTTTTACCGCCTGCCCAATAATGATGATAAGAACTTCATCCTGAGCTACCTGGCCAACTCCCAGGGGAGTACAGCCAAAGCTAGCCCCGACTCGACCAAAACCACGGCCGCCCAGGGCACGGCCGGCAGCTCGATGAACAAGCTGCTCAACAGCTTCGTCGATAAGAACTCGCAAAAAGCCCGTATCAGCCTCAAAATAGCCGACATTGGCTCGCACAAGCTCGATACGCTGATAATGCGCCGCATTGAGCCGGCCATGAAGCGCATCTTCGCCAATTCGGGCATGAAAGTGACGCGCACCGGCACCACGGTCATCTTTACCAAAGGCAACGAGTACGTTATCGGCACGCTGCGCGAAAGCCTGATGTGGGCCTTCGGGCTGGTAGCGGTGGTGGTACTGCTGCTGTTCCGCTCGTTTCGTACCATCTTTTATGCCCTCACGCCTAACCTGTTTACCCTGGCCCTCACGGCCGGCATTATGGGGTATTTCGGCATCGCGCTCAAGCCTAGTACGGCCCTCATTTTCGTGATTGCGCTGGGTATTGATGGCGATAACTCCATTCACCTGCTGGCCAAGTTCCGGCAGGAGATGGCCATGGCCGGCCGCACGGTTACCGATGCCATTACCAATACGCTGAGCGAGGCGGGTACCAGTATGATATACACCAGTATTGTGCTTTTTATTGGCTTTAGCATCTTCGCCTTCAGCGAGTTTGGCGGCACCAAGGCGCTGGGTGTGCTCATGGGAGCGTCGCTGCTGATAACTAATTTCTCCAACCTCGTGCTGCTTCCCGCGCTGCTCGTGACCTTTGAGCACGGCAAGGACGAGAAAATCCCGGACAACGCCCCTATCCGCCACTACGACGATAACTACCACGAGGAAGACGACGACATGGACCAGAATCTGCAACGCCTGAGCGTAGAGCGGGCCAAAGTAAAAACGACTTAGCACTACCTGAATTAAAGCAAAAAGAACGTCATGCTGAGCTTGTCGAAGCATCTCTACCACGCCGTTAGGGTCACTAATCCAACGGCGCGGTAGAGATGCTTCGACAAGCTCAGCATGACGGGCGATGAATAGCTGATAGCAATGACTTACCCCGAATACAAGCAGCCGCTCGACTACGCCAAGCTCGCCACCGATGTGCGGGCCTATTGGGAAGCCAACGGTATCTTTGAGAAGAGCGTGAGCAGCCGCGAGGGCCAGCCCACGTTCGTGTTTTACGAGGGCCCGCCCTCGGCCAACGGCCAGCCCGGCATTCACCACGTGATGGCGCGGGCGGTGAAAGACATCTTCTGTCGCTACCAGACGCAGCTCGGTAAGCAGGTGCCCCGCAAGGGCGGCTGGGACACCCACGGCCTGCCCATCGAGCTGCAGGTGGAAAAGGAGCTGGGCATCACGAAGGAGGATATCGGCCACAAAATCAGCGTCGAAGAATACAACCAGCGCTGCCGCGAAACCGTGATGCGCTTCAAGGCGCAGTGGGACGAGCTGACCCAGCAAATGGGCTATTGGGTGGACCTCGACGACCCCTACATCACCTTCGAGCCCGAGTATATCGAGAGCTGCTGGGCCTTGCTCAAGAAGCTCTACGACAAGGGCTTGCTCTACAAAGGCTACACCATTCAGCCCTACTCGCCGGCCGCTGGCACCGGCCTCAGCTCGCACGAGCTGAACCAGCCCGGTACGTACAAGGACGTGAAAGACACGACCGTGGTGGCGCAGTTTAAGGTGGTGCGTGATGAGAAGTCGGAATGGTTATTTAAGTCAAACCAAGATGACGTACAACTCTCTGGTGAACAATTCCAAACGCCAATCTATGTATTAGCTTGGACGACCACTCCCTGGACTCTTCCAGCTAATACTGGGCTAGCTGTTGGGAAAAATATCGTGTATTATCTGGTTGATACAATCAACCCATACACAAAGGAGAGAATCTATGTAATTCTGGCGAAAGCATTGTTTGATAAATACTTTGCTCATGGTGCAGATGCGCGTGATTTGAAGGGACGTATTGGCACTTGGTTTATCGAAGCCGAATTTACCGGTGCCGACCTAGTAGGCATTCACTACGAGCGCCTGTTCGGCCCCGAAGCTGGTTTCCCGCACTTCGAAGGCGAGGAAAACGCCTTTCGCGTTATCCCCGGCGACTTCGTGACGACGGAAGACGGCACCGGCATCGTGCACATCTCGCCTACGTTTGGCGCCGACGACTTCCGGGTAGCGCAGCTCAACGGCATCCCCGCGCTCATGGTGCCCGACGACCAGGGCAAGCTCGGGCCCATCGTGGACCGCACGGGCCGCTACGTGGCCCAGATGGGCGAGTTTGGCGGCCGCTGGGTGAAGAACTACGACGGCCACGACCAAAGCGGCGCCGACTATAAAACATTGGATGAGAGCATCGCCATCCGGATGCGCACCAACGGCACGGCCTTCAAAACCGAGAAGTACGAGCACACCTATCCGCACTGCTGGCGCACCGATAAGCCTGTCCTTTATTACCCCCTCGACTCGTGGTTTATCAAGACTACGGCCGTGAAAGACCGGCTCATCGAGCTTAACAAAACCATCAACTGGAAGCCCGAAAGCACCGGCACCGGCCGCTTCGGCAACTGGCTCGAAAACCTGGTCGACTGGAACCTCAGTCGCTCGCGCTACTGGGGCACGCCGCTGCCCATCTGGCGCACCCAGGACCGCACCGAGGAACTTTGCATTGGCAGCATCGCCGAACTGAAGGCAGAGATTGACAAGGCCGTAGCGGCCGAAGTCATGACTCACAACCCTTACGCCAACGGCGAAAAAATCGACCTGCACCGCCCGTATGTCGATGATATTTTCCTCGTTTCGCCCAGCGGCCAGCCCATGTACCGCGAGCCCGACCTCATCGACGTGTGGTTCGACTCGGGCGCTGTGCCGTATGCGCAGTGGCACTATCCGATGGAAAACAAAGCTATTTTCGAGAAGAATTTCCCCGCCGACTTCATTGCCGAAGGCGTGGACCAGACGCGCGGCTGGTTCTTCACGCTGCACGCGCTGGCCGTGATGCTGGAAGACTCGGTGGCCTTCAAAAACGTGATTGCCAACGGCCTGGTGCTCGACAAGAGCGGCAACAAGATGAGCAAGCGCCTCGGCAATGCCGTGGACCCGTTTGCCACCATCGCGCAGTACGGCCCCGACGCCACCCGCTGGTACATGATTGCCAACGCGCCACCGTGGGACAACCTCAAGTTTGACCCGGCCGGCATTACGGAAGTGCAGCGGCGCTTCTTCGGCACCCTCTTCAATACGTACTCCTTCTTCGCCCTCTACGCCAACCTGGACAGCTTCCGGCTGGGCAGCGCGCCGAGCGTGCCCGTAGCCGAGCGCTCCGAGCTCGACCGCTGGATACTAAGCAAACTGCAGAGCCTGCTGGCCGAAGTGCGCGGCCACTACGACAGCTACGACCCCACGAAAGCCGCCCGCGCCATCCAGGATTTCGTGACCGACCAGCTTTCCAACTGGTACGTGCGCCTGTCGCGCCGCCGCTTCTGGAAAGGCGAGCTAATCACCGATAAGCAAGCTGCTTACGAAACGCTGCACGAATGCCTGAGCACCGTGGCGCAGCTCATGGCGCCCATCGCACCCTTCTTTGCCGACTGGCTCTACGGCAACCTGACCAAAGGCCAGGTCGCCGCCGAATCGGTGCACCTGACCTACCTGGCCGAGGCCGATACCTCGCTCATCGACAAGGCCTTGGAAGAGCGCATGGAGCTGGCCCAGCGCATCAGCTCCCTTACCCACTCGCTGCGCAAGAAGTCGGTGCTGAAAGTGCGCCAGCCCTTGCAGCGCATCCTGGTGCCGGTGCTCAACGACACGACCAAGGAGCAGGTGGGCAAGGTCGAAGACCTGATTTGCGCTGAGGTGAACGTGAAGCACATCGAGTTTCTGGACGACACCAGCGGGGTGCTGGTGAAGTCGGTGAAGCCCAATTTCAAGCGCCTCGGCCAGGTATATGGCCCGCGCCTGAAAGCCGTGGGTGCCCGTATCCAAACCCTGAGTCCCGACGAGCTGAGCCAGCTCGAAAAGCAGGGCGAGCTAGCTGTAGAGGTGGAGGGCGAACCCCTCACGCTGCACCTCGACGAAGTTGAAATCCGGACCCAGGACCTGCCCGGCTGGCTCGTGGCTACCGACGGCCCGCTCACCGTGGCGCTCGACGTGACCCTTACCGATGAATTGCGTCAGGAAGGTTTGGCCCGCGAGCTGGTCAACCGTCTCCAGAACCTGCGCAAAGACTCGGGCCTGGAAGTGCAGGACCGCATCGATGTTGCATTGGCCGCCACGGCGCCCGCCGAGCTGCAAGCGGCAGTAGCCTCGTTTGGCGACTACATCCGCGAAGAAGTGCAGGCCCAGCGCCTGGAATTCGTGCCGGAAGTAGCCGGCGGCGCAGTGCTGGAGTTTGACGACTTCTCGGTGCCGGCCAAGGTAACCGTAGTAACTACCTGAGTGTAAGAGGCCCGGCTGCATCGGAGGATGCGGCCGGGTTTTCTTTCGTACAAAGCCAATTTTTCGCCGCTTTTAAAGGTTTTGAAACCTTCTAATTCGGTATAAAACAGTACAAAGCAACCCGAGTTTCACCTGTGCCGACCGACTTATCCGTGGATTCCTCTTATCAGCCCCCGCACTACCCGGCGCGCCGGGGTAGCGTTTTGCCTTTTTTCCTGCTGGCGTTGCTGGTTATTGGCCTCGACCAGCTTTCTAAATATCTGGTGCATAAGCATATGCAGCCGGGGCTCGCCGGCGAGATTTCGCTCATCGGCCACTGGTTTAAGCTGCACTATACGCTTAACCCCGGTATGGCTTTCGGGGTCGAGCTGCTGCCCCCGCCCTACGGCAAGCTGGTGCTCACGGCGTTTCGGCTGCTGGCGGCCGGCGGCATCAGCTATTACATCGTGTATTTGTGGCGGCATCGGGCGGCTGCGGGCTTTATTGCCTGCATGGCGCTTATTCTGGGCGGGGCCGTGGGCAACGTAGTCGACTCGGTTTTCTACGGTGTTATCTACCATAATGCGCCCTTTGGCTCGCCCACGCCCTGGTTTTTCGGGCAGGTTATCGACATGATTTATGTCGATATCTACGAGGGCTTTCTGCCCGCTGCCTGGCCGCTGGTAGGAGGGAAGTACGTGTCGCTCTGGCCTATCTTCAATTTGGCTGATTCTTCTATTTTCATCGGCGTGGCACTGATTCTGCTGCTGCAAGGCCGGTTTTTCAAGCAAACGCAGGCGCAAAATGCCGTAGTGGCCCCGGTCGATACTACAGAATTTATATAGAATATTTATTATATAATAAAAATACGCTAAATGCCGCTCCTCTCCGTTCAGGACCTCACCATCGACTTTCATTCGCAGCGCGGCAGTACCCGCGCCGTGGCGGGCGTGTCGTTTGAGGTGAACAGGGGAGAGGTAGTAGCGATTGTGGGCGAGTCGGGCTCGGGCAAGTCGGTAACCTCGCTGGCGCTGCTGGGCCTGCTGCAAAAGCCGGCCGCGCATATCGAAAAGGGCAGTGCCCGGTTCGAATCGGAAAAGCTGGGTGAAGTGGACCTGCTCCAGCTCAGCGAAGCGCAGCTGCAGCAGGTGCGGGGCAACGACATCAGCATGATTTTTCAGGAGCCCATGACCTCCCTGAACCCCGTGCTGACCTGCGGCTACCAGGTGGTGGAGGCCCTGCTTTTGCATACTTCACTGAGCAGGAAGGAGGCCGAAGCCCGCACCATCGAGTTGTTTACCGAGGCGCAGCTGCCGCGCCCGGCCCAGATTTTTAAAGCCTACCCGCACGAAATAAGCGGGGGCCAGAAGCAGCGCGTGATGATTGCCATGGCCATGGCCTGCCGCCCGGCGCTGCTCATTGCCGATGAGCCGACCACGGCGCTCGACGTGACGGTGCAGGCGCGCATCCTCCAGCTTATCCGCGACCTGCGCCGCGAACACGGCACGGCGGTGCTTTTTATCACCCACGACCTGGGGGTAGTGGCCGAGATTGCCGACCGCATTCTGGTGATGTACCGTGGCCGGGTAGTGGAGCAGGGAACAGTACTCGACCTCTTTACCCAGCCCCAACATCCGTACACGCGGGGCCTGCTGGCGTGCCGGCCGCGTCTGTCGATTGGCTGTAGCCGCCTGCCGGTAGTAGCTGATTTTATGGTGGTTGATGCAGCCGGTAACCTGGTAGCCAGAACTGCCGGAGCAGCCCCGGAGGCCCTGCAGCCCGGTGTGACACAGTTACGAAGCAATTCTGACACTGCCAAAGCGTTCCCCGTGGAACAAAATCTATGTTCCACGGTCGCCGCGCCGCTTCTGCAAGTCGAAAACCTACGCGTGTATTTCCCCGTGCGCAAAGGCTTTTTCTCGCGCACTACCGAGTTTGTGCGCGCCGTTGATGATGTCAGCTTTACTATCTATCCGGGCGAAACGGTGGGCCTCGTAGGCGAGTCGGGCTGCGGCAAAACCACGCTCGGGCGGGCCTTACTACGCCTCACGGAACCAACCGCGGGCCGCATCCTGTTTGAAGGCACTGACCTGGCCCGCCTGCCGGCCGGCGAATTGCGTCACCGTCGGCGCGAGTTTCAGCTCGTGTTTCAGGACCCGTACGCGGCCCTGAACCCCATGCTCACGGTGGGTGAAGCCATCCTGGAGCCGCTGCGGGTGCACGGGGTAGGCGGCAGCCGCACCGAGCAAAAGGCCAGGGTGCGCGAGCTGCTGCGCACGGTGGGCCTGAGCGACGATGCCGAGCAGCGCTACCCGCACGAGTTCAGCGGTGGGCAGCGGCAGCGCATCTGCATTGCGCGGGCGCTGGCGCTGCGCCCCAAGCTCATTGTGTGCGATGAGTCGGTGTCGGCCCTCGATGTGTCGGTGCAGGCGCAGGTGCTCAACCTGCTCAACGACCTCAAGCGCGAGCTGGGCATCACCTATCTCTTCATTACCCACGACTTGTCGGTGGCCCGGTTTATGAGCGACCGGCTGCTGGTGATGAGCCAGGGCAAAATGGTGGAGAGTGGTCCCGCCGCTGAGGTGTACGCCCGGCCGCAACACCCGTACACGCAGCAGCTGCTGGCTGCGATTCCGAGCGACGACCCGGCGCGGGTAGGGTAGTAGCGGGGCTTATTTCTGTCTGGCCGCTTGCGCTGCACGGTCTGGTTTAAGCTCGTCTTCCAGACCCTGCGAACATCCTTTATCTATCGCCGTTCATACGGTGAGCGGAGATTAAGTCCCGCTTCTACATTTACCCACGCGTCGCCTTCGTCAATCTTACCCCAAGCTGTCCGGCGGCCGTCTTTTTTACCCCATGAAAAACCCCCAAGACCCCGCCGCCCCCCGCGCCGCTCGCGCGAAGGCGGCTCCCGCTGCCGCGGCCAGCATCAGCCAGGAAATTGTGTACCGGCAGTTTGCCGATAACCCCGGCAAGGTGCTGGCTTACCGCCAGCTTTCGCGCCGCCTCGGCATTACTACCAAAGACCAGCGCGAAGAGCTGTTTGCCCACCTCAAAACCCTGCGCAAAACCGGCCGCCTGGAGCTGCTTCAGAACGACGAATACCGCCTGGCCAACCCAACCGACCTGCAAGTAGCCGCCAGCGCCGCCAAGGGCCGGAAACCGGCTAAAAAAGCGCCAGTTGCCGCCATAGTGCCCGACGATGAGTTTGGGCAGGACCCTATTATTCACCGCCGCCGCTCGGCGGGCTTCGACCATCCGGGCGATGGCCCCGACCGGCGCCCGGTGCGCGATAGCAATACCGTAATCGGCACAGTTTCGTTGGCTACCCCGCGCTTTGCCTTTGTGGTGCGCGAAGATGGGCAGGGCGACGACATCCGCGTGTTTACCGACCAGCTGCGCTACGCCCTGGATGGCGACCTGGTACGGGTGCGGCTGCGCGGCATGCGCGACGGCCGCCTCACCGGCGACGTAGTGGAAGTGCTCAAGCGCCAGCGCTCCGAAGTGGTGGGCCGCCTGCAGGTGCAGGGCTCCATTGGCTTCGTGAAGCCCGATAGCCGCAAGGCGTATTTCGACGTAATGGTGCCACCCCAGGAGCTGCACGACTCGCGCAACGGCGACAAGGTGCTGGTGCGCATCACCGAGTTTCCCGAGCACGAGGGGCAGGGCCGCAACCCGGTTGGTACCGTCATTCGCAACTTCGGCGCGGCCGGCCAGAACGAGGCCGAGATAAACGCCATCATGGCCGAGTTTGGCCTGCCCTTCGAGTTTCCGTCGGCAGTGGAAGCGGAAGCGGATGCCATTCCGACCGAAGTGACCCAGGAGGAAATTGCCCGGCGGCGCGACTTCCGCGCGATTACCACCTTCACCATTGACCCGGCCGACGCTAAGGACTTTGACGATGCCCTAAGCCTGCGCACGCTCGAAAACGGGCATTATGAAGTGGGCGTACACATTGCCGACGTAACGCATTACGTGCGGCTGGGAACCGAGCTGGAGCGCGAAGGCAAGAGCCGCGCCACTTCGGTGTACCTGGTAGACCGCGTGATTCCGATGCTGCCCGAGAACCTCTCCAATGGCCTCTGCTCGCTGCGGCCCAACGAGGATAAGCTAACGTTCTCGGCCGTGTTTGAGATTGATGAGAAAGGCAAGCTGCACGAGTCGTGGTTTGGCAAAACCGTCATTCACTCCGACCGCCGCTTCAGCTACGAGGAAGCCCAGGAGCGCATCGAAACCGGCGAGGGCGATTACGCCGAAGAAATCAACCTGCTCAACCGGCTGGCCAAAAAGCTTTCGGCCGAGCGCTTCCGCAAGGGCGCTATCAGCTTCGAAACCCAGGAAGTGAAGTTCAAGCTGGGTCCTGATGGCAAGCCCCTCGGCGTGTACGTGAAGGAGCGCAAGGACGCGCACAAGCTCATCGAGGAGTTTATGCTGCTTGCCAACAAGCGGGTGGCCGAGTTCGTGTTTGGTCTCAAGAAAACCAAGCCGCGCTTCACGATGGTGTACCGTACCCACGACGCGCCCGACCCCGACCGCCTCGAAAACTTCGCGCTTTTTGCTCAGAAATTCGGCTACAAGCTCAACCTGGCTAATCCGAAAAAAATCAGCACCGAGCTTAATAAGCTCAGCGAAGACGTGGTGGGCAAGGCCGAGCAAAACGTGATTCAGGGCCTGGCCATTCGCTCCATGTCGAAGGCCATTTATACTACCGAGCCGCTGGGGCACTTCGGGCTGGCCTTTGCGCACTACTCGCACTTCACCTCGCCCATCCGCCGCTATCCCGATATGATGGCCCACCGCCTGCTGGAACACTACCTGGAAGGCGGCAAGAATGTAGCTGTGGAGCCCGTGGAGGAAGAGTGCAAGCACTCCTCAGCCCGCGAGAAGCTGGCCGCCAATGCCGAGCGCGCCAGCATCAAGTACAAGCAGGTCGAGTACATCGGCACGCACATCGGCGAGCAGTTTACCGGTGTGGTATCGGGCCTTACCGAGCGGGGCATCTACGTCGAGATTGAAGAGAATAAGTGCGAGGGCATGATTCGCATCTCTGATATTCCGGGCGATACCTGGGAGCTGGATAAAGAAAACTACCGCATAGTGGGCCGCGGCTCCAAGCGCATCATCCAGTTCGGCGACGAGCTGCAGGTTATCGTGACTTCGGCCAACCTGCTCGACCGCACCATCGACATGGAGCTGGTCGATAACCGCCCCGAAAGTGTGAAGCAGCGCGAGCGCGCCGAGCGCGAAGCCGGCCGCGGTGGCCGCAGCGCCCGCAACCGCGACGGCAACAGCAAAGGCGGTAGTTACAAAGGCAGCAAGGGTAGCGGCCGTGAGCGTAGCAAGCCCCGTCGATAGTTTGAACAGGTCATAGCGAGCGCAGCGCGGCAATCGCGCCTGAACGAAGTTCATGTGAGCCGTTCAGGCGCGATTGCCGCGCTGCGCTCGCTATAACAAATATGTATAAACGACCTTTGCCCCCGTGCAACCCGACCTCTCCACTCTCCTGGCTACGGCCCTGCGCCAGCTCGATTATGGCCAGCAGCCGGCCACCCTCTACGACCCCATTCGCTACATCATGAGCCTTGGCGGCAAGCGCCTGCGGCCTCTGCTCACGCTGCTCGGCGGTCAGCTTTTCACCGACGACCTGGTGCCGCTCGTGAAGCCGGCGCTGGCCACCGAAGTCTTTCACAATTTCACACTGCTCCACGACGACCTGATGGACCAGGCGCCGCTGCGGCGCGGGCAGCCTACGGTACATGAGAAGTGGAACGCGAACGTAGCCATTCTGTCGGGCGACGTGATGCTGGTGCGGGCTTATGAATTGTTATTCGAAAACGTACCGCTGCCGCTGCTGCCCCAGGTGCTGCGCCGCTTTTCCCAAACTGCCGCCGAGGTGTGCGAGGGCCAGCAGTGGGACATGAACTTTGAGACTGATACCAGCATTACCATTGCGCAGTATCTCGACATGATTCGGCTGAAAACGGCCGTGCTGCTGGGCTTCGCGCTGGAGCTGGGAGCCGTGCTGGCCGGCGCCTCGGCCGAAGATGCCGAGCACCTGCGGCAGTTCGGCACCGACATCGGCCTGGCTTTTCAGCTGCGCGACGACCTCCTCGATGTTTATGGCGACGCGGCGACCTTCGGCAAGCGCGTTGGCGGCGACATTATCTCTGATAAGAAAACCTTTCTGCTGCTGACGGCCCAGGCCCAGGCCAACCCGGCTCAGCAAGCCACGCTGGCGCGCTACCTCGGGCAGCCCCTGGCCGATGCCGATGCCAAGGTGCGCGCCGTGCGTGGCATCTACGACGAGCTCGAAATCCGCCCTCAGACCGAAGCCCTCATCAACGACTACTTCCAGGCTGCTTTGCAGCATTTGGAGCGCGTGGCGGCCCCTGCCGCGCGCAAGCAGCCCCTTCATCATCTCGCGCTCCAGCTCATGGACCGCGAAAGCTAAGAACCCGTGCTCAACCCCATTCTGATTCTTATCGGCCTCACGGTCGCCATCTCGGCCTACGCCTGGTCCAACGCCGACCTCATGCGCGCCTGGATTATGCAGCCCTACCTGATGGCCCGCTCCAGCGGGCAGTGGTACCGCCTGCTTACCTCCGGCTTCCTGCACGCCGACTGGGCACATCTGCTTTTTAATATGTTTGCCTTTTACTCCTTTAGCCCCGTGGTGCTGGCCACGCTGGCGCAGCGGTATGGCACGGGCGCGGGTTTGGGCTTGTTTCTGCTCCTGTACCTGGGCGGCATTGTTGTGTCGGATGTGCCCACCTACTTTCAGCACCGCGACGACCGCGACTACCGCAGCCGCGGGGCGTCGGGCGGGGTAGCGTCGGTGCTGTTTGCCAGCATCCTGCTTTTTCCGGTAAATACCCACGGCGGCGGCATCATCATTTTCCCGATTCCGGTGCCCATTCAGCCCTTTCTGTTCGGCTTGCTCTATCTCGCTTATTCCTACTACATGGGTCGGCGGCGGGCCGATAACGTCAACCACGACGCACACTTTTACGGGGCGCTCTTCGGGGTGCTTGTTATCATTGCGCTGGTGCCTGGTGTTTTACCCAATTTTTTCCAGCAAGTAGTTGCTTACAGATTTTAAGCGGCTGATAGTCAGTAAGTGGGGTAAATAGCATATCCATATGAGGGCCTGGCGCGTAGAAATCCCACATTCTTTCACCAAACGCCTTTCTTTCACATGAAATCCCTTCGTTCCTTTTCCGAGCGCCTGCCTCTGCTGGCCACTCTCTTGCTGCCACTGCTGTTGCTGGCTACCAGCTGCAACCGCTTCAATGCTAACGGCGGCCTTGCTCCCTGGGGTATTCTATTACTTATTCTGGATATATTAGCTATTTTCAATGTATTTGGTAAGTCCTGGGACATTGGCAAGAAAATAATCTGGGCGGCCATCATCTTCTTCTTCCCGTTCGGCGGGCTGCTCATCTACTACATCTTCGGTCGCAATAGCTAGGCTGCGACCCTATTTCATCAAAAAAGAGTCCCCTGCTTGTTGGCGGGGGACTCTTTTTTTGCGTCTGGCGCATTCAGTGCCAGCGGGCGATTGACTGTGCTTCAGCCGCTATTGGCCGCCCAGCAGACGGTTCTTCTCCAGCCGGGCTACGTACTTCACCAGCTCGCCGGTATTGGTAATCTGCTTGGCCTGCCAGTGGCCATCAGGCTCTTTCAGCAGCTTTACCTCAACTACCATAGTGGTGTCGTAGCGCGGTTGCGTAAACTCCAGGCCAACCAACGCCTCATCGCCTTTATCAGTCGAATACTTCACGCCCTTAAACTTGCTGTCGGGGCTGAACAAGTGACTCGCCAGGCCAAGAAATGAGATACTGACCAGCCGCTTGGGAGCCGCTGCCTGCGCCGCTTCCAGCGAGCCGGTCGCTACGTAGCGCTGTACTTCCTTGTGTGCTGCCTGGGCCAGCTGTGGCTTAAGCAGCCCCAGGCCGCCGCGTAAGGCCAGGCCGCCACCCGGCACCAGGGCAGTCAGCAAATTGCTTTGGCTGGCCACATCGTCTACCAAATGACCCGTCAGGGCATCTACATCCACGTAGCGCTCGAAGGCAGCCAGGTCATGCGTTTGCGTCGCGTTTGCTGCCTGTATCAGCGCGTATTCGGGGCCTTTGCGCAGGGCGCTGAAGTAGTAATAGCCACCCGCCACCAGGGCCAGCAGCGCTACAAGTAGTAGCAGTCGCTTCATATAAACAGGAGTAGCCACGGGCTAAAGCTGGCACGTTGCCAGGCAAGCCAGGTGTGCTAGCTCCTGCAAATTTACTTCGGCGGCTGCCGCCTTTGCCCGGCCTGCGTACAAAGTGCTTATGCAGTTTCCACCTTACCCAGTCGCTCTTTCCGGGGCCGCTTTTCTCGAAGTCCACGGCCATCGCGGGTGCCGGGGCCTACTGCCTGAGAACACCCTGCCGGCCTTTTTGCATGCCTTGGCGCTGGGAGTAGATGTGCTGGAGCTCGATGTGGTTATCTCGCACGACAACCAGGTAGTAGTCTCGCACGAGCCCTGGCTGTCGGCCAGCCTGGGTAGCGGCCCCGCCGGCGAAGCCATCGACCCGCGGCAGCCGCAGCAATTCAATCTCTATAAGCTGACTTATGCGACCATCCGGGAGTGCCGCGTGGGCGAGAAGCCGCACCCCGACTTTCCTTCTCAACAGCCAGTGCCTGCTTACCGGCCGCTGCTACGGGAGGTGTTGCAGGCGGTCGAGCTAGCCTGCCACACCCTTCGGCGCCCTCCGGTTGGCTATTCTGTCGAGGTGAAAAGTAGTCCGGCCGGAGACGATATTTTTCATCCACGGCCGGCCTTTTTCGTCGATTTGGTAGTGGCTGAGCTGGTCGCGGCGCAACTGCTTTCACGTACTACGCTGCTCAGCTTCGACCCGCGCGTGCTACAGTATGCCCGGCAGGCTGCGCCCTTGCTCAGGCAGTGTCTGCTTGTCGAAAGGCCTGCGCAGTCTTTACTCGTTTGCCTCCGGCAGCTGGGCTTTATACCCGATACCCTTGGTCCCGATTTCACGCTCCTGTCGGCGGCGATGGTACAAGAGCTGCGGCTCGCTTATCCGGGCCTGCGCCTAGTGCCCTGGACGGTAAACTACGTGGCTGACTTACGGCAGGTAGCCTGCTGGGGAGTAGATGGCATCACCACCGACTACCCCAATCGCTTGTTGCAGCTGTTGGGTAGAAGTAAATAATGTATGCCCTGGCGTTACAGTCGTGTGTAATACGACCTGTTCGTTACACTGTATCGTACATTTTTTATATGATACGCGGTAACGTTACAGTGCCCGCTTCTCACTGATTCTCTCTTCGCAATAATTAGTGTAAGACAAATTTGGTTTGCAAGGTTACGAATTACATCTTTGCACTGTAACTCATCTAAGCTATACACTTCATGCCGCATCAGGGCGAAATACTGCAGGAAGCCATCAAAAACAGCGGTATTTCCATCACGCGTATCGTGGAAGAGCTCGGCATTACACGTCCGACTATCTATCGTAAGTTTAAGGATGATACACTGGACGCCAATTTTGTAAAGAGCATTGGTCAAATTATTGGGCACGATTTTTCACACGACTTTACGATTGCTGAACAATCTTCTCTGCCATTTGTAACACCTATTGCTCGTTCAAGTGTTACACATAATGTTACACATCGTGTAACACCCGCTCAAAACCCCGATTCTGACCCTTCTAAGCAGCTTTTAGCTTTGCAAACGAAGTATATCGCCTTGCTGGAGGCCTACAATGAGCTTCTGCTAAAAGTGTATGGCCCCAAGTAACAAAAATGTTTCACGTGGAACATTTTTGCCCGAACATGAATCACAGTGTTAAAAACAGCACCTACTGAGCAATATCAGCATCCAGAAACGGCCAGCGGCTGTCAGCTTACGGCTGATGCCTGTTAAGCCAACTGTAAAGCTGAAACGGAGGGCTAGCACAGTACTTGCTTCCTGGGCCCGGAACAAAAGAAGCCTAAGCCAAAGAGGTGGCGCATCATCTTCTCTGGCCGACCCTCCTGCAAATTCTCAAGCCGCCAGCAGGTAGGTGTACGCAGCCAAGCCGTAGGCCAGCGGCCTGCTCTTAGGAAGAACAAGTGGCGCGAACGATGAGCGGACAGCCAAGCCGGCAGTACGCTACGCGCACCAACTCCACTACAGGAAAACAACTTCGGTCACGGTCTGGGCGCCGACTTCAGCGTTAAGCATTTCCAGTACCCGCGTTTTGGCCATGACGAGTTCATGCTTGAGCGGAGCCGAAGTGAGCCGAACGAATAGCTTGCCTTTACTCACGTACACCTCCTTTGTTTTGAGGGCAACGGCCTTGCCCATCACGCGCTCCCAGCTGGCTACTACCGTTACCTCGTTGAGCTTGCCGCCCAGGCGGTAGGCCCGCACTAAAGCCTCCAGGCCCTCCTTCAGCGGGATAATATCGGCCCGGCGTGCAGTGGGAGAGAGGCTGGGCTTTTTCACGAGTGACTAGTAAAATGAGGCGCAAAAATGCCCGATGACCCGGCGGTAATGCTACCTCAAAAGTACGCTCGCCAGCCTCCTAAAAGAGCTTTTCAGTGCTACAATGGCGCGACATTACCACCCTCCACTCGGAAGCGCCGGACATCGCTGCTTACGCCTGCCAAAGCCTGGTCAGTGCGTTCAAGGTTGGTATCAGTGAGGAATACCTGCCCAAAGGTCTGGTCAGCTACCAGCTGCAGCAGGCGGCCAATGCGCTTGTCGTCGAGGCGGTCGAATATGTCGTCCAGCAGGAGAAGCGGCTTGGCCGGAGCTAAGCCACTCGCCGGCTGACGGGCAGCCAGCAGCTCAAACTGGGCCAGCTTCAGAGCGATGGCGAATGACTTTTGCTGGCCCTGAGAAGCATACGTTTTGACGGGCAGCTCATCCATTAAAAATACGAAGTCGTCGCGGTGCGGACCCACCGTGCTGCGCTGCAGTGCCAGGTCACGCCGCTCGTTGGCTAAAAGCAGGTGGCGGAAATTCTGGCCTGGCAGCTGGCTCTTATAAGCCAGCGTAACGGCTTCGCGGCCCTCCGCCAGTTGGTGGTAATGGTTTTGGAACACCGGAATAAACAGCGACAGGAACTCGGCCCGACGCTCCGACAGGCTTTCCCCCAAAGGAGCCAGCTGGTCGTCGAGGGCTTGCAGGTAGAGCGCATCAAACCCATGGCTGCCGCTGCCCTGCTTGAGCGTGGCATTACGCTGCCGCAGCAAGCCATTGTACTGAATAAGCAGTTCCAGAAAGTCGTGGTCGAGCTGCGACTGAAGACTATCGAAGTAGCGCCGACGCTCTTCACTGCCCTGGCGAATCAGGTCGGTGTCGTAGGGCGAGATGAGCACCGCCGGGTAGCGGCCAATGTGGTCGGCCAGCCGGTCGTAAGGCTGCTTATCATGGGTAATGATTTTTTTCTGGCCCGCTCGCAGACTTACCTGAATGGTCTCGGTCTTTTCGGCCAGGGCCGCCGAAAAGCTGCCTTTCACCACAAAGAAGTCAGCTCCTTGCTTAATCGCCTGGGCATCGGCCGCGTTGAAGGCACTCTTGGCCAGCGCCAGGTAGTGAATGGCGTCGAGCAGGTTGGTTTTGCCACTGCCGTTATCGCCGATAAAGCAGTTGATGCCGGGGCCGAATGCCAGGCTGGCTTCGTCGTAGTTTTTGAAAAACAGCAGGTGGAGCCAGTCGAGCGTCATTAGGAGCAGCGGAGTGGGAGTACGGTTGGTATTACGTAATTTCGCCCTCCCAACGCGAAATTATATACCCCGAATTATGGCGGAGTCGAAAGTAAAGGATGCCCCGAAGGCCGGCGCGAACGGTAGCAGCAACCAGACGCCGAAGGTAGCGGATGCTACCACGGGTGTCGAGACCGTGCAGCAGCCGGCCGTAGAAGAGTTACCGGACGCGCACAAAGGTGGCAACCCCGGCAATGAGCCGGTAGCCACCTCACCTGACCAGTTAGAGTTTTCTAAAGAGGTATATATAAATTGGTATGAGCAAATGCAGCTCATGCGGAAGTTTGAGGAGAAGGCCGGGCAGCTTTACGGTCAGCAAAAAATAAAGGGCTTCTGCCACCTCTACATTGGCCAGGAGGCGTGCGTAGCCGGCGCCGTGTCGGCCCTGGAAAAAGGCGATAAGTATATCACGGCTTACCGCGACCACGCTCACCCGCTGGCGCTGGGTACCTCACCCAATGCCATCATGGCCGAGCTGTTTGCCAAGGCCACCGGCTGCTCGAAAGGCAAAGGCGGCTCGATGCACATGTTTGACAAGGAAGTTGGGTTCATGGGTGGCCACGGCATTGTGGGCGGCCAGATTCCGATGGGAGCCGGCATTGCATTTGCCGAGAAGTACAACAAGACGGGTAAGCTTTGCATCTGCTACATGGGCGACGGCGCCGTGCGCCAGGGCGCCCTGCACGAAGCCTTCAACATGGCCATGCTCTGGAAGCTGCCCGTGATTTTCGTGGTGGAGAACAACGGCTACGCCATGGGCACCTCGGTACAGCGTACTTCCAACGTGACCGACCTGCACATCATTGCTGAAGGCTACCAGATGCCCAACGAGCCGGTGAATGCCATGAACGTGGAAGACGTGCACCACGCCGTAGCCCGCGCCGCCGCCCGGGCCCGCAGTGGCGAAGGCCCTACTTTCCTGGAGTTCAAAACCTACCGCTATAAGGGCCACTCCATGAGCGACCCCGCCAAGTACCGCACCAAGGAAGAAGTGGAAGAGTATCGCCACCGCGATACCATTGAGGCCGTGCGCCACACCATTCTGACCCACCAGCTGGCTACGGAAGAAGAGCTGGCCGCTATCGACGAGCGCATCAAGGCCCAGGTGCAGGAGTCGGTGGAGTTTGCCGAAAACTCGCCGTACCCGGATGCCGCCGAGCTTTACCACGACGTGTACGTGCAGGCCGACTATCCGTATATTCACGATTAAGTTTTTATCTTTCATCCCGGCCCCTTGCCTTTGTGGCCGGGTGGCCCCCGCGGCGCGGCTTGGTTCAAGAGCCCTGCCGCCGAGCTACCTCTCCTAATGTCTAAGATTCCTTACACCGGCAAAACGCCGGGTGCCCGCCAGCCCATCCGCCCCGTGTCGTCTGACCCGCTGGCTCCAGCCGAAGAAAGCTACGTGACCCAAAATCCGTTGCTCGAAGACCCCGATGCGCTCGCCGCTCGCCTGGCCGAGTCGGAAGATTTCGTACGCCGCAATCGCAACTTGCTGCTGGGGATTCTGGTAGTAGTGGTAGCCGCCATAGCCGGCGCATTTGGCTACAACTACTGGCGCACCGAGCAAAACACGCAGGCCCAGAATGCCATGTTCAAGGCGGTGGATTATTGGGAAGCTGATTCGCTGGGCAAAGCCACCAAGGGCGACGGCAAGCATCCGGGCCTCGATAAGGTAGCCACGGAGTACAGCGGCACCAAAGCTGGCAACCTGGCCAACTTCTACGCGGGCGTGGCCGCCCTGAAGCAGGGTAAGTTTCAGGATGCCTACAATTACCTCGACAAGTTTAGCTCGGATGATTACCTGGTGCAGTCGCGGGCATATGCGCTCATGGGCGACGCCAAGCTGGAGCTGAATCAGCCCAAGGATGCGGCCGAGCTGTATGCCAAAGCGGCCGACCACAACCCGAATGAGCAGTTTTCGCCCGGCTACGTGCTGAAGCAAGGCATTGCGCTCGAAACCGCCAAAGACAACGCCGGCGCGGCCAAAGCCTACGACCGTATCATCAACGACTACGCAACCTCGCCCGAAGCAGCCGAAGCCCGCCAGCGCAAAGCAGCGGTCGGCCAATAGGCTATTCAGCCAGGCTTAGCTACGCACAACGGCGCTTTCCCGCAACGGGGAGCGCCGTTGTTGTTTACTAAAGCCGAACCAGCTTCTAACACACCCGCAACGCACCAAATCAGCTCGGCCCAGGCTGGCACAATCCGCATTACCTGCATACTCTGCGCTTTATGGCAACTTCTCTCCAAAACCTCAGCACTTACGACAGCTCCGGGTTCATCAACATCAGCGAAAAGCGCTTTGGCCTGGTTGTGGCCGAGTGGAACCGGGAGCTGACCGATACGCTCAGCAATGGTGCCTACGAAACGCTGCTTAAGCACGGGGCCAGGCCCGAAAATATCTTTCGCAATATGGTGCCCGGCAGCTTTGAGCTCACGCTGGGGGCGCAGCTGCTGGCCCAGCACGAGGAGATGGACGCCGTTATCTGCCTCGGCGTTGTGATTAAGGGCGATACCAAGCACGACGACTACATCTGCCACGCAGTGGCGCAGGGCCTTACTACAGTGGGGCTAAAATATAACAAACCCGTAATATTTGGCCTGGTAACCACCAATACGCTTGAGCAGGCCTGGGACCGCGCCGGCGGGCGGCACGGCAACAAGGGCGTAGAAGCCGCCGTGGCCGCCATCCAGATGCTGGGCTTCTAGGCCGAAAAGCCCCTTGGCGAAGCAAAGCCGCTGAAACTAATTACCTTTGCACTACCAGACGATAAGAAGCCGGCAACCGCGACAAGCAAACGCTTGAATTGATGCTAAACTTTTTGGGGCTGCGAGGCGTTGGCCTGCCAGGCCAGCTTAATTGGTGTAACTATCTACTATTCTTTTACCTGCTTTTCGATGACCGAGGAAAACCTCCGCTACTCGCGGGAAGACCTGGCTGAGTTTGACCAGATTATCCAGGAAAAGCTCACCGCAGCCCGCAAAGAGCTTTCTTTTATTAAAGAAACCCTGACCCGCAATAATGAGTCGGGCACCGATACAACGGCCGCTTCCTTGAAAGTGCTGGAAGACGGCGCCGAAACGGCCGAAAAAGAAAGCCTGAACCAGCTGGCCTCGCGCCAGATGAAATTTATTCAGCAGCTTGAGAATGCGCAGCTGCGCATTAAAAACGGGACCTATGGCGTGTGCATCGGCACCGGCAAGCTCATTCCGAAAGAGCGCCTGCGGGCCGTGCCGCACACCCAGCACTCGATAGAGGCGAAGCTGGCCCGGCGCGACTAAGCACGGCAGCCGATTACTACCCGGACCCGTACCCAACGCCTCGGCGGCGGGAGTACGGGTCCGGGCTTTTTTTACCAACTGCCGGCGGTCTGCCGCCCGGGCAGCTAAGAGCACTCACCAGCGCCGGCGGCGCGGGACTATAAGCCAGCAACCAGATAACGTATAAATTCAGATGGGCAAGCAACATTTTTCGGAGGATAAGCCAGGCCGGCGCGGTGCGGCTGGCGGCGCAGGGCGGCCCGGCAGCGACTCGCGCGGGGGCAATTCGCCCCGCAGCAGCGGTGGCTACAAAGGCAGCCGCCCCGATGGGCGCAGCGAAGGCTATTCGCCTTCCCGGCCCACATTTGGGCAGGGGGGTGGCCACCGGGCCGGCGGCCGGCCCGGTGGCAGCGGTAGCTTTGGCAAGCCGGGCTTTGGTGACAAGCGCAGCTTTGGCAGCGGCGACCGCCCCGAGCGCGGTGGCTTTGGTGAGAAACGCAGCTTCGGTGGAAGTGACCGCCCCGAGCGCGGCGGCTTTGGCGAAAAGCGGAGTTTTGGCGGAGGCGACCGGCCAGCCCGCGGTGGGTACGGTGACAAGCGCAGCTTTGGCGGCGACCGCCCCAGCTATGGTGAAAAGCGCAGCTTTGGTAGCAGCGACCGCGAGGCGCGCCCGGCTCGCAGCTTCGATAAAAGTGGGGAAGGCAATGAGCGCCGGGGTAGCGAGGAGCGCAGCGAGCGGCCTGCCTACCCACCCAAGCCCATCTGGCAAGGCCAGCCCGTGCGCTACGAGGGCCTGCCCACGGTGCCGCGCGGCACCAAAGGCGAGCGCAACCGCAAGTTTATAAAAACCAACCCCGACGGCACCCCGCTGGAGGGTGGAGCACCGGCCGATGCGCGCCCGGCCTACACGGGCCGCGATGAGCGCCGCTCGTTTGAGGAGCGGGGCGCGGGCAACCGCCCCCGGCCCGAAGGCGGCAGCTTTGAGCGCCGCGACGAGCGGCCGGCCCGCCGCGAGTTTGGCAGCCGGCCCGGTGGCGAGGAGCGCCGCGGGAGCTTTGGCGACCGGCGGCCGGCCGCCGGTGAGGGCGGCGAGCGCCGCTCCTTTGGCAACCGGGAAGGCCGGCCTTCGGAGGGCGGGCGCGATGAGCGCCGCAGCAGCTATGGCAACGACCGGGGCCCTGGCCGCGAGCGTACCGAAGGCGCCTTTGGCAAGCCGCGCAGCTACGGCGAGCGCCCCAGCAACACCAGCAGCGGCACCTTCCGCGAGCGCCGCGAGGCCCTGCGGGCCGCCGAGAGCGGCCCCCGCTCCAGCACCGGCTACGGCCGGGCCGATAAGCCGAAGTTTGGCGAAAAGCCGGGGGAAGCGCCCGACTACAAAAACCTCAAGCACTACGAGCAGGACAAGACGCGCGGCAACAAGCGCCGTCTCAACGAGGAAGACTTCGGCAATGAAGAGCTTCGGCTAAACCGCTATATAGCAAATGCAGGTATTTGCTCGCGCCGCGAGGCCGATGCCCTGATTGCCGCCGGGGAAATCCGTGTAAACGGCGAGGTTATTACCGAAATGGGCTACAAGGTGCAGCCCACCGACACGGTGCAGTACGGCAAAACCAACCTCAACCGCGAGAAGCTGGTGTACGTGCTGCTGAACAAGCCCAAGGACTTCATCACGACCACCGACGACCCCGAGGGCCGCAAGACGGTGATGTCGCTGGTAGCAACGGCTTCGAAGGAGCGTATTTTTCCGGTGGGCCGCCTCGACCGCAATACCACGGGCCTGCTGCTTTTCACCAACGACGGCGAAGTAGCCCAAAAGCTTTCGCACCCGTCGCACAAGAACAAGAAAATCTACCAGGCCGAGTTGGATAAGCCCCTCACGGCCGAGCATCTGGCCGAAATAACGGCCGGCGTGGAGCTGGAAGACGGCAAAGCCGAAGTAGATGACGTAGCCGTGGTGGCTGGCAATCCGCATTTTGTGGGCATTGAGCTGCATATCGGCCGCAACCGCATTGTGCGCCGCATATTTGAGCACCTTGGCTACGATGTGGTAGCGCTGGACCGGGTGCAGTACGCCGGCCTCACCAAGAAAGACCTGCCCCGCGGCAAATGGCGCTTTCTGAGTGAGCAGGAGGTTATTCGCCTGAAATACTTTATGTAACGAAGTACTGGCTGGTAAGCCGGCCGGAAGTTCGGAATTGCGAAGCCTCCGGCCGGCTTACCAGCCGCTTCACTGGCACACTATGACCAGCCTTGCGCTCGACCTTGGTAATACGGCCTTGAAGTACGGCGTATTTGGGCCTGAAGGCCTGCGCGAAAGCGGCGCGCTGGCCGCTCCGGCCCAACTGCGGGCGCTGTGGCAGCTGCACCAGCCAGCGCACGCCATTCTGGCGTCGGTGGCCGATGAAGCTACTACGCAGCCCTGGCTGGCTGAGCTGGCGGCGGCCGATGGGCTGGGGCGCATTCTGCCGTTTCGGCCGGGCTTTACGCCGGTGCCGCTGCGCAATGCTTACGCCACGCCCCAGACGCTGGGAGCCGACCGGCTGGCGGCGGCGGTAGGGGCGGCCAGCTTGCGGCCGGGCCAGGATACGCTGCTCCTTGACGCCGGCACGGCCCTCAAGCTGGACCTGGTAACTGCTGATGGCACGTACCAGGGCGGCAGCATCGGACCGGGCCTGCGCATGCGCTTGCAGGCCCTGCACACCTTCACGGGCCGGCTGCCCCTGCTCGAATTGCCCGGCCCGGCGGAGGCAGTGCAACTAATAGGCAACACCACGGCCTCTTGCTTGCTGCGCGGCGTGCTGCGCGGCACCGCCGCCGAGGTGCGCGGGCTGGTAGCCGACTACCGCCGGCAGTACCCCCGGTTGGGAATACTGCTGACGGGAGGCGACGCGCCGTACCTTTCGGCAGCGCTGTCCTCGTCGGCTGGCTGTATCTTTGCCGTGCCAGAACTGGTGCTGCTGGGCCTGGATAAGATTTTACGCTATAATGTTGACAACTAAAAAACTATCCGGGGCCCTGCTGACGGCCGCTGCCACCCTGCTCGCCGGTTCGGCGCTGGGGCAAGGGCTGGGCAATTCGCCGTACTCGCGGTTTGGCCTGGGCGATAACACGGGCAACTACGGCGGCGTGCGGCAGCTGGGCATGGGCGGCACGGGTCTGGCCGCGCCCAATACAGTTAACGTCAACGAGTTAAATCCTGCTCTGCTTACCTATACTACCCGTACCACCTGGGAGGCGGGTTTTAACGGGCAGGTCCAGACCGTGCGCAACGCTACCTCGTCTAACCGGGCCGGCTCGGGTACGATTGGCTACCTGGCGCTGGCAGTGCCCCTGAACAAGCGCTGGGCCGCCGCTGCCGGCCTCAAGCCCTACAGCTCGGTTGACTACGAGGCTACCCAGCTGGTGCCCGTAAATGGCGACCCTACATCGCGCGGCTATGCAAAATACACGGGTAGCGGGGGGCTGTCAGAAGCGTATCTGGCCAGCGGCCTTCACGTATTGCGCGACCTCAACCTGGGCGGCAGTGCGGCCTATTTGTTCGGCACTATCAACCAAGGCCAGGGGCTGGCTATTATTGCGCCGAATATTGCCACCCAGCAGCTGGTAGTAGCCAATGAGCAGCTGCGCTATTCCGACTTTCTGTTTCGGGCAGCGGCGCATTACCGCCATCAGCTAAATAAAGACCTGACGCTGAACCTGGCGGCGGTACAAACCTTTCAGGCCAACCTGAAAACGAATCGCCTGCGCACCACCGAGCAGCAGGATGCCAATGGCGCGGTAATCAACGGTACCGTGCAGCTCTCCAACGATAACGGCACCTCAACCTTGCCCGCACTCTCGCAGGTGGGCCTGACCGTGGACAATGGCCGTAACTGGACGGCCAGCTTCGATGGCTCGTACCAGCAGTGGTCGAAGTATCAGCCGTTTAGTCTTCTCTCTACCCAAACCCTGAGCAATACCTGGCGGGCGGCCGCCGGCGGCGAGTTTACCCCCGACCCTGGTTCGGTAGAGCACTACTTTCAGCGCGTGACCTACCGCGTCGGGCTAAGCGTGGCGCAGATGCCTTATGCGCCCCTGGGAACCCGTCTCTACGACCGGGCCGTGCACTGGGGCTTCTCGTTCCCGCTGCCCACGGCTACCCCCTTGGAATCGACCACGATGAGTGTGGCCTTTATCTATGGCATACGTGGCAACACCAACTACCTCTATGGGAGCGGGGGCGAAAGCAATGTGCAGGAAAACTACCTGCGGGTGCAGGTAGGGGCCACTCTCAGCAACCGCTGGTTTATCAAGCGGCGGCTGCAATAGCGGTGGGCGTGGGGTGCTTGAAGCCAGGGCCGGCCCGGAGAGCCAGTATGCTGCTGGCAGGCTTGCTGCTTGCGCTGGCCGGCTGCCAGCAAAAGGATGCCGGGGCAAAGCGCATTGCCTACACCGGCCCGCTGCTGGAAACCGACAACGTTGTCACGCTGCTCAGCGACTCGGCCCGGCTGCATATCCGGCTCACGGCCCCGCTGGAGCAAAGATTTGAAAATAGTGATATTCTTTACCCCAAAGGCGTTTCGGTGACGTTCTACGATAAGCCGGGTAAGCTGGTAATTAATACGCTGAATGCCAGGTGGGGGAAATTTGACAATGCCAAGCAGCTCTATATTATGCGCGGCGCCGTGCAGGTAGCCAACGTGCCGCAGCAGCAAACCCTTCATACCGAAGAGCTGTTTTATAACCGCGCGCAGCAAAAAATATATACTGACAGTGCTATGTTTGTGCGGGTGCAGACGCCCACTGAGGTGCTTACCGGCTACGGCCTCACGGCCAACCAGGATTTTTCACGCTACGGCATTCACCGGCCCGTTGGTACGTTTACCCTCGACCAGGCCCAGACGTTGGGCAAGTAAGCCGGGTAGCTTTAAAGGCGCAAAACGAGTTGTAGCGCCGCCCGCCGGCCACCGGAGCGTTGCTTTGGGCGCGGCCAGACGATTAAATCAGCTATGAAATTCGACAAGTCTCTGCTGCGCACCATCCTCTTTGCCCTGGGCGTGGTGTCGTTCGTAATCGGGGTGTACCAAACGGTGCTGCAAAGCGACCTGGGCCGTAATTACTGGATATTTATGGTGTCGCTGGCGTGCTGGCTGCCCCTCAACTACTGGCGGCAGCAGGATGCCCGCAAGGCCAAGGAAGCCGAGGTAGCCCGGCAGGTGGCCGAGCTAAACAAGCCCGCCCGAAAAAATAAGAAGCGCCGCTAAGGCCGGGCAGGCTGATTTGGGCGGGGTTGGCGGGGCAGCTACTTGATAGTTCGGGCGATTCGTGGTTATTTTGCGCCTCTTTTTGGCTCCGTGCCACCGCATTAGAATTTAGTAATGGCTTTAATTAACACGATTCGGGAAAAGTCGGGGGTGGCCGTGGGCGCCGTCGCCGTCGGGATGCTGCTCTTTATAGTGGGCGGCGACCTGGTAGGAGGGAAGAACCGCCTCTTCGGCCGCGATGGAAACGTAGTGGGCGAGGTAAACGGCAGCAAGATTGAGCTGCCCGAGTTTACGGCCGCCCTGGAGCAAGCCAAGCAAAACTTTGCCAACCAGCAGGGCCGCCAGCCCGACGAGCAGGCGCTCGGCTACCTGCGCGACCAGACCTGGAACCAGCTGCTGTACCGCCGGGCCTTCCAGCCCCAAATCGAGAAGCTGGGCCTGGCCGTGGGCGACGATGAGATGGTGGATATGGTGCAGGGCGACAACCCGAACCCCGCCATTAAGCAGGCCTTTACCGACCCCAAGACCGGGCAGTTTGACAAAGCCCGCCTGGTAGAGTACCTGCGCAACCTCGACAAGCTGCCCCCGAAGCCCAGGCAGCTTACCACAATTTCGAAGCCAGCCTGCGCGAGTTTGACCGGCCCGTGAGCAAGTACAATGCCCTGCTCAAAAACTCGGTGTACGTGACCACGGCCGAAGCCCGGCTGTTTGACCAGGGCCAGAACGCGAAGACGAACTTCCGCTACCTGTTTGTGCCCTACACCAGCGTGTCGGACTCGGCCTTCAAGCCCACCGATGCCCAGCTGCAAGACTACCTCGACCGCCATAAGGGCCGCTATAAGGTAGAAGATGGCCGCAATATCGAGTACATCGTGGTGCCCGAAACAGCGACCAAGGAAGACAGTGCCGCCCTGCGCCAGAGCGTAGCCGGCCTGGCCCAGCAGTTCCGCACTGCGCCTAATGACTCGCTGTTTGTGCGCTCCAACTCCGACCAGCCCTACAACCACGCCTATCTCTCGCCGGCCGACCTGCCCGAGAAGCTGCGCCAGCAGCTGCCCCTGAAAGTAGGCGAGGTGTACGGCCCCTATGTTGAGAATAACTCACTGGCTATCTATAAGGTAACGGGAGCCAAGGCCGGCGCTAAGCCCGCGGCTCGCGCCAGCCATATCCTCATCAAGCCCGCCGGCACTACGCCCGAGGCCAAAGCGGCTGCCAAAGCCAAAGCGCAGGATATTCTCAATAAAATAAAAGCCGGTGCCGACTTTGCTACTATGGCCCGGCAGTTTGGCACCGACGGAACCAAAGACCAGGGCGGCGACCTGGGCTGGTTTGACGAGGGCCGCATGGTGCCGGCTTTCAGCAAGGCGGTATTTGCGGCCAGCGGCCCCGGCCTGCTGCCTAACCTCGTGGAAACCAGCTTTGGCTACCACATTGTGAAGGTGACGGCTCCGAAAACCAACCAGACCTACCAGATAGCTGCCGTAGTGAAAAACGTGCAGCCCAGCGATGCCACCCGCGAAGCCGCCTACAACAAGGCCGAGCAGCTGCAAGCCAGCGCCAGCAGCCTGGAGGCTTTCCGGGCCCTGCCGACCAAAGACAAGACCCTGCAAAAGCAGGAAGCGAAGTTTGTGACCCGCGACGCGCAATCGGTCAATAACCTGCCGGGCTCGCGCGAGATTGTGCGCTGGGCATTTGGCTTCAACCCCGATGGCGGCTCCGAAACGAAAGTGGGTGATGTGCGCAAGTTTGACATCGGCGACCAGCACATCATTGCGGCCGTTACGGATGCGCGCAGCAAAGGCACTGCTACTATCGAAAGCATTCGCCCCGAGCTAACCGCCGCCGTGCGCAATGAGCTGAAGGCCAAGCAAATCATCAGCAAGCTGCAAGGCAAAGCCGGTTCGCTCGAAGACCTGGCAAAGGCCGTCGGCAACGGAGCTGTAGTGCAAAATGCCGAAGGGGTATCGCTCAACCAGGGCACCATTCCGAACGTGGGCTTCGAGCCCGAGGCCGTGGGCCGCGCCTTCTCGCTGAAGCCGGGCCAGAAATCGGCGCCCATTCAGGGCGAGCAGGGCGTGCTGGTAGTAGAGTCTACCGGCGTGTACCCCGCCACGCCCAGCGACCTGAAGACGGTGCGCCTGCAGCTGGCGCAGCAGCGTCAGCAGCGCCAGGATGGCCTCATCTACGAAGCCATCAAGGGCCAGGCCAAAGTGAAGGACAACCGCTCGAAGTTCTTCTAAGCCGCCGCGCCCGCCGAAGTGCCAAGGGGCTGTACCTTCGGGTGCAGCCCCTTCTTGTTAGGGCAGTGGCTGTGATGGGCGGCGCGGGCACGGCTCGTGGCCGGGCCATTGAACAAACCAGCTGACCCAGGGCGTTGCCAGGGTATGAAAATCGTGTTTCGTATGCGCTATTCTTTATTGCTGCTGGCAGCTGGGGGGCTGGCCCTGCCGCTGCACGCTCAGCCTACGCAAAGCGGCCCGCCCCGGACGGGCGTCTGGGCCCCGATTGACGCGCCCACCCTGGCCCGCGACTACGCCCGGCGCGGCGAATATGAGAAGGCCGCCTTTCTTTTTGAAAAGCTCAAAAGCGACGAGCAAACAACGCCCGCAGTGCTGCCCGACTACGTAGCCACCCTGCAAGCCCTAAAGCGCTACAAAGACGCCGAAAAGCTGCTAAAGCGCGCCAGCAAGCAGCACCCCGACGAAGGCAGCTACGGCGTGACGCTGGGGGCGGTCTATGCCGCTGCCGGCGACCAGCCCTCGGCCGATAAGCAGTACCAGCGCGTTGTGGGCCAGCTTACCCCGGCGCAGGTAGAGCCGGTCGCCGCCGAGTTTCAGAAGCGCAGCCTGCCGGCCTGGGCCGAGCGCACCTACCTGCGCGGCCGCGAGCTGGCCAAAAACAACACGGAATATGCCCCGCAGCTCATTCAGCTTTATACCCAGAGCCAGGAACAGGACAAGCTGCTGGCCGAAACCCTGCACCTGGTGGAGCGCGACCCGCAGCAGCTGCCCTTTGTGCGGAATATGCTGCAAAACGCGCTGCATGAGGAAAAGGACTTCGATACGCTCGAAAAAATATTGGTAAGCAAGGTGCAGGCCCAGCCCGATGTGAGCGCCTACAGCGAGCTGCTGCTGTGGCTGCAGGTGCAGCGCCACGACTTTGCGGGGGCCCTGGTGCAGGTGCGCGCCCTCGACCGCCGCACCAATGCCCAGGGCAGCCGGGTACTGAGCCTGGCTGGCATTGCGCAGCGCAACCGCGACTATGCCACCGCCATTGCGGCCTGTGAGTATGTGGTGCGCGAGTACCGCACCGGCCCCAACTATGGCATTGCCCGGCAGCTGCTGCTCCAAACCCGCGAGGCCCAGGTGCGCGATACCTATCCCGTGGACCAGGCGCAGGTGCGCGCCCTGGCCGCCGATTACTCGTCTCTGCTAACCGAGCTGGGCCATACGCCCGATGCGGCCCCGGTGATGCGCCAGCTGGCCAACCTCTACGCCTTTCAGCTCGACGATAAGCCAAAGGCCATGAGCTTATTACAGGCAATAATCGAGATGCCCCGTGCCTCGGCCGATGAGGTAGATGAGGCGAAAACCACCCTCGGCGACTTATTCCTGCTGAAAGGGGAGCCCTGGGAGGCTACCCTGCTCTATTCGCAGGTCGAAAAGGCCCACCCCGAAGCGCCATTGGGTTACGAAGCCAAGCTGCGCAATGCCCGGCTGAGCTATTTTGCCGGCGACTTTAAGCTGGCCCAAAGCCACCTCGATATTCTGAAGGAAGCCACCACCCGCGAAATCGCCAACGATGCCATGCAGCTCTCGCTGCTCATTCAGGAAGGTACGGCCGTAGATACCCTGGGCCTGGCTCTAAAAGACTACGCCGCGGTCGAAGAGCTGGTATTTCAGAATAAGATTCCGCAGGCTGAGGCGGGCCTCGATGCGCTGCTGCGTAAGTACCCCGGCCACGCGCTCACCGACGATGCCCTGTTTTTGAAAGCCAGGCTCCAGCGCCGCACCGGCGACTACGCCGCCGCAGTCACTACCCTCGGCCAGATTACAGCCAACCCGAAATACGACGTACTGAGCGACGACGCCCTGTTTCTGACTGCCGAAATCCTGGACGAAAACCTCAACGATAAGCCCAAGGCCCAGGCGCTGTATCAGCAGCTGCTAACCAGGTACCCCGGCAGTATCTACGTGGCCGAAGCCCGCAAGCGCTTCCGGCGCCTGCGCGGCGACGCCGTGCAATAGGAATTGTTTATGACAGTAAAAGTAGGAAATCACCTGCATTTAGTATTAATAAATCTGAATGTATTTGAAAGAGCGGGTTTATAACGTTTGCTGAACGTTCGTTTAAAAAATGTGACAAGCTCATCTATAACATTAGTCCATCCCTACTAGGTCAAAAGTGGGATTCCGTTGAGCTCTACCTTTGTTAAGTGACTAAGCTTTATTTAGATATCGACGGTGTGCTGCTTACAGCTAAGCATACCCAGGCAGCCCCAGGAGTGGCGGAACTGGTTGACTTTGTGACGAAGTATTTTGACTGCTACTGGTTGACTACGCACTGCAAGGGAGACCAGGCCACCACAATACGATACCTCGCATCGTACTTGTCACCCAGCACCTTAGCTCAACTCGACCACGCCGTGCAGCCCACGAATTGGGATGCGTTGAAAACGGAGGCTATCAACTTAGCAGAAGAATTCTATTGGCTGGAGGACCGACCCTTTCAGGCTGAAATCGCCCAATTGGAGGCGGCAGGCGTAGCGAACCGATTGCTAGTAGTGAATCTTGATGTGCCTCAGGCATTGAGCTTGATTCAAGCCACCTTACAACAGGTACTGTCTAATGAAAAAAGTCATTAGCAAATAGGATTTTTGGTAAGGTAGTGGTCGGCTTCTTTCTCCTTTGGTTCCTTGGAATAGTTGATTAACGTAACATCTCGTCGAAGACACTCCTCGGAAAAGTGGCAGTTTTTGGCCTCCTTCCGGGGCGCGGCCGGCGTGGTACTTTGGATTACCTTAGACCCACCTCTCCGACCAAATTCGACCATCTATGCTTTCCCGCTTGCGCGTCCTCTTTGCCGCGCCACACATTGATGCGGCCGGTCACCGAGTGCTGGTCCTACCTCGTTTCTTTGGCCTACTTGGCGTAGCTAGCGCCGTGGGCGGCGCGACCATTCCCCTATCCGTGCTAGCCTCACCTGGGGCAGTCCACGTCGGGCTAGCTTGGCTGGGCCTACTGTTTTTCACCGTGCCAGGGCTCTATTTGGTCCTCGGTACGTATGTGCACCGCGTCACGCTGACACCAATGGGGCTGCAAGAGCGGGGCTGGTTCGGCGGCGTGACCACATTGCGTTGGGCGCAGTTGCAGGCGATACATTTCCACGCGTTGAGCCAGCGGTTAATCCTATCGGATGGCCGTCACAGGGTGCACTGCCACGTGTACTTACTCGGATTCGAGGTGCTCGGGCAAGCCTTGAGGGACCACCTAGAGCTAACTGGTGAGGATTTTGCACTCCCGTGGCATCGCTTGCCGACTGAATGAGTTTAGCTAAACGGTCTTCCAAATGAGATAAAGCCCTTTTACATTCTGTAAACGACCGTTTCCAATACGTAAAAGCTATAATGCTCCTCAAACACTGCCTTACTCCTGAACGCAGGAATCAGTCAGGAATAGGGAGTGAAGCAGCCGTCGGGCTTATAGCTTAGCTGAAAAAGGTAAACATGAGGGCCAGCGCCACGATGAACACCAGATACATCAAGCCATCGGACAAAATATACTGGCGGTAGCGCTGATAAAACTCGCGGAGGCGATGCATAGGACCGGGGAAGGGGCCCGCCGAAGGTACGTCGGCTAAATTTTGCGTACTTTTGAGGCTATTCCTGTTCGATAAATTAATGGCTGTTATACCGCTCAAGCGCTGGATTTTTGCGCCCTCGCCCGACCCCGCGGTGGTGGCCGGGCTGGGGCAGGCGCTGGGCCTCAGCCCGGTACTGGCCCGCCTGCTGGTGCAGCGCGGCATTGAAACCCCGGCTGCGGCCCGCGATTTTTTTGAGCCCGACCTGGCTAAGCTGGCCTCGCCCTGGCTGATGTGTGACATGGACCGCGCCGTGGCCCGCCTGCGCCAGGCCATTGACGGGGGCGAGAAGCTGCTGGTGCTGGGCGACTACGATGTCGATGGCATTACGTCGGTAGCCCTGATAATCAGCTACCTGCGCCCACTGGTAGATGCGCCCCATACCCCCGAAGAAGAAAGCCGCCTGCAACCCTACATCCCCGACCGCCACCGCGAAGGCTACGGCATCTCGATGCAGGCCGTAGACTATGCCCGGCAGCAGGGTGTAGGGCTGATAATTGCGCTCGACTGCGGCGTCAAGGCCGTGGAGCAGGTAGCGTATGCCAATACGCTGGGTATCGACTTTATAATCTGTGACCACCACCTGCCGGGCGAAGAATTGCCGCCCGCCGTGGCGGTGCTCGACCCCAAGCGCCTGGATTGCAGCTACCCGTACCCCGACTTGTCGGGCTGCGGCGTGGGCTTTAAGCTGTTGCAGGCGTTTACCGAGAAGCTCAACCTGCCGCTTGCCCCACTTTATGCCCAGCTCGACCTCGTAACGGTGAGCATTGCGGCCGATGTAGTGCCCGTAACCGGCGAAAACCGGATTCTGGCCGCTCACGGCCTGCGCCGCTTCAACGTAACGCAGGCCGCGGCCTTTGCCGTGCCGCAGGCCTCGGCCCTGGCCTCGGCCGATACCCTCGACGGCCCCGCCCCGCTGCTGAGCTTACTGTCTGCTACCGCCAGCGAAGGGTTGCGCCCTGGCCTGGCGGCGTTGCACGAGCTGGCCACCCCGCGCCAGGGGCCGTTGAGCCTTAGCTCCCTGGTGTTTGGGTTTGCGCCGCGCATCAACGCTGCCGGGCGCATGGGCGATGCCCATCGTGCCGTAAATATGCTGCTGGCCTCTACCCAGCAGGAGGCCCGCTACACGGCCGAAGTCGTAGACCACATGAACCAGGAGCGCCGCCTCTCCGATGCGCGCACCACCCAGGAAGCCCTGGCGCTGATTGCCGAAGACCCCGCCGGGCCTACGGCCCCCGCCACGGTGCTTTACCAGCCGCACTGGCCGCAGGGCGTGCTGGGCATTGTAGCCTCGCGCTGCCTCGACCAATACTACCGGCCCACCGTTATCCTCACCGAGCGCGACGGCCTGGCTACCGGCTCGGCCCGCTCCGTATCGGGGTTTGATGTGCACGAGGTGCTGGAGGCCTGTGCGCCGCTGCTCCGGCAGTTTGGCGGGCACAAGGCGGCGGCCGGCCTGGCGCTGCCCATCGAAAACGTGCCGGCTTTCCGCGAGCAGTTTATGCGCGAGGTAGCGGCCCGGCTGCCCGTGGGCCAGCTGCCGGTACGCCCCGTTGAAATAGATGCGGAGGTAGATTTTACGCAGCTTACTGAGGAGTTTCTGGGGCAGCTGGGCCGCCTGGAGCCCTACGGGCCCGGCAACCCCGCGCCCATATTTGCCAGCTACGGCGTGCGGGCCGTGCCCGGCTCGGTACGGCCGGTAGGGCAGGCCGGCCATCTTAAAATCAGGCTGATGCAGCCGGGCAAGTCGCCGGGTATGGTGCTCGAAGCTATTGGATTTGGGCTGGGCCACTACCTAACCCGCCTGCTCGAAACCCCCGATACCGAGATTGGCGTGTGCTATACCCTGGAAATGAATGAGTTCAGAGGGCAGCGCACCTTGCAGCTGCGCCTGATTGACCTGCGCTGGGGAGAGTAAATCGATGGTTAATTCGTAAATGGTTAATGATTAATAGGCGTTAAAACACATAGCTATATTAACTATTAATCATTACCCAATTACCCATTAAAAAATGCGCTACCTCTCGCTCGACCTCGAAACCAGTGGCTCCGACCCGCTTCGCCACCAGGTATTAGAGCTGGCTGCCGTAGTGGAAGACACCCGCCGCTCGGCCACAACGCCGCTGGCCGAGCTGCCGGCCTTTCGCCGGGCGCTGCGTTACCGCGAGCTGACGGGCACGCCCGGCGCCCTGGCCCTGAATGCCCGCCTGCTACAAGAGCTGGCTGATAAGGGCAACGCCGGGGCGGCCGACATCTGCCAACCCGAGGAGGTACTGGCGCAGCTGCGGGAGTTTCTGCTGGCTAATGGTTTCAAAACCAATAAGCAGGACTGCGTGAGCGTCACGCTGGCCGGCAAAAACGTGGGCACCTTCGACCTGCTTTTTCTGCGGCAGCTACCGGGCTGGGGCACGCTGGTAAAAGCTGAGCCGGCCGTACTCGACCCGGCCGCATTTTACCTCAATTGGCACAAAGACTCGCGCCTGCCGAGTATGCTCATCTGCCAGGCCCGCGCCGGCGATGCCGAGCCCCACGTAGCCCACGAGGCCCTGGCCGACGCGCTGGAGGTAGTGCGCCTGTTGCGACCCTTCTACGAGCGGCCAGCTTATAAAATGGGTAATGAGTAATGAGAGCAATGAGGGTGCTGTCGTTCCGCTTTATTAAACGACACTACCCTCATTACTTATTTCTACCAGCTGCCGCTGGCGCCGCCGCCGCCACTGCTGCCGCCCCCGAAGCCGCCAAAGCCACCCCCGCCTCCTCCACCACCGCCGAAGCCGCCCCCGCCGCCAAATACGCCCCGGCCACCGGAGAAGTCACCGAAGATGATGGGCGCAATGAAGCCGCCGCCCCGACCACCCCGGCCGCCGCCACCCCGCGAGCGCAGAATGAAAAACAGCACGAGCACCCCGATAATTATCCAGAACCCCGGCCCGGAGCCCGAGTTATCGCGGCTGCCGCCCTGGCGCTGCGCATCGGCCGGGTCGGCCTTGTACTCGCCTTTTGCCAGGGCAATAAGCTGGTCGGTGGCCCGGTCGAGGCCCGCGTAGTAGTTTTTCTGCTGGAATGCCGGCACCAGCGTATTGCTGATGATACGCTTGGCCAGCGCGTCCGGAATGGCCCCCTCCATGCCGTAGCCGGTTTGGATGCGCGCATCGTGCTCCTTAACGGCAACCAGCACCAGCACGCCATTGTCTTTGCCCTTGCGCCCAATGCCCCAGCTTTCGTACAGCTTCTGGGCATAGTCGGCAATGTCGTTGCCATCGAGCGTCGGCACGGTAACTACGGCAATCTGCGACGACGTGCTGTCGTTGTAGGCTACCAGCTTTTGCTCCAGGGCCGTTACTTCCTGGGGTTGCAGCAGCCCGGCCAGGTCATTTACCAGGTGCGGCGGGTCGGGGCGGGCGGGCACGTTCTGAGCATGAGCGCTCAGGCTTAGTGCCAGCCAGAACAAGAGAAGCCCAAGCCCGGCTACCAGGCGCGAGGCAAGGTGCCGTGGCTGCATAATAAGCAGAGAGTTCATTGGCCTGGGGTGGATGGAATATCGCTTCCGTAAGATATATCGTCGTCGAGCTCATTGACATCGGTAGCCGCATCGTAAGGAAATAGCTGCCGCAGCTGCTCGCCCACCAGCCGGATGCCCCGCTCGAGTCCGGTTACGTATTGCTCCTGCCGAAAATGGCCCACCACGGTTTCCTTCACGTCTTCCCAGAAGTCGTCGGGTACCGACGAGTTGATGCCCGCATCGCCCACCACGGCAAACTGCCGCGTTTGCCAGGCCAGGTAAAACAGAACCCCATTGCGGAGCTTGGTGTGGTGCATCTTCAGCTCGGCAAATACCTGCGCGGCCCGGTCAAGGGGTTCCGGCGTCGGGCATTTGTCTTCCAGATGGAGCCGTATTTCGCCCGAGGTGCGCAGCTCAGCGGCCTTAATGGCGGCCACGAGTGCTTTTTCCTGCTCGGGAGTAAGGGGATGAGTCATGGCAGAGAAATAAGGTAAAAGTTAGGAGTTATGAGTCAAAAAAGTAAAAGTTAAGAAGCTGGCGGGAGGGGAGTTGGCAAAGAAATTCTTGGTTGCCTTCTCTGCCCGCAGCTGCTTAACTTTTAACTCACAACTGTTAACTCTACTTGCTGCCGGCCGGCGTGTTGCCGCCGCTCATGTCGCCAAAATCAACTTTGGGCGCCTCCTTGGCGGCAGGGTCGGCCTCAAAATAGCCTTTGGCCGGGAAGCCGAACATACCCGCAAAGAGGTTGTTGGGAAACGAGCGGGTGAACGTATTATAGTCGTTTACGCTCTCGTTGAACTTGTTGCGCTCTACGTTGATGCGGTTTTCGGTGCCTTCAATCTGGGCTTGCAGCTCCTGAAAGTTGGCATTGGCTTTCAGCTCGGGATAATTTTCGGATACCGCCAGCAAGCGGCCCAGGCCGGAGGAAAGCTGGCTTTGGGCGGCCTGAAACTTCTGAATATTCTCGGGCGTCAGCTGGTCGGCCGACAGCTGCACGCTCGTCGCCTTGGCCCGCGCCTCCATAACCCCTTCGAGGGTCGACTTTTCGAAATTAGCGGCACCCTTTACCGTATTTACGAGGTTAGGAATAAGGTCGGAGCGTCGTTGGTAAGCGCTCTGCACATTGGCCCACTGGGCTTTAACGGCCTGGTCGCGCTGCACCATGCCGTTGTAGCCGCACGATGACTGCGAGAGCAGCGTGACCATGGCGGCGAAGTAGAGAAGAAGGCGTTTCATAAGAGAAAGAAAGAAGTGAGGGAAAAAGAACAAGTATCTTAGCCGGCTGTGGCTGCCAACCTGCTGCCAGCGCCGAACTCCGGCCGCCGCTGGTAGTTTAGTAGCTAGCGGCCGGCCAAAGTACGCAAGCTCACCTTTACCGTTGTGCTAGCGGCGGTTTCATGCCCATCTTTCAGCCGGCTTACGCGGGCTTTGGCCCGGTACGCGCTAGCTATTTATCGTCTTTTCTCCGTTTTCCCTCTAGTGAAAGCCATTATTCCTGTTGCTGGCATTGGCTCGCGCCTGCGCCCCCACACCCACACCCAGCCCAAGAGCCTGGTACCGGTGGCTGGCAATACCATTCTGGGCCACATCATCGACCGCCTACGTGGGGCGGGCCTCACCGAGTTCGTATTTATTATTGGCTACCTGGGCGAGAAAATCGAGCAGTACGTGCGCCGCAACTATCCCGAGCTCAACTCCACCTTTGTGGTGCAGGAGCCGCGCGAAGGCCTGGGCCATGCCCTGTGGGTAGCCCGCGAAACCTTCCGCCACGACCCCGACGGTGTGCTCATCATGCTCGGCGATACCATTGTCGATATTGATTTGCGAGCGCTACTTCGCCAGCCCGGCTCGGTGCTGGCCGTGAAAGAGGTGAAAACGCCCAGCCTGTTTGGCCTCGTCGAAACCAACGCCGCCGGCGAGGTCAGCCGCGTAGTGGAAAAGCCCCGCATTCCGAAGTCGAATTACGCGCTGGTGGGCCTCTACAAGATTGCCAATGCCGAAAAGCTGGCCGAAGCCCTGGAGTGGCTGCTCAGCACCGGCCGCCGCACCCATGAGGAGTACCAGCTTACCGATGCGCTGATGCACCTCATTGAGGAAGGGGAGCCCATGCGCACGGCCGCCGTCGATAACTGGTTTGACTGCGGCCGCAAGGAAACACTGCTCGAAGCCAATGCCCGGCTGCTCGACCAGCCCGAGTTTCGGCAGGTGCGCGAGTATCCCGAGTTTCCCGACACGGTCATTATTCCGCCGGTGAGCATTGGCGTAGGCTGCCGCATCGAGCACGCCATCATCGGCCCCAATGTGGCTATCGGCGACCGCACCATTATCCGCCACACCATCGTCAGCGACAGCATCATCGGCTCGTATTCCGAGCTCAGCTCGGCCGTGATGAGCGACTGCATTGTGGGCTCCGACGCCTCGTTCAGAGGGTTGAACCACAGCCTCAATCTCGGCGATAACACCGAAATCGATTACAGCCAGGCCCGGCAGTAGCGCAAAGCGCCGGCTTTGCGCTACACCACTACATTGTCAATCAGCCGCACACCGTCCAGGTGGGCCGCCACGCACAGCACTACGGGGCGGCCGGCCTCATAGTGAGCAAGCGGCTGCAATGTTTGAGCGTCAGCCACTTCAAAATACTCGGTATTGAATTCTGCTGACTGCTGCAACTCAGTATATGCGTTAGTCTGGACTTCGGTTGGCGCCACGCCTTGCCGCACTTGCTGAGCAGCGGCTTGCAGCACTTGATAAAGTACTGGCGCCACAGCCCGCGCCTCGGGCGAGAGGCGGCGGTTGCGCGATGACATAGCTAGCCCGTCGGCCTCGCGCACGGTGGGCGCCACCACTAATTCCAGGTCAAACGACAAGTCAGCAATAAGCTGACGCACAATAGCGACCTGCTGAAAATCCTTCTGCCCAAAATACGCCCGGTGCGGTCGGGCCAGGTGAAAGAGCTTGCTGACCACCGTGGCTACGCCATTGAAATGGCCAGGGCGGTGGGCGCCTTCCATCACGCGCTCCAGGGGCCCAAAATCGAAGCGTAGCACGGTGGGCTGCGGATATATTTCGGCCACGCCGGGCATGAAGAGGGCCGCGCAGCCCGCGCCGGCCAGCAGGGCCGTATCCTGTTCGGGCAGGCGCGGGTAGAGGCGCAGGTCGTCGGGGTTGTTAAACTGCGTCGGATTAACAAAAATGCTGGCGATAACCTCATCGCACTCAGCCGCTGCTGCTTGCACCAGCTGCAGGTGGCCAGCGTGCAGGGCGCCCATGGTGGGCACCAGGCCCAGGCGTCGGCCCGCCCGGCGGTTGGCCTCCGCGTAGGCCCGCAGCTCGGCGGCGGTAGTAAAAATATGCATCAAGCTAAGAGATAATACGATACATCTGAGCGAATTTTATTGAAAATTCGGGAAAAAATGCGTAATTTTGTGGAGCCAATCTATGGCCTGTTACCAAATCCTTTAGTCAATCCGTTATGTCGAAGTTGCGCATTCTGTACGCGGCCACCGAAATAGACCCCTTTCTCCAGACTACGAAGGTAGCGGAGCTGCTGCGCCGCCTGCCGGCCGGAATGCAGGAGTCAGGAGCTGAAATCCGGATTTTTGTGCCGCGTTTTGGCATCATCAACGAGCGCAAGAATCGGCTGCACGAAGTGGTTCGCCTCTCGGGCATCAACATTGCAGTTGGCGACGACGAAAAGCCGTTGGTAATTAAGGTGGCATCCATTCCGACTGCGAAGCTACAGGTTTATTTTATCGACAACGAAGATTACTTCCACCGCAAATCGGCGCTGGTTGATAAAAACGACAAGTTTTACCTCGATAATGACGAGCGCGCCATCTTCTTCTGCAAGGGTGTGCTCGAAACGGTAAAGAAGCTCGGCTGGTCGCCCGACATCGTGCATTGCAACGACTGGATGACCTCGCTCATCCCGCTCTACCTGAAAACGACTTATAAGAAGGACCCGGTTTTCAAGGATGCCAAATCGGTATTTACAGTATACAACAACGAGTTTCTGGACAAATTTGAAGGCAATCTGGTCGAAAAGGCCAAGATGCTCGACATCGACGACCAGATGCTCACCGCGCTCAAGTCGGCCGATTTTTCGGGCTTCGTAAAGCTCGGCATGGAGTACGCTGATACGGTGGTACGCTCCGACGAAGATTTTTCGGATAACCTCAATGGCCTGTTTAAGGAATACGCCCTCAACAACCGCCTGAGCCAGGTAGCGGCCGACGAAAATCTACTGTCCTCGTATCAAGCCCTCTACGATGAATTGGCTGCCAATTAAGCAGTAAGCCAGCTGGCTGCTGGTTGAGCGGCTCCGTCGTAACTTTGTTATCCCCACCGGCCGCTGGCCTCGCTTTGGGCGGAGCCAGCGGCCGGTAGCGCTTTATTAAATCAGCGGAGGTTAAAGGCCAGCCTGGTTTTGAAATTGCCAGACACCCGCGAGTTGGCTGGTACCGGCGAAAAAACTTTATCTTAAACTTACATTTTTGTTCTCCTGCACATGTGCGGTATTGTAGCATATCTGGGTCATCGTGAGGCCTGCCCTATTATCCTCAAAGGACTACACCGCCTCGAATATCGCGGGTATGACTCGGCCGGCGTGGCGCTGCTCAACGGCGACTTGAGCGTGTATAAAAAGAAGGGTAAGGTAGCCGACCTCGAAGCCTTTCTGACAGATAAGGACACGCACGCTACGGTGGGCATGGGCCACACCCGCTGGGCTACCCACGGCGAGCCCAACGACGTAAATGCCCACCCGCACTACTCTACCTCGGAGCGGATTGCCATTATCCATAATGGCATTATTGAGAACTATGCGGCGCTGAAAACGCACTTGCAGAAACAGGGCCACGTATTTCACTCCGATACCGATACGGAGGTGTTCGTCAATCTCATCGAAGATATTCAGACGAACAATGCCTGCTCGCTGGAAGAGGCTGTCCGGCTGGCGCTCCACGAAGTAGTTGGGGCCTACGCCATCGTAGTGCTAAGCAAAGATGCCCCCGACCAGCTTATCGCAGCCCGGAAAGGCTCGCCGCTGGTTATCGGCATCGGCGAAGGCGAATTTTTTGTGGCCTCCGATGCTACGCCAATTATTGAATATACAAATGAGGTAGTATATGTAAATGACTATGAATTGGCGGTGATTCGTGATGGCCAGCTGGCCATTCGCTCGCGCGAAGACGTAGTGCAGACGCCCTACATCCAGCGCCTGGAGCTGGAGCTGGACAGCATCGAAAAAGGTGGCTATGAGCACTTTATGCTCAAGGAGATTTTCGAGCAGCCTCGTTCTATCCTCGACTCCATGCGTGGCCGCCTGGAGCTGGGTGGCAGCCATCTCAACATGGCCGGCTTCCGGGCCTATGAGCAGAAGTTTGTGAATGCCCAGCGCATCATCATCGTGGCCTGCGGTACGAGCTGGCACGCCGGCCTGGTGGCCGAGTACCTGATTGAAGACCTGGCCCGCATTCCGGTAGAAGTAGAGTACGCGTCAGAATTCCGCTACCGCAACCCGGTTATCTCGGAGCGCGACATCGTGATTGCCATCTCGCAGAGCGGCGAAACGGCCGATACGCTGGCGGCCCTGGAGCTGGCCAAGAGCAAAGGCGCTACAATATTCGGTATTTGCAATGTAGTAGGCAGCAGCATTGCCCGCGCGACCGATGCGGGCGCTTACACGCACGCCGGCCCCGAGATTGGCGTAGCCTCTACCAAGGCCTTTACGGCCCAGGTAACGGTGCTGACGCTGCTGGCCATGTGCATGGGCCAGCGCCGGGGCACGCTCTCCGATACCAAGCTGCGCGAGCTGGTAACGGAGCTGCACAACATTCCGACTAAAGTGGAAAAGGCCCTTAAGCTCGATGCCGAGATTCAGCTGATTGCCGAAACTTTCAAGGATGTGCCCAACTTCCTGTATCTGGGCCGGGGCTACAATTTCCCGGTGGCGCTGGAAGGGGCACTTAAGCTAAAGGAAATCAGCTACATTCATGCCGAAGGCTACCCCGCCGCCGAGATGAAGCACGGCCCCATCGCCCTCATCGATGAGAGCATGCCGGTGGTGGTTATCGCTACCAAGGATAGCTCGTACGAGAAGGTGGTAAGCAACATTCAGGAGGTAAAAGCCCGTAAGGGCCGCATCATTGCCGTCGTAACGGAAGGCGACACAACCATTCCGGCTATGGCGGAGTTTGTTATTGAGGTGCCCGCAACCTCGGAAGTGCTGATGCCGCTCGTGTCCGTTATTCCGCTGCAGCTGCTGAGCTACCACATTGCCGTGCTGCGCGGCTGCAACGTAGACCAGCCCCGCAACCTCGCCAAGTCGGTGACGGTAGAGTAGGCTTATTAATGTGAAAATGCGGGGAATGTGGAAGAGGTGAAAATATTTTGGCATAGTTAGCCAGGCATTTTCGCTTCCACATTCCCCTTTTTGCGTTTCAGCCGGGCATTTTCACCTCTTCCGCATTCCCCATATTTTCACATTTCCCAAAATGTCTCACCAAGTTATCCTCACCGACCAGGCGCCCGCGCCTATTGGCCCTTACAGCCAGGCTATTAAAGCCGGCAGCACCGTGTATGTATCGGGCCAGATACCACTAAGCGCCGCCGGCCAGCTCGTGGGCGAAGGCGACGTAGCCGCCCAAACCCACCAGGTGCTGCAAAATCTCACGGCCGTGCTAAAAGCCGCCGGGCTGGCGCTCACCGACGTAGTAAAGTGCTCCATCTTCGTAAAAGACCTGAGTAACTTCGGCACTATCAACCAGATATACGGCACGTATTTCGACGAAGCCACCGCCCCGGCCCGCGAAACCGTAGAAGTGAGCCGCCTGCCGCGCGACGTAGAGGTGGAAATCTCCTGCATCGCGGTAGGGTAGGCTGGGCAGTAAGCTTTAGCCTGCCGTTGGGTTGGTAACGGACTATTCGACCGGCGGCAAGCTAAAGCTTACCGCACAAGCTACCTTTGCGGCATTATGAGTAACCGACCTGTCCGGGTGCGCTTTGCCCCTTCGCCCACCGGGCCGCTGCACATTGGCGGCGTCCGCACGGCGCTCTACAACTACCTGCTGGCCCGCAAGCTGGGCGGCACCATGATACTGCGCATCGAGGATACCGACCAGAATCGGTTTGTGCCCGGCGCCGAAGACTACATCCGCGAGAGCCTCGAATGGGTAGGCATTGAGCTGGATGAAAGCCCCTGGAAGGGCGGCCCGCACGCGCCCTACCGCCAGAGCGAGCGCAAGCCCATGTACCGCGAATACGCCGACCAGCTTATCCGCGATGGCTACGCCTACTACGCCTTCGACACCCCCGAGGAGCTGGACGTGATGCGCGAGCGCCTGCAGGCTGCCAAGGTGCCCAACCCGCAATACAACAGCATCACGCGCGCCCAAATGCGCAACTCGCTCACCCTGCCCGAAGACGAGGTAAAGCAGCTGCTGGAAAGCGGCGCGCCCTACGTTATTCGCCTCAAGGTGCCGCGTAAGGAGGAAGTGCGCTTTCAGGATATGATTCGGGGCTGGGTGGTGGTGCACTCGTCGGCCATCGACGACAAGGTGCTGATGAAGTCGGATGGCATGCCTACCTACCACCTGGCCAATATTGTGGATGACCACCTGATGGACATCTCGCACGTTATCAGGGGCGAAGAGTGGCTGCCCTCGGCCCCGTTGCACGTGCTGCTGTACCGCTACCTGGGCTGGGAAAAGACCATGCCGCAGTTTGCCCACCTGCCGCTGCTGCTCAAGCCCGACGGCACCGGCAAGCTCAGCAAGCGCGACGGCGACCGCCTGGGCTTCCCGGTATTCGCTCTGGAGTGGCGCGGCACCGACGCCGAAACCGGCGAGCCGACCCTCAGCAAAGGCTACCGCGAGGAAGGCTACCTGCCCGAGGCGCTGGTCAATTTTCTGGCCTTCCTGGGCTGGAACCCCGGCACAGCGCAGGAGATTTTCTCGATGCAGGAGCTGATTGAGGCCTTTTCGATTGAGCGCGTGAGCAAGTCGCCCGCCAAGTTTGACCAGGCGAAGGTAAAGTGGTTCAACGAGCATTACCTGCGGGCCAAGTCCGACGCCAAGCTGGCACCTTATCTGCTGCAAGCATTAGCCGAGCACGATATTGCCTGCGACCGGGCCAAAGCCGAGCAGATTGTGGGCGTGATGAAAGAGCGCGTCAGCTTCCCGCACGATTTCTGGCAGGAAGCCAAGTACTTCTTCGATGCTCCGATGGAGTATGACCCGGCGGTGGTAGCCAAAAAGTGGAACCCGCAGGTGAGTGCTGCCCTCCTTGCCTATGCCGATGCACTGCCCGCCAACTCGGAGCCCAGCGCCAATGCGGAGGTGCTGAAGGCATTATTTAACCAGACGATGGAAGCCCAGGCGCTGAAGCCCGGCCAGGTGTTGCAGGCCCTGCGCGTAGCCGTGACCGGCGCCGCCGCTGGACCCGACCTGTTCGAAACGCTGGCAATTCTGGGTAGCGGCGAGGTAGCCGGCCGCTTGCGCATGGCCGTGGAGCGCTTGGGATAAGCCCAGGGGTTGGCTTCGGCCAAAAACCTTTGTTGGAGGCCGCGCCGTATGCGTATACGGCGCGGCCTTCTGTCGTATAAGGCGGTGCTTGCTTTCACCGGTAATTCGTTAACCGCTCTCCGTATTCTGTTATGGCCAAAAAACCCACTAAACCCAAGCAAAAAGCCCCCGAACCCGAAAAAAAGGCGCGCGTCCATAAAGAGCTGGAAGGCTTCGAAATTGGGGTAAATCCGCTGGGTGAGATAACTTCCAACTACTCCATCGAGCAGATAAATCAATTTCTGGGCCGCCACGTGCGCGACAAAAAAATAGTGCACCGCGAAGGTCAGTTTGGCGAAGACGCTCAGGCCAAAACTGCCGCCGAAGCTGCGCGCCTGGCGCAGGAGGACGATGAGGTATTCCCCGTGGCAGATAGCCAGCAGGACGAGCCCGAAGAAACCGACGAGGACTTCATGAAGCGCACCAGCCGCGAAGCCAAGCGCAAAAAGACAGTCGGCAACGAAGCCGATGAAGCCGCCGAAACCCGCCTTGAGTTGCCCGAATAGGCTATAAAGAAGGTGTTTCGCTAGCGTACTAAGCAGCCCGCTCTTCACCGGTTTCTGTGGCGTCTCTGTAGACACTGGGCGGCCATTCCAGCAGGTTCCTATGTTTGCGGGCTCCTACAAATTGGGTGAAGCGCTACATTTGCGCTTCATCCTAACTTGCTTGTACCCGTGCGCTCCCACGACGTTGACTACCGTATTCTTGGCTCCGATATTCAAGTGCTCGAAGTAGAGCTGGACCCGCAGGAAACCGTTATCGCCGAAGCCGGCGCCATGGTGTACATGGAGGAAGCGATTGCCTTTGAAACCAAGATGGGCGACGGCTCAACGCCTGACCAGGGCTTGCTGGGTAAGCTGTTTTCGGCGGGTACCCGGCTCATCACGGGCGAAAGCTTGTTTATGACCCATTTTACGAACCGTGGCAACTATGGCAAGTGCCGGGTTGCTTTTTCGGCCCCTTATCCGGGCACTATTATTCCCGTCGACCTGAGTACCCTACCCAATGGCCTCATTGTGGAGCGGAGCGGCTTTCTGGCCGCTGCCCGGGGTACTCAAATCAGCGTGCATTTCAACCAGCGGCTGGGCGCGGGCTTTTTTGGCGGCGAAGGCTTTATCCTGCAAAAGCTCACCGGCGATGGCAAAGCCTTCGTGCATGCCGGCGGCACCATCATCGAGAAGCAGCTTCACAACGAGCTGCTGCGCGTTGACACGGGCTGCATCGTCGCCTTTGAGCCCGGCATCGAGTTCAGCGTGGCCCGCGCCGGGGGCTTAAAGTCGATGATATTCGGGGGTGAAGGGCTGCTGCTGGCGACGCTACGCGGCACGGGCCGCGTCTGGATTCAGTCAATGCCCGTCAAAAAGCTCATTCAGGCCCTGGCTCCCTGGGGTGGCAATGCCAAAAAAGAAAGCGGCACCGTATTGGGCGGCCTCTTCGGCAGCCTGCTCGACGAATAACGGGCGCTACTTAATACTAACCAGGTAGGCTGCCACTACCACACCAGCTACTAGGGCAATGCTTAATAGGACGATAATCAGCAGGATACGTCGAGCGGGAGCTCGCGCGGCCTCCAGTTGCTTAGCGCCGTTGAAAGAGGAGCGCCGGTAGCGCCGGTAGCGCCGGGAGCTCCGCTCAGTTGATTTGAAGTAAGGAGAGGCCATTGAGGCGCAGTAAGCAGGTGAGAAAAATCCTAAGCAAATGACGGTTAAGTTTAAACTACGGAATAGGTGTAAAACCGGATGGTAGTTGTAAGCTAATGAGCTAGCTTATTGCCAGATGCTTGCCCTATTTAATCGGATTAAAGCCTGCTTTTGAACAGTACCGGGTACTTATGTTAACTTCAGTATAGTACTATTTTTAGCGGTAGCACCGTTTTACCCACGTATGCACATTGCTTTTGCTGCTGATTATGTGCTGCCGCTGCCGCCGGGCCATCGGTTTCCGATGCTAAAGTATGAGCTTTTACCTGAGCAGCTGCTACATGAGGGCACGGCTACTGCTTCCGATTTTTTTGTGCCCGTGCCGCCACCCCTGGCCGATGTGCTGCTGACGCACGAGGCCGACTATGTGCAGCGCTTGCTGCACGGCCAGCTGACGCGCCCCGAAGAGCGGGCCAGCGGCTTTCCGTGGTCGCCGGCGCTGGCCCGGCGCGAGCTGATACTGCTTGGGGGTACCATTGGCTGTGCGCAGCGGGTGCTGGCGGCGGGCGGGGGCGTGGCACTCAATATCGCCGGTGGTACGCACCACGCGTTTGCCGGCCGGCCCGAGGGGTTTTGCCTGCTCAACGACCAGGCCGTGGCGGCCAACTGGCTGCTGGCCCATGAGCCGACGCGGGTGCGCCAGATACTCATTATCGACCTTGATGTGCACCAGGGCAACGGCACGGCCGCTATTTTTCGGCACGAGCCGCGCGTATTTACGTTTTCAATGCACGGGGCCCGCAACTTCCCGGGCCGTAAAGAAGTGTCGGACCTCGACCTGCCGCTGGCCGATGGCACCGGCGATGCAGTATACCTTGCCCGGCTGGCCGATGTACTGCCGCGCCTGCTCGACGAGCAGGTACGGCCCGACTTTGTGTTTTACCTCAGCGGCGTCGATGTGCTGGCTACCGACAAGCTGGGCTACCTCGCCCTCACGCGGGAAGGCTGCCGCCGGCGCGATGAACTCGTGCTGGCCGCCTGCCACCAGCGCGAGCTGCCCGTAGTGGTATGCATGGGCGGCGGCTACTCCGAAAAAATAGCTGACATTGTGGAAGCCCACGCCAATACCTATCGCGTAGCCGCCAGCCTGTGGGATTGAGTGTAATTTTAATATATATTAAAATTTAAATATATTGTATACTAAAGAAGCCCCGTCCTACCCAGGACGGGGCTTCTTTAGTATGAGCCGCAAGCTATTTGCTAGCTACGGTTCTGGTTCGACGTGTTGGTGGTGTTCGTATTGCTGTCCGAGCTGAAGGTGTTGTGAAACCAGCTCTTGATGTCGTCGATGGCGTGGCCGGTTTTCTGCTGGAGCTGGCCGAACCACTCGTCCTGCTTGCCTTCTTGGTAGGTCAGGTCGTCGTCGGTGAGGTTGCCCCACTTCTGCTTGGCAGCCCCTTTAATCTGGTTCCAGTCGCCACGAGCGCGCAGCTCAGTCTGGTCGTTGAGGTTATTATTGTTGAGGTCCATGGGTGAAATGTGGAAAAGGATGGGATGTGCGTCTTGTACGCACCGCCCGCTCAGCAGGTTTTGGCTTAATGGCTCAGGCTCGCCAGCAAGGCCGCGAAAAGTACTACGTATACCCCCGTAGCAGTGCCATAGCCGGCCCAGGTGCGCCCGCGCTTACTGCGGTTGGCCTGCTGCTGGTAGCCGTGGGCATAGTCGGCATCGGCGAGCAGCGGCGGCGCAGCCAGGTTGCGGGCGCGCACCGGCACGCTGCTGATGCCGATGGTAGGCGCCAGACCCAGCAGCGGCCCTAAATAGAGGGTGGTGCCAAATGCTGCCCAGTACGGGCCGCTTTGGTGATAGTAGCGTTGGGCATCGAGCCGGCCCAGCTGCTGCCGCTGCGCCCTGCTGAGGCCCACCAACGGTTCGGTGCCCGGCCGCACCGAAGGGCTGTGCGTAGCCAGCACTTCGTGGGTGCCATTGGCGTAGCGCACCAAAAAAACCGTTGCCACGGGCAGGCGCAGGGTATCGGGCCGGGCGCTGGCCGGGCTTACGGAGTCGGGCCGCGGCAGGTAGCTCACCTCATCGGGCGTAATGGTGAGCACCCGGCCCCGGATTTCCTGGCCGCTGGTAAGCAGAAGTACATCGGTGGGGAGGGCGGGCTGCTGGGCCCGGGAGAAGCGAGCCGCCAGCAGCAGGCTGGCGAGACAGCTCAGGAAGAGAAGAAGATTGCGCAGGCTCATGCGAGTAGTGGTAAGGTAAAACCCGGTCGGTTATTAATTGCGCCGGCTGTTGAAGCCAAAAAGCAGGCTGATGCGCGCCCCACTGTGGCCGGGCACCACGGCCAGGTTGACCGGAAAATTGATGCCATTGGAGTGAAACGACGTGCCCAGCGCCAGCACGATATCGGCCCCCATCGGAGTCAGGTTGGGCCCCAGCCCAAACTCAAAGCCTTTGGGCCCGCGCAGGCCCAGTATCCCGCTCACGCTCGGAATAAACAGGCCCTGCTCCAGGCCCCCTACCAGCGGCACGAACTCGACCAGTCCGCTCGTGCCATTGGGCAGGCGAAACAGCCGCGACTCGAACTGCCAGCCAAACTGCGTCAGGAAGGGGCTGAGGCTGCCTACCTGGTCGCGGGCGTGGCTTAGCACCCCATCGGTGAGCACCGTGAAGCCCAGGCGTGGGCCGCTCAGGTGCACGGGCTCGGCCGTCTGCTCGTCGCCGGGCACGGCAGTAGGGTACCCACTGGCCGGGTTGGGCGGCAGATAGGCGGGCGCCGGTGGGCTACCCAGCTCCTGCGTGCCATTGGCGTAGCGGATGCGAAAAACCTCCGTCTTGCGCACGCTGATGAGCGGCCCGTCCGGATTGTCGGTGCGGCGGTACTTTACCAAGTCGGGGGTTATTTCAACCACCTTCACCTGAATTTCGGTGCCGTCGGTACGGGTAAGCAGGTCCTGGGCCCCGGCTGGGTGGGCAAACAGGGCGGCGAGCACCAGCAGTGCCAGGCGTAGCAATCGGTTCATGGCGAAAGGGCTAGCGGTAAAAGAATAAGCCGAAGCTAGCAGCTTCACCCCAGCCCCTGCCAGCCGACTTTTCACTTTGTCAGACTTTAGCTGGAAGGGCTGCTGTTGATTAATTTTCTGTATATTAGATGATTGTGTTAAGTCGAATTAGATTTTGATAAAAGAATATTGCCCTTCTCGACGCCGCCCGGCGCCGGAGTGTATTTTGCAGGGCTGCGGCCCGTGTAACCCGCCCTTTTTTCATGGATGACCTTCGCCTTACCCTCCAGACCCTGGCCTCCGACGACCGCCGCGACCTGGTGCAATTCATTCAGTGGCAGCGCCGCCGGGCTACCGGCCGGCAAGATTTACGCCTGCTCAGCCTGCTGCTGCACGCCCAGGAATACAAGTCGGACTACCTGATACGCAAGCTCTACCCCGATGAGCCCAACCCCGTGGCTTACTATGCCTTGCGCAAGCGGCTGTTTAAGCACCTTACCGAGTTTTTGCTGCTGCGCCAGCGCCAGCACGATGCCACGGCCGCCACTCCGGTGCGGGGGCAGCTCACGCTGGCCCAGTACCTGTTTGGAGCCGGCGTGCCGCGCCTGGCCTGGAGCGTGCTCCGCAAAGCCGAAAAGCTGGCCCTCGACAACGAGCAGTATGAGTTGCTGAATGCGGTGTACAATGTGCAGATTCAGTACGCGGGCCTGCCCCACGCCGAGCCGCTCGATGCCATTATCGAGCGCCGCCACCGCAACAAGAAGGCGGCCGACGAAGAAGAGCGCGCCGGCATTGCCGATGCGCTGCTGCGCCAGCGCCTACGCCAGGCGCGGCTGCACGGCCGGGGCGCGGTACCCGTCGATGAGCTGGTGCGCAACGTGCTGAAAGAGTATAGCTTGCAGGAGGCATTTGCCCGGTCGCCGTCCCTGCTGTGCCGGCTCCTGAGTATTGCCCGCCACGCCATGCTGGTGCGCGGCGACTTCGCCGCGTTTGCGCCCTTTATCGAGCGCTGCTACCGCCTGATGGAGCGTCGCCACGGCTTTGCACCGGCCCACCGCGAGTACCAGCTGCGCCTGCTCTACATGCTGGCGCATGCGCTTTACCGTGCCCGGCGCTTTGCCGACTCGGTAGTGTACCTGGAGCAGGGCCAGGCCATTCTGGCTACTGCGCCGGGCCGGCAGTTCAGCGACCTGGCCCCGCGCTTCACCTTTCTGCTGGCCGCCAACTACGCTTTTCTACACCGGAATGCGGAGAGTATTCAACTTCTTGAATGTATATTGCGGGCTAAGCCGGCCCTTCTACCTGCGCATCAGCTTACGGCGCGCTTGCAGCTTACTTTTCATTATTTTGCGGAGGGCAACTTTCACAAAGCCAGCCAGACGCTCATCAGCCTCGACCGTACCGACCATTGGCTGGAGCAGAACATGGGGCTGGAGTGGCTGCTCAACCACAATATCGGCGAGCTGCTCATCCAATTGGAGCTCGGCAACCTGGACGTAGCTCTGGTGCGGCTGCGGGCCATTATGCGGCGCCTGCACGAGCAGTTCCCGGCTGCTGAGGCTACCGCCGATACTCCTGCGGTGCCCCTGGGCGGCCCGTACCACGCGGTAGTATGCTACCTGGAGCTGGTGCACGAAATTATGGATGACCCGGCCGTAGTGAGCACCCCAGAATTTGCCGGGCGCGTGGCCACCATGCCCGCGTTTCTTTCCGAAGAGCGCGAAGACCTGCAGGTACTCAGCTTTTTTGCCTGGCTGCGGGCGCGGGTGCTGGGACGACCCTACTACGAGGTGCTGCTGCAGCTGGCTGCGCAATAGCACTACCTAGCAGTTGAGTAGGGCATTTTTACCTGATAAACCCATTTAGGAAGTTGTGAAAACCAACGAAGCTTAGCTCCGCAGCGCCTCACTGGCCTAGCGGATAGCCATTCAGAACCAGCTGGCCTTGCGCGGTGCGCCAGTACACATCCGTATGCAGCGGGCGCACGAGCAGGTCGTCGGCCAGCAGGTCGTGGCCATCGTACAGCACTTCGAGGCGGTTGGCAGTGGGTGGGCGGTGAAACAGCACGGCCACGCGTACCCAATCGCCCTGGATTTCGGTCGTAACTCTGGCATCGGCTACTTGGTGCTCAAGCTCTTCGGTGTCGTGGTAGAGCTTCACTTGCAGGTTGCCCAGGCCATAGGCCGTGGTGGCGTTCACCCACACCGAGGCTTCGTAGCGGCCCGTATCGGCGGGCATGGGCAAGGGGCCATCGTAGAGCGTAGAAAACTTTTCCCGGGGCTCGTAGAAAGCGCCTGGGGCCAGCCGGCCCCGACGGTCGGGGCGCTGGTCGAAAGGCAGGAGCAGCACGCCGCTGGCCGTGGTGGTATAAAGGCCATCGTGCGCCGTGAGCGTGGGCAGCAGCGCCGCCGCTTTGGCCCGCTCGGCGGCCACCGACGTAGCGGCCAGGGCCGCCAGAGGCAGCTCATACAGGCTCACCTCGGGCGTAGCCTTGATGAGGTGGGCCAGGCTCACCAGGCGCTGCTCGGCCGGGTTCAGGCCGGCAGTGACCACCAGCAGAATGGGTTTATTGGAAGGCAGCTTTGCCAGCAAATCCTTGGCTATCAGCGGGCTGCTTAGTAGCTGAGTGAGGCGTAGCGTCTCGCTCACCGACGAGCGCGACATAAACGTAGTAAGGAGCGGCAGGTGCAGATTGAGCGACGCTTTAAAAGCCTGGTAGTGGGCAGCGTCGGTGCCGTCGATGGCTATTTTATCGGTGCCTATGGAAAAATACGGAAGCGGCAAAATGGCCTGAAAGCTTTCCGGCCGGTAGCTGGTCCAGCTCAGCAGCTGGCGGTAGTTACCTTCTTCCCCCACAAAAGCCTCTGCGCCAGGGTTGGCCTCGATAGCCGCCGCTACCGGCTGGATATGCCAGTAGCCCTCGGCCGCCCATAGCAGCAGCAGCGGCGCGAGCCAACTCAGCGCAAAGGCCGGGGCCTGGTGCTGCCGCAAATAGCGCCACAGCCGATAGATATAATATGCTGCATACGTAGCAAATACGTAGTAAAATGGCCAGGCAAAGCGGCCCAGCGCCCGAAACTGCTTGAGCGGCCCCAGCAGCCAGACGAAGTCGCGCAGGCCGGGAATATAAAACGGGTAAGCCATGGCAAAAAGCAGCAGCAGCGTAGCCGCCCACAGGCCCGCCCGTAAGGGCGCCGGCAGGTGGGGTCGCAACACGCTGCGCCACCGGCCGTGGGCCAAGTAGCGCAGCGCCAGCAGGGCGCTGCACACCAGCACCAGTACCCCTACCGTACCCACGTACGTCGAGCCTTCCCAGGCCGGGTCGGTGCTCGGGAAAAAGTACCGCCATACCTGCTGCATTGGCGCATCGCTGGGCGAAAACACGCCCGTGAAGCTGCTGCGCGCAATAAGCAGGCCCCAGGGATTAGGCGGCCGGTCGGTGATGGGGTCGGTAAGCTTCAGCCAGACCCAGAAAACGGCCATGGGCACCAGGGCCGTAGCAGCCAGCCGCGCTAGTAGCGGCGCGCTCCGCCGCCAGCCCTGCTGCCAGCCCAGCACCGGCACAAAAGCCAGTAGCCAAAGGCTGCCAATGCCCAGGTGATACGCCGCCAGCAGCCCCACCAGTAGATTAAATACCCCAAGCACTATATACCACCGCGCCAAGCGCGGAGCGGCCAGAATACGCAGGATACAGTACCATTGCACCGGCACAATGCACGCGTAGCTCAGCGACATGTGCGCCTGAAACCGGGCTATCTGCGGGGCCATGAAGGTGATGAGCAATGCCCCCAGCCCCGCATACCACGCCGGCAGCGGCAGCCGCCGGAGCACCAGGTACAGCACCACGGCCGCCAGCACCAGCGCCAGCAGCATCCCAAAGTTGATGAAGCCGATGCTGTGCGCGGCGAGTGGCAAGCCGGCTTCGCGCGCCCAGGCCAGGGGCACGGCCAGCAGGGGCTGCATATCGGGATAGTTGATATGCTCGCCGCGCGGATAGTTCATGCCCGTAAATTGCTGGCCGCTATCATAGCGGGCATAATAGGCGGCTACATAGTAGTTTTTGATGCCATCGCCCGTTGCATTCAGGTAGGCGCCGGGATGACGCGCCATGCCCGGAAATAGCTTGAGCAGCAGGATGGTAGCAGCTAAGCCTACGAGCAGCGCTCCAACCCAGAGTCGTGGCCGACGTTGACGCAACATAGCTTCTGCTTTTAATCAGGTGAAGGGATAGTTTGGCCGTAAAGCTACTAGGCGCCTGCCTTATGAGGTGGTGCCTGATAGCTTTACGGCCTACTAAACCCAGGAGCCAAAGCCCGGCCGGCCCTGACGGTGCTGCCTAAGACAGCGCTACAACTCCTTGCGCAGCCGGGCCACCGGAATGTTTAGCTGCTCGCGGTACTTAGCCACGGTGCGGCGGGCAATGTTGTACCCCCTGGCATTCAGCATTTTCTCCAGCTTATCGTCGCTGAGCGGGTGGTCTTTTTTCTCGTTGCCAATGAGGTCGCGCAGGATGCTTTTCACCTCGCGGCTGCTGGCATCCTCGCCCGAGTCGGTGGCGATACCTTCCGAGAAAAAGAACTTGAGCGGGTAAATGCCGTGCTCAGTCTGAATGCTCTTGGAGTTGGCCACCCGGCTCACCGTCGAGATGTCCATGCCGATGGCCTGGGCGATGTCCTTAAGAATCATGGGCCGCAGCCTGGAGTCGTCGCCGGTAATAAAAAACTCGCGCTGGCGCTCCACAATGGCCGACATGGTGCGCAGCAGCGTGTTTTGCCGCTGCCGGATGGCGTCGATAAACCACTTGGCCGAGTCCAGCTTCTGCTTCACAAAGCTCACGGCCTCCTTCATCTTCTGGTCTTTCTTGGCGGCCTTGTCGTAGGTCTGCAGCATCTCGCGGTAGTCGCGGCTCACGCGCAGCTCGGGGGCATTGCGGGCGTTCAGGGTCAGGTTCAGCTCGCCGTTGTCGTTGGTGAGAATAAAGTCGGGCATAAGGTACTGTGCCCCGCCCGCGCTGCCCTTGCTGCCGCTCACCGGCCCGCTGCCGCCCGGCTTGGGGTTCAGCTTCAGGATAACGGCCACGGCTTCCTTCAGCTCGTCATCTTCCAAGTCCAGCTTTTGCTGAATACGCGGGTAGTGCTTCTTGGTAAACTCCTCAAAGGTCTCGGTCAGAATGCGTTCGGCATTCTGGGTGGCCTCGTCCTGGGGCCGGCGCTCGAGCTGCAGCAGCAGGCACTCGGGCAGGTCGCGGGCCGCAATGCCCGGCGGGTCAAACTGCTGCACTACGTGCAGCACGGCCTCAATCTGGGCCTCACTCACCTCGATATTCTGGCTGAATGCCAAATCGTTGGCAATGGCCGCCAGGTCGCGCCGAATGTAGCCATCCCCATCAATGGAGCCGATAAGCTGCTCCCCGATAGCCTGTTGCAGCTCATCGAGCTGCGCAAAGTGCAGCTGGTCGAGCAGCGAATCCTGCAACGAGCCGCTGGTGTCGGCCAGCGGCATATCGCGCTCCTCTTCATCGCCGGGGCCATCGCCCTGCATCTTGTAGCCCGCTATCTCATCGTCGTTGACGTAGTCGCTGATGTCGATTTCGTGGTTGTCATTGTCGATACCCAGGGCCTCGGCTTCGGCGGCCGGCTCGGGGCGCTCGTCGGCGTAGTCGTCGAAGCCGGGGCTGTCGTCGGCCGGCTCGCCGGCGCTGAAATCCTCCTCCAACGTGGCGTCGTCGCTGTCGAGCGAGTCGTTGGGGTCGTCGGCCTCGGGGGCTTCGTCATCGGGGTTCTCGTCGCGCTCGTCAGCGTCCTCACTATCACCTTCTTCAAGAGCAGGATTTACCTCCATTTCCTCTTTAATGCGGGTTTCCAGCTCGGCAGTAGGAATTTGCAGCAGCTTGATAAACTGAATCTGCTGAGGCGAGAGGCGCTGAGAAAGAAGCTGCTTTAAATCAAGGCGTTGCATAGAGTAGTGCGAGAAAAGTAACCTGGTGGTGGCAACGGGCGAAACAACGTAATACGGCGTAGCTCATGCAATGGTCATGCGTTACTACTGGCAATTTCCCGTTGGGGTTAGCGGTGCTGCCTGGGCGAAGGCTTTACCTTTGCAGGCTCCACTGTCTTTTGCAACCCGCTTATGCCTGCCGACCAGCTCCGCCGCACCCGCATCCAAGACCTGCTGCAAAGTACCGACCTCAACCGCGAAGTTCTCGTCAAAGCATGGGTTCGCTCGCGCCGGGGCAACAAATATGTGCAGTTTATTGCCCTCAACGACGGCTCCTGCCTCGCCACGCTGCAAGTAGTGGCTGATGCCGAGAAGTTTCCCGAGGAAAGCCTGAAGGACATCACTACCGGCTCGTGCATCGCCGTGCGCGGCCAGCTGGTGGCCAGCCAGGGCAAAGGCCAGTCGGTAGAGGTGCAGGCTACTGAAATAACCGTGCTCGGCACTGCCGACCCCGAAGCCTACCCGCTGCAAAAGAAAGCCACTTCGCTGGAGCACCTGCGCGAAATTGCCCACCTGCGTCCCCGCACCAACACGTTTGGGGCGGTACTGCGCATCCGGCACGCCCTGGCGTTCGCGATTCACCAGTATTTCAACGACCACGGGTTCTACTACGTGCACACGCCCATCATCACGGGCTCCGATGCCGAGGGTGCGGGCCAGATGTTTCGGGTAACCACCCTGCCCCCCGAGCACCCGCCGCGCACCGAAGACGGCTCGGTCGATTTCGGCCAGGATTTCTTCGGCAAGCAAACCAACCTCACCGTAAGCGGGCAGCTCGAAGGCGAGCTGGCGGCCCTGGCGCTGGGCCAGGTGTACACCTTCGGCCCCACCTTCCGGGCCGAAAACTCGAACACGCCCCGCCACCTGGCCGAGTTCTGGATGATAGAGCCCGAAATGGCGTTTTATGACCTCGCCGACAACATGGACCTGGCCGAGGATTTTCTCCAAAGCCTGGTCAAGTATGCCCTGGAGCACTGCGCTGCCGACCTGCAATTCCTGAACGATACCTACGACAAGGAGCTGCTGGAACGCCTCCGGTTCGTGACCGACAATGCTTTCCAGCGCCTCACCTATACCGAGGCCGTGGAGATTCTGAAATCGGCCAAAAAGAAATTTGAGTTTCCCGTCGATTGGGGTACCGACCTGCAAAGCGAGCACGAGCGCTACCTGGTGGAAAAGCACTTCCGCAAGCCGGTTATCCTGACGAATTACCCGAAGGAAATCAAGGCCTTCTACATGAAGCTCGACGACGACGGCCGCACCGTGCGGGCCATGGACGTGCTGTTTCCGGGCATCGGCGAAATCATCGGCGGCTCGCAGCGCGAAGAGGATTTGCAAAAGCTGCAAACCCGCATGGCCGAGATGCACGTGCCGGAAGACGAGCTGTGGTGGTACCTCGACACGCGCCGCTTCGGCACCGCGCCGCACGCGGGCTTCGGCCTGGGCTTCGAGCGCCTGGTATTGTTCGTGACGGGCATGACCAACATCCGCGACGTGATACCGTTTCCGCGCTTCCCCAAGAACGCTGATTTTTAATAATATCTTATAAACGATATATTTTGCAAAAAAGGCGGCTCCCGCACCGGGAGCCGCCTTTTTTATGAGGATGCTAGGAGCTGACGGCCGGGCTAGCGCTGGCGGTCATGCATATAGGCGGCATCCTGCTGGATAATTTCATCCAGCGACTTGTTGTTGTCAGCGGCTTTTTGTGCCAGCCGGGCCAGCCAGTCAGGGTTGCGCCGGATAGTAGCTTCAATCTCGGCGGTTTGCGCCCGGTCTTGGTCCGTGAGCGGACAAAAGACATTAAAGGCTTGGTCAATAAAGTTATAGCCAAGCTTATGGAGGTTTTCCTCATTGGCAACCAGTAGCACCAGCTGCCGGCTGCGTAGCTGCTGGCTTAGGTTCAAATCGGCAACGTTGCGGCTCTCGCCGGGGGTCTGCTCCGGCCAGTAAACGTGCTCATTGTAGTTCCAGTAGCGGGAGGCCGGCGTAAACAGAGTTTGATAGTACGGGTAGAAGCCGTAAAAGCTCTGCGCAAAGCTATCGCCGATAATGAGCGCGTTGAGGCGTTGCTTACCTGCCGGCGGGGCAAATACCACGTTGGGATAAGCCGTGGGGTAGGGCGGAATATCATACAGCAGATTGATAAGCTCGCCCAGGTCGTTATCGGTATAGCGCAGGTCGGCCGTATGGGTGACTACCACGGGCTCACCACGCTGCGTAAAATCAGGCAGGTCGCGGCCAGTAAGGGCCTCAATGCGGCGAAAGAGCGTGTCGGCAACCTGGGCCACCGCGTAGCCGCTCCAATGCGTGCCCGTGCGCGTAAAAAGTGGGTAGCGGGCTCCCTGGTCGCGCCAGCGCGCCAGCAATGCGCTGGCATCAAGGGTATTAACCCCATACTTGGCAAACTGCTCACACACGGTGGCGTAGTTGGTGGGGCCGGGCCAGTGGCCAGCTCCGCAGCTATCGGGCAGATACTGCGGCAGAATGCGCGGCTTGACGGGTGCCAGCAAAAACAGCAGCTGGGTGCCGTGGGCTTGCAGCGAGTCCTGCACGCGGCGCAGGCGGCGGGCGCGAAAAGCTATCTCGTTTTCGCCTAAGTAATGGCGGCCCAGGTAAGCATCAACGGTGCCGCTTTGGTAAAGATTCTGGTCTTTGCCTACAAAAATGCCACTGGCTAGCACCTGGTGCCAGCCGGAGTAAGCCAGTTGATTACGGAGTCGTACCAGCCAGGGCCGAAATCCAAGGTGGTCGTTAACATAGCGCTCTACACTGAGCTGGAAGGAGTTATCCCAGAGCGTAGAGAAGCGAAGGCGAGGCGAAGAAACTTCGTCGGTAAAGCCCCCCAGCGGGCGCACGGGCACCAGCGGCCACAGGGCCTGCAACGGTGGCAGCACCAGTAGCAGCAGCAGTAGGCTAAGTAGCAGCCGCTTACCTAAAGCAGTAGTCCTTGCGGGTGTTGGCATAGGAGCTGCCGGCTAGAAGCGGAAATAAATGAACGGATTGAAGGAGCTGCCAACGATGGAGCTCGCGCTGAGCAGAAACAGCAGCGCGGTACCCAGCGTCAGTACCAACGATTGGCGCAAGGAGTGCGTATGCGCCGCGTAGAGATTCAGATTGCGCCGCTCTAAGGCAGGTAGCGCATTCATAAAGGCAAAAAAGGCCCCCAGGGCCAGCAGCAGCCAGAACTGGCTGCCGAACTGGTGCCAGTCCATGACGGGTACAGTCGGCGGCGGGGCGGCCACCCCTTCCCAGCTTACTACCCGCCGGGGGTGAAACTGTCCCAGCATCCGCCCAATGTAGGCCACTGCCTGCGTTAGGGTTTCGGCCCGAAAAAGTACCCAGCCCACAACGGTAATAAGAAACGTGGGCACAATATTCAGCGCCCCGGCGCGCCGGTACAGGCGCAGCAAAAACAGGCGGTCCAGTATAAGCCAGAAGCCGTGGTAGGCGCCCCAGACAATAAACGTCCAGGCAGCGCCGTGCCAGAAGCCCGACAAGATGAACACCGTCCAGAGGTTGATATAGAGGCGGCTGGTATTAACCCGATTGCCGCCCAGCGGAATATAAAGGTAGTCGCGCATCCAGCGTCCCAGCGTAATGTGCCAGCGCTGCCAGAACTCGGTGATGGAGCGCGAAACGTAGGGCGAGTTGAAGTTTTCGGGAAACTGGAAGCCCATCAGGCGGCCCAGGCCTACGGCCATATCGGAATAGCCCGAAAAGTCGAAATAAATCTGAAAGGTGTAGGCTAGCGCCCCCAGCCAGGCCTGCGCTACCGGCAGAGTAGTGGGGTCGAGGGCAAAAATGCGGTCGGCCTGCTCGCCCAGCACGTTGGCAATCAGCACCTTTTTTGATAAGCCGATAATAAACCGGAACATCCCGGCCAGTTTCTCGTCCACGGTATCAAAGGCCCGGCGGTCGGTGAGCTGCCCGGCTATCTCGTGAAAGCGTACGATGGGACCGGCTATCATCTTAGGGAAAAGCATGATATACAGCATGAAATCCCAGAATGAGCGCAACGGCTTATTCACGCCCCGGTACACGTCAATGGTGTAGGTCAGCTTTTCAAAAGTGAAAAACGAGATACCAATCGGTAATACGACCTTTTCCCAGGTGAGGGGCGGGCCCCCGAAGTAGCTGCGCACCGCGCTGGCATTGTCGAGAAAAAAATTGGCGTACTTAAAATAGAACAGCATGCTGACATTAAGCAGAATGCTGATTATCAGAAATATTTGTTGCTTCCAACGCTCGGCCGAAGCAGCCATGCCCCGAATGAGGAAGAAGTTGACAACTACCGAAGCTAGGAATAAAGCCAGGAAGCTCAGGCCACCCCAGGCGTAAAATAAGAGGCTGGCCAGCAGCGCCACCGTATTCTTGAAACGGACCGGAACCAGCCAGTAAAATCCCAGAAACGCGGGTAAAAAGTAGAAGAGAAAGAGCGTACTACTGAAGACCATACCTAAAAAAGAAGCTGCCCCGGCCGGGGGCAGCTTCAAAACTACAAAGAGAAAAGCAGTTGCTTACCGGTGCCCGTGGTCACCGCCCCGGTTGCCACCGTGGTCGCCGCCGGGGCCTCTTTGGCCACCCTGGCCGGGGTTGCCACCCCCGAAGCCACCCCGATTACCGGGCTGCATCTGAGGCTGCCCCCGCCAAAGCCGCCGCGCTGCACCTGGGGCTGGCCACCGCCGAAACCCCCGCGCTGCACCTGGGGCTGGCCGCCCCCAAAGCCACCCCGGTCATCGCGGCGGCCTTCTAGGTGGGGCTGCTCGACGCGGTAGTCGCGGCCCCGGTCAAAGTCGCGGCCCCGGTTGCGGTCGTAGCCATACACGCGGCCTGCGCCGTAGTCGTGGCCGTAGTACTGGCCACCGCCGCCGTAGCCGCCGCGCCGAAACACGGTAACATACTGCGGATAACGGCTGCGGTAGGTATTGATGTAGAGCCAGGGCTGCGGGCCGGCGTAGCTTATCGGTACTGGGTGGAAATAGTAGGGGTCGTAGCCATCGAGGTAGGGCGTCTGAATCCATTGCCCGTCCTGAAATACAATATATACCCCGTTGTAGATGTCGTAATAGCCGTCAATCTCCGGGATGTAGTAATACTGCGTGCCCTGCGGCACGGGCGGTCCCCAGGCAGGTAAGCCAATGTTTACGCCCAAACTTACTTGCGCCTGGGCGGCGATAGGAGCAGCGAAAGCCAGGCCAGTGCCCAGCGCGAAAGCAAGAAAGCGGAGGTGGAGTTTCATGACAGAAAGAAAAAGTGGGTTGGGTTGCCTGCTACCCACTAGGCAAGTAGAGTGCCGGAATTTGAGTTTGCCGTTATACGGAACATGTTTGCGTACTGACTGGCCAAATGTACCGACTAAGCCCGCCATAGTGCATAAAAAAAGCCCCGCCGGGTAGCGGGGCTTTTCAACCTTGCAGGCATAGTGCTTAGCGACGACCTCTGTCGTGGTCGTGGCGCATGTCTGCCGGGCGGTAATAACGGGCATGGTGGTCGCGATACTGCACCCAGGGCTGCCGGCCGCGATAGTCTACTACCACCGGGTGAAAGTTGGCCGTGTTATAGCCCGGCACTACAGCCATCGGCACCCAGCGGCCATTGCGCTGCACAATGTAGTTGCGGGCAGCCAGGTCGTAGTAGCCATCTATCTCGGGTACGTAGTAGTACTGCGCACCAGCGGGCACGGCGGGCCCCCAGGCGGGGTGGCCAATCTGCACATTAACGCCAACCTGGGCGTGGGCAGCCGGAGCAGCCAATGCGGCGAAAGCGCCAAATACAAAAGCAAAAATCTGCGGGCGGTAGTTCATGGTGGAAATGGGGGAAAAGGTTGAACAGAATACTTGTGTCACAACAAAATGGATGCCTGAAGGCACGCAGATTCGATAAGTCTGGCTATTTTACAGACTAAGCATTTCATTCTGCCGACCAGCTAGGCCAGTCATCCGCTACCAAAAAAAGCGCCTGATGGGCGCTTTTTGAGACTATACAACACGTAAGCTAACGCTTGCCTAGTCGTGGTCGTGGCCCCGGTCGTGGTCTTTGCCGTGGCCATGGTCGTCATCGTGGCCGTGGCCATCACCGTCGCGATACATTTTCTTCGCCTGGCCGGGGGGCAGGCCGTGGGGGTTGCCTCCCCGGTTGTACGTCCAGGGCGAGTCGCCGCGATAGTCGATGTACTGCGGGTGGAAATTGCGCGAGTCGTAGCCTTCGAGGCGCTCGTGGCGCTCCCATTTGCCATTGCGCTGCACGAGGTAGCGGCGGCCCGGCACATCGTAATAGGCATTGGCTTCGGGAATGTAGTAGTACTGAGCGTTGGCCGGAGCCCCAACTACCACCGGCGGGGCGGTGTTGATGTTGACGTTAATCTGCGCCTGTGCCGGGGCGGCGGCAAAAGCCAGGGCGCTCAGCAGGCCGAGCGAAGCCGTTTTGTGAAGTAAGTTCATGAGAAAGAAAATCCAGGTGATGGCGCTGGCCTGGCAAGGAGGCTGCCAGGAAAAGAACATGTGGCTTATACGTAGCCGCCCAGCTTTTGACCTTGCGCAAGAGGTAGCGGAGCAGGTGACGGACTGATTAAGGCCATCTTATATAGTAGCCAGCTTCCGGCCAGATGCCGATAAGCTACTCCAATTCTGCTTGATAAGCAGGCTGTTGTGTTGCAGTTGCGCCCGGTGCTTATCATTGGAAGGGTTAGAGACTCTCTCCAGCGTAATCTCCGATTTGCCTTGAAAAGCCAGCGCTGGCAGTTGCGCCAGCGAGCCAGTAGGATGGCGGGCGAAGCCAAAAAGGAAAGCGCATAAGTGAGGGAAAAGCAGGAAGCAGGCGGTCCGGGAAGAGCTGGCGCCAGCGGCGCAATAAAGAAAGAGAAAAAGCGCCGCACCAAACACCGCCTAAGCTTGTTAGCAGCAATCGGCCTGCCACTCGGGGGCGGGAAGGAAACTTTCGGGTTTCTGCCACCCCCGGCTAGCCGTTCGCGTACCTTTGCTTGTTCCTCCGATTTGCCCGCATGGCTAAAAAAACGGCTGCCGCTCCCGTGGCCCCTGCTCCGAAAAAACCTAAGGCCGCTCCTAAAAAAGCCGCTAAACCGGCCGCCGACGCGGCCCAAGTCCTGACCTCTGCTACCGAAGATAAGCTAGTAGAAGTGGCTGAAAAGCAGGCGGCCGACCTGCGGCACAACCTGCCCGTGGGCCAACTGCCCGCGCCCGCCGGCCTGGCCGTGGCCGAGGTGCATCAGACGCCCGCCGCCTTGCCACCTGCTGCCAGCGCCCCCCTGGTGGGTGCCGAGGCCGAAGCGCCGTTCATTGAGGTGTATGGGGCGCGTGAGCACAACCTCAAAAACGTGTCGGTACGTATTCCGCGGGGTAAGCTGGTGGTTTTCACGGGTATATCGGGTTCGGGCAAGTCGAGCCTAGCCTTCGATACTATTTATGCCGAAGGCCAGCGGCGCTACATGGAGACGTTTTCGGCCTACGCCCGCTCCTTCATGGGCGGGCTGGAGCGGCCGAATGTTGATAAAATCGAAGGCTTGTCGCCGGTAATCTCCATTGAGCAAAAAACGACCTCGCGCAACCCGCGCTCCACGGTCGGCACCATTACCGAGATATACGACTTCCTGCGCCTGCTGTATGCCCGCACTGCCGAAGCCTACAGCTATGCCACCGGTAAGAAGATGATTAGGCAGAGCGATGACCAGATTATCAACTATATCCTGCGGCATTTTGAGAACCGCAAGCTGGTGGTGCTGGCCCCGGTAGTGAAGGGCCGAAAAGGACATTATCGCGAAGATTTTCAGAAGATTGCCAAGCTGGGCTTTACCAAGGTGCGCGTCGATGGCGAACTGCTCGACATCACACCCAAGATGCAGGTCGACAGATATAAAATTCACGATATTGAAATCGTGATTGACCGGCTGGTGGTGAAAGAAGAAGACCGGTTTCGCCTCTCCGGCTCGGTGCAGAATGCGCTCACGCACGGCAAGGGTACCATGCTCGTGCTCGACCCCGACGCGAAGGGCGAGAAGGGCAAGCCGCAGTTTTTTTCACGCTTTTTGATGGACCCCGAAACCGGTATCGCCTACGACGACCCGGCCCCTAACACGTTCAGCTTCAACTCGCCCTACGGCGCGTGCCCACACTGCGCCGGCCTGGGCGAGGTGCAGCAGATAACTGAAGAAACCGTTATTCCGGACCCCAAGCTGAGCATCAGCCGGGGCGCCATCGCGCCGCTGGGGGAGTATCGTGACATTTGGATATTTCAACAGCTTCAGCTCATTCTCAAAAAGCACAAGGCCAGCCTCAACACGCCCATCGAGAAGCTCGATGCGGAGCTGCTGAAGCGCCTGTTGCACGGCATCAGCCAAGACGATGCCGATGATGCCAAGGCCGTTTATACTGAGCCGTTCGAAGGTATTATTCCCTTCCTGCGCCGGCAGATGGACTCGGAGTCGGACAACATCCGGGAGTGGATTCAGCAGTACACCCAGGCCCAGACCTGCCCGGTGTGCGAGGGCTACCGCCTCAAAAAGGAAAGCCTGCACTTCAAGCTGGGCGACCGGCACATCGGCGAGCTTTCGGTGCTGGATATCAACGAGCTGGCGGCCTGGTTCGTGGGCCTGGAAGACCGCCTGAGCGAGCGCCAGAACCTCATTGCCCGCGAGCTGCTCAAGGAAATCCGCAAGCGCATCGGCTTTTTGCTGGAAGTGGGGTTGGACTACCTTAGCCTGCATCGCTCGGTGCGGACGCTCAGCGGGGGCGAGAGCCAGCGCATCCGGCTGGCTACCCAGATTGGTACCCAGCTCGTGGGGGTGCTCTACATCATGGACGAGCCCAGCATCGGCCTGCACCAGCGCGATAATGAGCGCTTAATCAAAGCCTTGCAGCACCTGCGCGACATCGGCAACTCGGTGATTGTGGTGGAGCACGACAAGGATATGATACTGCACGCCGACCATGTGCTCGACATCGGCCCCGGCGCGGGCATCCACGGCGGCCACATCGTGGCCGAGGGCACGCCCGAAGCTATCTTCAACTCCGGCTCGCTTACCTCCGACTACCTGAGCGGCAAGCGCAACATTGAGCTGCGCAAAAAGAAGCGCGAGGGCGAAGGCAATTTTCTGGTGCTGAAAGGTGCCAAAGGCCACAACCTCAAGAATGTAACGGCTAAATTTCCGCTCGGCAAGCTCATCGCCGTCACGGGCGTGTCGGGCTCGGGCAAATCGTCGCTCATTCACGACACGCTGTATCCAATTCTGAATCAGCACTTTTTCAATGCTCACCGCGAGCCCCTTGCCTACGGCAGCCTCGAAGGCCTGGAGCTGATTGACAAGGTGATTGAGGTCGACCAGTCGCCCATCGGCCGCACGCCGCGCTCGAACCCCGCTACTTACACCGGCGTGTTTACCGAAATCCGGCAGCTGTTTGCCGAGATGGCGGAGGCCAAAATTCGCGGTTACGGGCCGGGCCGCTTCTCGTTCAACGTGCGCGGGGGGCGCTGCGAAACCTGCGAAGGCGCGGGCATCCGCACCATCGAGATGAACTTCCTGCCCGACGTGCACGTGCCCTGCGAAACCTGCAAGGGCCGCCGCTACAACCGCGAGACGCTGGAAGTGCGCTTTAAAGGCAAGAGTATTACCGACGTGCTCGATATGACGGTGGAAAAAGCGGTAGAGTTCTTTGAGTTTCAGCCGCGTATCCTGCGCAAAATCAAGACATTGGCCGATGTTGGGCTGGGCTATCTCACACTGGGTCAGCAGGCTACTACGCTCTCGGGCGGCGAAGCCCAGCGCGTGAAGCTGGCCACCGAGCTGAGTAAAAAGGACACCGGCAAGACCTTCTACATCCTCGACGAGCCCACCACCGGCCTGCACTTTGAGGATATTCGCCACCTGGCCGACGTGCTGCACAAGCTCGCCGACAAGGGCAACACCGTGCTCATCATCGAGCACAACCTCGACCTCATCAAGGTGGCCGACCACGTCATCGACATTGGCCCCGAAGGCGGTGCGGGCGGTGGCACCATCGTGGCCCAGGGTACACCCGAGCAGGTGGCCAAAGCCGGCAAAGGCCACACCAGCCGCTTCCTGGCCGAGGAGCTGAAGACGAGCAAGTACGCTAGCGCGTAGTTTGTAGGCCCTGGCACCCCTGGGGTTGTTGTGCTAAGCTTGCGAAGCATCTTATCACGTTTGAACGAATCGTTCTGCGGCGATAAGATGCTTCGCAAGCTCAGCATGACAGGCGGGATTGGCAGTAGCGCGCGCTACTGCCAACTGTCCACTAACCCCAAAACCCCTCTAATTAATCAATCAGCACGCGCTGGCCCGTCAGCGCCAGGTTGGCTTTCAGCACTTTGCCGGCAGCTGCCTCAGCGGCCAGCGGCTGGCCGCCGCCCACAAAAAGCTGCACCTGCTCGGCCAGCTCCACGCGCCGGGCCTGAGCATCGAGGCGCGAAAGCTGCCGCGGCGTCAGCGTAAACTGCACCGTCTGGGTTTGGCCGGGAGCCAGGCTTACGCGCCGAAAGCCGGCCAGCGCGTGCAGCGCCGTGCGGCCCTGGCCGTCGGGGTGCCGCACGTACAGCTGCACCACCTCATCGCCGGCGCGCGGGCCGGCGTTCTGCACTTCCACGCTTAGCGCGATGGGCTGGCCGGTTTGGGGTTTGGATAATATAGTAAATTTACTATATTTAAACGATGTGTAGCTCAGGCCGTAGCCGAAAGGGTAGAGCGGCACGCCCTTGAAATAGCGGTAAGTGCGGCCTTCCATGCTGTAGTTGTCGAAGGCCGGCAGCTGGCTTTCCGACTTGTAAAACGTCACCGGCAGGCGGCCAGCGGGGTTGTAGTCGCCAAACAGCACGTCGGCCAGGGCCGTGCCGGCGGCCTGCCCGCCGTACCAGGTATTAACGATGGCCGGCAGGTTGGCAGCTTCCCAGGGGCAGGCGATGGCGCTGCCGGTCATCATGACGAATACTACTGGCTTGCCCGTGGTATGCAATACTCTCATCAGGTCGGTTTGCACCCTGGGCAACGCAATGCTCGTGCGGTCGCCGCCGCTGAAGCCGGGCACATCTACCTTCATTTCCTCGCCTTCGAGCCGGGGCGAGATGCCGCCCACGAACACGATAGCATCGGCATCTTTTACCTGGGCCAGGATGTTGGCCGCGTTCATCGGCACCACGTGCGCGCCCGTGAACCTGAGGATGCTGCGGCTCACGTTCTGCACGTACTCCAGCTTGACAGCCAATGACTTGCCGGCCGTCACGGGCAGCACGTACTGGTTGGTCGACACCCCGCGCCCGTTCCAGGCATCAATTACCAGCCTGCCATCAATAAACAAGCGGTAGCCATCGTCGCCGGTTATTTGCAGGGCTAGCTGCTCGGTTTTCTCGGGCGTAAACGTGGTGAGGTAGCGCGCTGAGATATTCTCGGAAGGCAAGCCCTTCACAATCTCCATTTTCACGTTGGCCAGGTAGCGGTCGAGGCCGGCTTCCTGCTGCGTGGCCACCGGCGGGCCTTCCAGGTTGGGGTTTTTAAAGTATTCGGCCCGGAAGCCGGGCTGCCCGTTATAAGCCAGATTCTTGTTGATATCGAGCGGCTCATACACCGTATTGCTGGCGTAGTCAACGCCCTGGATGTACGTTACTATCGCGTTCTGGCCCAACTTGTTGCGGATGCCTTCGAGCGGCGTTACGGGGTGGGTAGGGAAGCCGTTATAGTTGCCGAGCTGCACGCTTTCGTTGTCGGCATTGGGGCCGAGCACGGCTATTTTCTTCAGGTCTTTGCGTAGCGGCAGCGTGTGGTTGTCATTCTTGAGCAGCACCACCGACTCACGCGCCATTTTCAGGGCGTGGGCCTGGTGCGGCGCGCTCTCGACCACGCTCATCGGAATTTGGGCGTACCTGACGCGCTCTACCGGGTCAAACATACCCAGCTGAAACCTGATTTTGTAGAGCCGCTTCACCGATACATTCAACTGCTCCTCGGTAATGAGCTTCTTCTGCACCGATTCGAGCAGCGAGTTATAGGTGAATAACTTTCCCGTAGCGCACTCAATATCAGTGCCGTGCAACACGGCGTTGGCGGCGGCAGTCGCCGCGTCGGGGTCGGTCTTGTGGTGCTGCCAGAAGTCGTTGAGCCCGTCGCAGTCGGAGGTGACGTAGCCCTTAAACTGCCATTTCTTATATAAAATGTTGTTCATCAGGATGTCGCTGCCGCAGCACGGCTGCCCGGCGTAGGCATTGTAGGCGCACATCACGCCGGCCACCCTGGCATCCACAATCAGGTCGCGAAAAGCAGGCAGGTACGTGTCCCAGAGGTCGTAGTCGCTGATTTTGGCATCAAATACGTGGCGCAGCTGCTCGGGGCCGCTGTGCACGGCAAAGTGCTTGGCGCAGGCCGTGATTTTCAGGTACTTCGGGTCGTCACCCTGAAAGCCCTTCACCAGTGCCGAACCCAGCTGGCCGGTCAGGTAGGGGTCTTCGCCGTAGGTTTCCTGGCCCCGGCCCCAGCGCGGGTCGCGGAAGATATTGATGTTGGGCGTCCAGAAGGTAAGGCCCTGGTAGATACCGCGCTCGCCGCGCCGCACGTATTCCTGGTGCACGGCCCGCGCCTCATCCGAAGTGATAGTTGCCATGGTCAGCATCGCGTCCTTGTCGAAGGTAGCCGCCATGCCGATGGCCTGCGGAAACACCGTCGTTTTCATACTTGTGCGGGCCACGCCGTGCAGCGCCTCGTTCCACCAGTTGTAGGCCGGAATGCCCAGCCGGTCGATAGCCGGTGAATTATTCAGCATCTGCGATACCTTCTCGGGCAGCGTGAGGCGGCCCACCAGGTCATCAACCCGCTGGTCGATAGGCAGGTCGGGGTTCTGAAACGGAAATTCGGCGGGCCGGGCAGGTAGCGGCACCATCGAATGGACCGCCGGCAGCGTACTGCTGCCCGTGAGTAAGAGCAGGCCGAGAAGGGCGTGGGGGAGTTTCATAGGGGTGAAGAAAGCGAAACCAAACACCCGCATAAGCTCGGAGCCAGCCGGGATACGACTAAAAGTAAGGCGAAACTCCTGCTTGCAACTAATTGTAGGTTAAATAAATGCCCTAATCCAATGCGAAAACGATTGTGATAGCTGATAATAGTGGAATCGTAGTAAATGCCCGGCTGGCCGCACGTAGCAAGTGGGATAAGGCCCAAAAAAGCGCGGCCCGCCTGCCAGGCGGGCCGCGCAGTAGCGGCTGAAAGCCCCGGTGCTTTGCCCGGTGGTTGGGGCAAAGGCGCTCGGCAAGTATAGTTCGGGCGCCACGGCGCTGAGGTGCCGGCCAGTGAGGTGGGGCCCCGGCTTTGTTGCGCCGGGCTAAGCAAGCAGAAATGATTCGGGACTTCTACGCCGGGCAAGGCGCGGAAATCACGAATCATTCATCTTTACCCGTTAGCTATTAACGAGTTACTCGTACACAAACCGAACCTCTTGCCGTATTTCCGGGTTCAGGCTCAGGGCAACCGGGCAGGTGTGCGCCGTTCGCTCCATCAGGGTGCGGTCGGCGGGGCTGAGGGCAGCGGGCAGGTGCAGCTCAACATTGAGCTGCGCAATGCGGCGCGGCGGCTCAGGGCTCATAATTTTTTCCATCTTAAACGAACTACCTACCAGATTTAGCTGATGGCGCTCGGCCACGATAGCCATCGTCGTCAGAATGCAGGTGCCCAGGGCAGTACCCACGAGGTCGGTCGGCGAAAACGCTTCGCCGCGCCCGTGGTTATCAACCGGGGCATCGGTTTGGATAACGGTGCCCGAAGCAGTATGCGTAGCTTCGGTGCGCAGGTGGCCCTCGTAGCGGGCGGTAGCGGTGGTGTGGGACGTGCTCATACTACAAAGCTACCCCGGCAGCGTTAGCAAAGCGCATGGTGGCGAAAGCTGCCCGACAAGGTATTTTTGATTCCTCTATGAACAAGACGCACGTCATTGCCGCTGCTTGCCTGGCGCTCGGTACCGCCTGGGCTCGCCAGGCTCACGCCCAGGCGCCGGCCACTACTACGCCTCGACCGACGGGGCCTGCTATCGAGGCTGCTCCGCAAACCATGCCCTCCGATGAGCAATCATATACAAAAGAAACTATATACGGAATAAATTTTAACACCCAGGGCGGCCTTATTGGCGGCGTGAGTGTGCGCGTGGCCCGGGTGCTCGACGAGCGCTGGCTGCGCTTCTGGAGCCTGGAAGGCGTATCGCTGAAAAACCCCAAGGAAGAAAATTATACCAATGGCGAAACCGGCGGCAGCTTTAAGCGCTTCAAGGCCAACTACGCCTTTGTGCTGCGGCCTTCGGTGGGCATCCAGCGCATCCTGTTTCGCAAGGCCGCCGATGCCGGGGTGCAGGTAAACGGGCTGCTGAGCGCCGGGCCTTCGCTGGGGCTGCTCATGCCCTATGTTATCAGCTACGACTACGATGCGAAGCGCAACGGCAGCTATGGCGTAAATGATGTGCTCACCGATGAGCCCTACGACCCGGCGAAGCACGAAGCCGACAATGGCCGCTGGATATACGACCGGGCGCCGCTCTTCAGCGGCATTGGCCAAACCAAGATTGTGCCGGGTGCACACATCCGGGGCGCCCTCAGCTTTGAGTATGGGCGCTACCGCGATGCGGTGGCCGGAGCCGAGGTGGGGTTTCTGCTAGAAGGCTTTACCCAGCGCATGACTATTCTGACGCCGCCGCTGGTAGACCCCAACACGCTCAACAGCCAGTTTTTCCCCTCCGTTTACCTGACGCTGTACCTGGGGCACCGCAACTGAGGCTGGTGAGGGCTGGCCTGCCCTTCCCTGACCGGCTTCATCCTGAATTCCCAGTTAACTTTACTGTATGGATACCCTGCTGCTCTCTCTGCCCATTATTCAGGCCGAACCAATTGCGCCCGTGGCGCCGGCCCGCCTGCGCAAGCCCGACTGGCTGCGCGTGAAGCTGCCCATTGGCCCCGACTACGCCGCCGTGCGCAAGCTGGTAGATGAGCACAAGCTGCATACGATATGTGAGTCGGGCAACTGCCCCAATATGGGCGAGTGCTGGGGCGCGGGCACGGCCACGTTTATGATTCTGGGTAATGTGTGCACCCGCTCGTGCTCGTTTTGCGCCGTGGCCACGGGCCGCCCCACCGAGCTCGACCTCGACGAGCCCCGGCGCGTGGCCGAAGCCATTGCCCTTATGAAAGTAAAGCACGCCGTGCTTACCTCCGTAAACCGCGACGAGCTGAAAGACCGCGGGGCCAGCGTGTGGCGCGATACTGTCGTCTTCACCAAGCAGCTGAGCCCCGAAACCACCATCGAAACGCTAATCCCCGATGTGAAAGCCAACTGGGAAGCCCTCGACGTGATGATTTCGGGCGGCCAGGAAGTGATTTCGCACAACATGGAAACTGTGGGCAGCCTCTACCGCCTGGTGCGCCCCCAGGCCAAGTACGACCGCTCGCTGGAGCAAATCCGGCGCACCAAGCTGGCCGGGCACCGCACCAAGTCGGGCATTATGCTGGGCCTGGGCGAGAAAGCCGACGAAGTACACCAGGCGATGGATGACCTCGTAGCCAATGGCCTCGACATTCTTACCCTGGGCCAGTACCTGCAGCCCACCAAGCGCCACCTCGAAGTAGCCGAGTTTATCCACCCCGAAGTATTTGCACAATACAAGGAAGAAGGCCTGCGGCGCGGCCTGAAGTACGTCGAAAGCGGCCCGCTGGTACGCTCGTCGTACCACGCCGAGCGCCACGTCAACGTGCCGATTTAACGGGCCGTAGTCAACCTGGCAAAAGCAAAGAAAGCCCCGTCATTCGACGGGGCTTTCTTTGCTTTTGCCAGGTTGACTGCTTAGCGAACGGCCGCCGGGCGGCGCACATCGGTGGGCGGATAGTTGCTCAGCACGCTGTTGACGATGCGGTAGGTTTCCTCCTCCGAGATGCTGTTCTGGTTGAGCTGGGCCTGGCCCGTGCCGCGCCACGCCAGCTCTTTGCGGCGGGCATCCACGATGTCGATGATGACCGTGCCGGCCTTGTAGTTATAGGCGCCCCCACCGTAGGGGTAGCCGCCAAAGCCGCCGTAACCATAGCCGTAGTAGGGGTAGCCGTAGCCACCATACGGATAGCCCGATACCTGCTGCTTGTTCTCGACGCGCACGCTGTAGGCTACGTACACATCGGGGTTGCTCGTTGTTTCGGTCAGGCCCTTGGCCGTGAGGTCTTTGCTCACCGCATCGCGGATGCGCTGGTCGGTAAACGACTCGTAGCCTTTGGCCGGGCCGCCTTCGGTATCGTTGGTTTGCTTGGGGTACCAGGCCCAGGTGTGGTAGTTACGGAAGTTGACAGCGTGGTCGAAGTCGCTCGACACGCCCACGTTGGCGGTAGTAGCGCAGGAGCCCAGTGCGAGGGCCAGCGCCAGGCCCGTTGCCGCAAGTGCAGTCGGCCGGGCCAGAAAACGAGTGATGCGGTTCATAATGCTAAAAAATAGAGAAATAAAACCCTTGCGTGGGAGTATCAGGCTAACGCGGGCGAGCGGGGCAATGTTCCAAAAAAAGTAGGCAAGCCGACTACCTGCGTTAGCTAATCGCCCAACACGCCAAACGCCCGGCCGAGTCGCTTTCGCGTGCTCAGCCGGGCGTTTTTTTGGGTAGCCTGGACTCTGCGAGTCCGCGCGTGGTAATATTAAACAACGTTCCCACGCGCGGACTCGCAGAGTCCACGCTACGGCGCTTAGTACGATGGGCCTTTGTCGGTAGCTACCAGCTGCTCGGCTTCGTCGGCGTATTCTTCCATGGGCGTGCAGCTGCAAATGAGGTTGCGGTCGCCGTAGGCCGAGTCGATGCGGCTCACGCTGGGCCAGAACTTGGCCAGGCGCACGTAGGGCAGCGGGTACACGGCCTGCTCGCGGGTGTAGGGGCGCGTCCAGGCCTCGGTGAGCACCACGGCGGCCGTGTGGGGGGCGTGCTTGAGCACGTTTTCCTTCTGGTCGGCGCGGCCGGCCTCGACTTCGGCAATTTCCTTGCGAATCGAAATCATGGCCTCGCAAAAGCGGTCCAGCTCCTGCTTGCTCTCGCTCTCCGTGGGCTCTACCATGAGCGTGCCGGCTACCGGGAAGCTCACCGTGGGCGCGTGGAAACCGTAGTCCATCAGGCGCTTGGCAATGTCTTCGACCTCGATACCCGCCTTCTTGAAGTGGCGGCAGTCCAGAATCATCTCGTGGGCGCAGCGGCCCTGGTGGCCGGTGTACAGCACCGGGTAGTGCTCCTCCAGGCGGGCCTTAATGTAGTTGGCGTTCAGAATAGCCAGCTCGGTAGCCCGCGTAATGCCATCGCCGCCCATCATCGAGATGTAAGCATAGGAAATTGGCAATATACTGGCCGAGCCGTAGGGCGCGGCCGATACGGCCCCGTGGTTGCGGCCCTCCACCGGCACTACGGCGTGGCCGGGCAGGTAGGGAATGAGGTCGGCCACCACGCCGATGGGACCCACGCCGGGGCCGCCGCCGCCGTGCGGAATGCAGAACGTTTTGTGCAGATTCAGGTGGCATACATCGGCCCCGATGGCGGCGGGCGAGGTGAGGCCCACCTGGGCATTCATGTTGGCACCGTCCATGTACACGCGGCCGCCGTGCTGGTGAATGAGCGCGCAGATTTCGATAATCGTTTCCTCATACACGCCGTGCGTGCTCGGGTACGTCACCATGAGGCACGAGAGGCGGTCGGCGTACTGCTCGGCCTTGGCGCGCAGGTCGGCCACGTCGATGTTGCCGTCTTCGGTGCTTTTCACCACTATTACCTGCATGCCGGCCATAACGGCCGAAGCCGGATTGGTGCCGTGGGCCGAAGCCGGAATGAGCGCCACCGTGCGGTGCGTATCGCCCCGGCCTTCGTGGTAGCCCCGGATGGCCAGCAGGCCGGCATATTCGCCCTGCGCCCCCGAGTTGGGCTGGAGGCTAACGGCCGCAAAGCCGGTTACCTCGCACAGCCAGGCTTGCAGGTCTTTGATAATCTGCTGGTAGCCCAGGGTCTGGTCGGCCGGCGCAAAGGGATGTAGCTGGCCGATTTCGGGCCAGGTCACGGGTATCATCTCGGCCGTGGCGTTGAGCTTCATGGTGCACGAGCCCAGCGGAATCATGCTGTGCGCGAGGCTCAGGTCCTTGTTTTCGAGGTGCTTCATGTAGCGCAGCATCTCATGCTCGGCGTGGTGCGAGTTAAAGACGGGGTGCGTCAGGTACTCGCTGGTACGCTGAAGGCTGGTAGGCCAGCTCAGCGTCAGCTCGGCTTCAACGGTGGGCGCGGTGGAGGTTGCTACTTCTTTGCCGAGCACTTTGGCAAATACATCCACGATGTCGCGCACGTCGTCAAACTCCACGTTCTGGTGCAGGCTGATGCCGACCAGCGTGTCTTCGTAGTAGCGGAAGTTGAGGCCGGCGGCCTCGGCCTCCGTCTTCAGGGCTTGCTGCAGCTCGTGGCTTTCGAGGCGCAGGCTCAGCGTGTCGAAGTAGTTGGCATTCAGCTGCTCTACGCCCAGGCCTTTTAGCTCGGCTTCGAGAATCTGGGTGAAGAGGTGGGTGTTTACGGCAAACTGCCGGATGCCCTTCGGCCCGTGGTACACGGCAAACATGCCGGCCAGCACGCTCAGCAGCACCTGCGCGGTGCAGATGTTACTCGTCGCTTTTTCGCGCCGGATGTGCTGCTCGCGGGTTTGCAGCGCCATGCGGTAGGCTTTGTTGCCGGCCGCATCCACGCTCTGGCCGATAATACGGCCCGGAATGACGCGCTTAAACTGGTCTTTGCACGAAAAGAAGCCCGCGTGCGGACCGCCAAAGCCCATGGGCACGCCAAAGCGCTGCGACGAGCCCACGCACACATCGGCCCCCAGCTCGCCGGGCGAGGTGAGGAGCGTCAGGGCCAGCAAATCGGCGGCCATCACCACAAACAGGTCGTGCTGGTGCGCCGTGTCGATAAATTCCTGGTAGTCGAAAATCGTCCCGTTGGCCCCCGGATACTGCACGATGGCGCCAAACAGCGCCTCGTCGCTCAGGTCGGCGGTGCGGTGGTCGCCCACTACCAGCTCAATGCCCAGCGGGGTGGCGCGGGTGCGCAGCACGTCGATGGTCTGGGGCAGCACCTGCTCCGACACGAAAAACTTGCTGGCATTCTTCTTTCTGGTTTGCGAGTGCAGCATGTGCAGCGCCTCGGCGGCGGCCGTGGCCTCGTCGAGCAGGCTGGCGTTAGCAATGGGCAGGCCGGTGAGGTTGATTATCAGGGTCTGATAATTGATGAGCGCTTCGAGGCGGCCCTGGGCAATCTCGGCCTGGTAGGGGGTGTAAGCCGTGTACCAGCCCGGGTTTTCCAGAATATTGCGCTGAATAACCGGCGGCAGCGTGGTGTCGTGGTAGCCCAGGCCGATATAGCTCTTGAACACCTTGTTTTGGCCGGCAATCTGCTTGAAGCGCTTCAGAAACTGGCGCTCGGTCAGGGCCGGAGGCAGAGCCAGGCCTTTCGAGAGGCGAATGGCAGGCGGCACCGTTTCGGCGATGAGCTGGGCCACTGACTCGGCCCCAACGGCTTGCAGCATGGCTTGCTGGTCGGCTTGGCTGGGCGCGTTGTGGCGGGTTTCAAACACGTCGGCGGGCTTGAATCTAAACGACATAAACGTGGGCTGGGGGAGGGGAGAAGAATGCGACTTTTTCCTTAACAAAGGTAAGCCCGGTTTGGTCGGGGTGGGAGCGTACTTTTGAGCCAAACCTACCTATTCTGTCATTGCTGCGCTTGCAAATGACAAACCATGTTATGCCTTTTCCCACCCTGCTTGGCCTGCTGCGCGAAGGCCGCACGCCGCCCGACCGCCGCGTGGCGCTCACCCCTAAAAAATGCGTGGAGCTGCAAGACACCTACCCCGGACTGCGGGTGCGGGTGCAGCCCAGCCCGCACCGCGCCTTCGCCGACCAGGAGTATCGCGACCTGGGCATCGAGGTCAGCGAGGATATGGCAGGCTGCGAGGTATTGCTCGGTGTAAAAGAGGTGCCCGTATCGGAGCTGATTGCCAATAAAGCCTACCTCTTCTTTTCGCACACTATCAAAAAGCAGCCCCGCAACCGCGAGCTGCTGCAAGCTGTTCTCAACAAGCATATTACCCTGATTGATTATGAGCTGCTAACTAACGCAGCCGGCGAGCGCGTAGTGGCTTTCGGGCACTGGGCGGGCATTGTGGGCGCGTATAATGGCCTGCTTACCTACGGCCGCAAGCACGGGCTATATCAGCTTAAGCCGGCCTGGCAATGCGTTGATATGGAGGATATGCAGGAGGAGTTTTTTAAGGTAAAACACCTGCCGCCCATCAAGATTGCCGTAACCGGCACGGGCCGCGTGGGGCGGGGCGCGGTGGAGGTGCTGGGCCGCATGGGCATCCGGCGCGTGAGCGTGTACGACTACCTGTACCTCAATTTTAGCGAGCCGGTGTATACCCAGCTGGGCAGCTCCGACTACAACCGCCGCCGCGACGGCCGGGTGTGGGACACGGCCAACTTTCACCACGAGCCCGCAGCCTACGAATCGGCGTTTGCGAAGTTCATCCCGGTTACCGACCTGCTCATTGCCTGCGCGTACTGGCATCCGGCCGCGCCGCGCTTGTTTTCGGAGTCCGATACCCGGCAGCCGGATTTTAAGCTGAACACTATTGCCGACGTAACCTGTGATGTCAACGGCTCTATTCCGCTCACCAAGCGCAGCAGCACTATCGAAGAGCCGGCTTTCGACTGCAACCCCAGCACCGGGGCTCTGGAACCGCCGTATTCACGCGCCGAAAACATCACCCTGATGGCCGTCGATAACCTGCCCTGCGAGCTGCCGCGCAATGCCAGCCGCGATTTCAGCCGCCAGCTGCTCGACCAGGCGCTGCCGCCACTTATGAACGGCGACCCGGCCGGCGTGCTGGCCCGCGCCACTATTGCCGCGGCCGGGCAGCTGTGCCCGCGCTTCGCTTACCTGCGCGACTACGTAGCGTAAAGCCGATGTTATTGCTTGGCGGCCGAGCCGATAACCTTGGAATTTCTAACCGAGTCGATAACCGCCGTGTCGGCCGAGTTGGTGGCCGTTGGAGTGTTCGCCAGCGTAGATACCTGCCCGGTTGGGCTGATTTTGCGCAGCGTGCCACTGCCGGTATCCGTCACATATACGGCCCCCGTCCCATCAGTCGCCACGCCCGCCGGAAACTTAAAGCCTTCGGCCAGCAGCGTCACCTCGCCGGTCGGGCTCACCCGCCGGATGCAGTTGCTGTAGGTGTCGGCTACCAGTACCCCGCCATCGGCTTCTACCGCCAGGCCACGCGGGTGGTTAAAGTCATCGGCCAGCAGATGAACCTGGCCGGTAAGACTGATTTCCCGAATAGTATTATTGTCGGTGTCGGCCACGTATACGGTGCCGTGCGCGCTCACGGCAATGCCGGCCGGCTTGTTGAGGCCGCTGGCCAGCGTGCTGATTCCCCCGCGCGGGGTTATTTTTTGCACCGAGCCGGTATTAGGCCCTGCCCCGGTGTCGGCCACGTACACATTGCCTTCGGCATCGACGGCCACGGCGGCCGGATACACCAGGCTATGGCTCTGGACCAGCGTCGTTACCTTACCGGCTGCGCTTACCTGCTTAATGCTGTGGCTGCCGGCATCGGCCACGTACACCAGACCCGTGGCGCTAACGGCCACGCCGGTCGGGTAAGAAAGGTCGGTATTGACTACGAGCGATACTTCCCCGGTCGGGCTTACCTTTTGCACGGCGCCGTTGTCGGTATCGACTACGTACACATTGCCCGCCGCATCGACAGCTACCCCGTCGGGGTAACTGAACGATGGCGGTGCCGCTGGCCGGCCGGCGGTCAGGCCCGCTGCCAGTAGGGCACTCATGAGTAAAGACGTCTTCATAGTCAGGAAAGGATGAGCAAGTAACCACTCCAAAGATACTGAACGTTCCATTCAATTTGCTATTATTTATCACTTTAGTACAATAAGGTGAAACCTCCTGCGTTTCATGCCACATTTTTTATGAACCTGACCGCCCGCTCCACCGCTCCCGAGCTGATGGATGACCTGACCCTGGCTACCGAAGAGCTGCGGCAAAACCTCGACGAGCTGGAAACTATCAATACCTGGCTGGGCGGCTACCAGCCGGTGCTGGGGGCGCTGGCGCGGCTGCGTCCGTGCTTCCCCGCCGGCCGCCCCCTGCGCCTGGCCGACCTGGGCAGCGGCGGCGGCGATACCCTGCGCCACATAGCCCGCTGGGCCCGCCGCCGGCAGGTGCCCGTCGAGCTTACGGGCGTCGATGCCAACGAGTTTATGCTCGGATACGCTACGCAAAAGAGCGCCATCTACCCCGAGATATTGTATAGTAATTTCGATATATTATCGCCCCAATTCACCGCGCAGGAGTATGATATTCTCACGGCCAGCCTGTTCTGTCACCATTTCACCGATGCCGAGCTGATAGGGTTGCTGCGCAGCTGGCAGCAGCAGGCCGGCCTGGCCGTTGTTATCAACGATTTGCACCGCCACCCGCTGGCCTACTACAGCATCAAGTACCTCACTAGGCTGCTGGGCGGCTCGCGCCTGGTGCAAAATGACGCGCCGCTCTCGGTGGCTCGCGCCTTTTCGCGGGCCGACTGGCAGCGGCTGCTGGCCGAGGCCGGCATTACGCGGTATGAGTTGCGCTGGTGCTGGGCCTTTCGCTGGCAGGTAATAATTTATAATAACGATGTCTGCAATGCGTAAGCGACGAATGTGCTGCAAAATTAAAAAAATGTTTAATATAATTTGCAGATTGTATTTTATATTTGCTAAACAAGAGTCTGTTTCTAAAATATAGAACGCGTATGATTTTTTCTACTCACCCCTTGCGAAAGGCTTGGTTGGTACTTTTAGCTGTCTTGGCGCAAGCCTGCTCGCGGCACGAACCTGTGCCGATGGCAGCGCCTCAGATATCTCCTGTCAGCGTTGGTGACGCACAAAAGTGGTATCAGGCCACTTATCCAGCTGCCATCCCCAGTAGTACCCGCCTGCTTTGGCAGCGCGCCGTGAGCATAGGGCAGCATGCTAACCAAGTCCTGCTCGTGCCGATGGCCTACGACCCAGGGGTATTTACTGGCAATCCCTGGCAGGGTTCCCGCTACCTCTTCGTAACGAAAGGTAGCAGCCAGGCCTTACAAGGAAACATAGCTGAGCTATTACTGCAGCCTGGTGCCACGCCACTCGATACCACAGCGCTATTGGCTAGGCTCTACCAGGGCTACCAACAGCAAAGCCTGGCCACGCCGGCGCAAACGGAGGGGATATTTCTGCTTTATTCGGCAAGCTACCACTACCTGGCCGGCCGACGGTTTCACGCTGGACAGCTGGCGCCGGGCCAGGTGCGGCTGTGGTTTCAAGGAGCAGAAAACAATGCGGCTAAACCTACAGCCGGCAGTCCTAAGCAGAAGAGAGCGAGTACTCAACGCATCAATAGTTGCATTTTTTACTATAATGCTATCAGCGGAGAATACTTAGGCTCTTCGGCTGGCTGCGGGCTATCCGATGATAATGGCGGCTATGACGGCGACACTGGCTCACCGACCGGCCCTGGTGACTATGGCGGTACTCCTGGCAATGGGGGCAATAGCACTAATGACCCAGGTAGTGGGCCCCAAGGACCCGCGAGTGGGCCTACAAATAATCTCGTTATCAATACCGCACAGTTGAAGCCATGTGAACTATTGGTAATGAATAATTTGAAAGGATTAACAGGAAATCCCTTACTTACCAATTTGCAAAAACTAGCCGGAAATACCCCAGGTTATAATTGGACAGTAAAAGATGGTCATCTCGCTCCCAACAGCAATGCTTTTACCTCATCTGGATATGACATCAGCACCAATTCTGTTATTACTACTTTCGATTTGCAAAAATTCCCTGATATTACAGACTTAAGTATGGCAAGGACAATGCTCCATGAATCGTTCCATGCTTATTTGGTAGCCTATTTCGCTAATGACCGTAACCTTGCAAATGCAGAATATAGTGCAATGGTTGATGCTTATCAAGTCCAGCATCAAGATATACAAGATATTCATCACGTTGAAATGACTTTTTGGGTGGCTAATATTGCTGATGCTCTTATGCAGTATGGGCAAAGTAAAGGTTATAATCTGCCTGGTCAATTCTATTTGGATATGTCTTGGGCGGGACTGGAGGGAACCCAGGCGTATAAAAATTTGCCGGCTGCTGATAAGCAAAGGATACAAAATACTATTGTAATCGAATTAACTGGACAAGATAGTAATGGCAACAGTGCCACTCAATCCGGTAAAAACCCTGGGTGCTAAGAGAGTGCAAATTTTTGTTATTTAAATTAATCCACAATGGATTATAAAAAAAAGGTAAGCGTCGCTTTTCTTCTTTTATTAATGCTGACAACAGCTTGTATGAAAGTTCCTGCGCGACTTCCTAGCAGCAAGTATATCATTAAGGTATTCCCTAAAAAATATACAAAGAGTAATCCTATAATCTCGGGCCATACTGACGAGTTATATCCGGATGGGAGTTACCGTCCCATTGGCCTAGCTTATATCTCAGTAGGTAAGCAAGGTGTGAAATCGGATAATGATGGAAATTATTCAGCCAGGGTATCACCTGGCAAATACGATGTTTCTGTCAGGATTATAGGTTATCAACCTATAGTAGTGAAAGATGTGCGAATCAGCAAGAAGGATTCCGTCAGAATAGACTTCCACCTTTCGGCAGATACTACAAAACTATGAAGCTGTTTAGGAAGTAGTAAATTAGGACTTACGCAAAAACGTTTGTCCTTGCGAGCGCAGCGCGGCAATCGCCCCAGAACGAGTCGTGCGGGTGTCGTTCGGGTGTGATTGCTTCGCAGGCTCGCAAGGACAAACGATTTTGCGTAAGTCCTATTAAAAAAGGAACGTCATGCTGAGCCTGCGAAGCAGCTCGCTCGCGCCGTATGAATCGTTCAAGGAGGTGGTAGAGATGCTTCGCGGTTTTAAATAGCCTCATAGATAAGACTGTGTTAAGTATTGTCTTTTTATGTATTGGCCTGCTAAATTAATATTGCTACCTGTTTGGTTGGTACTTACCTGCCTGCTTGGATTTACCAAGGAAGCGATAGCACAGCAAGTTGTTATTCGCAAAAAATACGTGTTGCTGGCGTCAGCCCGTACCCGCATTACGCACATCCAAACCGCGCGTACCCGGCTAGGTAAGGTTGAGCACGTAGATATTCTTAATATACTCGCCGACAGCAATTACTTCGCTCACCGCCCTAGTGATAGTAATGGTGAGAGGTTAAACGGCTTTTACGACACCGATAAATTGCTAGTAACCATGGCCGTACTGCCCGATGAGCAGACCGGGCAGGTAACATGGCAGGCAGTTGATGTCGACACCATTAACAGCCGGATAAAGCTTCCTTTGGAAGCGGTGCTGCAGGATGGGGTCACCAATCTTTTGGCGTACAAAAGGCAGCTGCCAAGGATTATCTTTCTGACGCGCCGCCTGGGCTGGCAGCCCGTCATTAAGCGCAACGGCCGCTACTGGACCACTCAGAATGAGGTGCTGACAGAATACTTTTTGGTGCGCACTCAGCCCCTGTGGTTTGCCGCCTTCGCCGACAACGTGACGCTGAACTGCGGAGCCCAGCCCTTTTCGCCGGCCGACCTCGTGGCCCTGCAAAAACGGGTTGCGGCGGCCTTTCCCAATCCAGCCACCAGGCCTAATGTAGCCTTTGAGGTAGCCGGGGCCAAGCTGGTGCTGGCTAGCAGCGCGCAGCAGGTTTATACGTTTTGGTCTATTCCTGTAGAAGTGTTTGATGCGGCACCGGAAATTTTGTACACCGGGGCCGTTGAGCTAAAGTTCAAGCCCGGCGTAGGCGTAATATCAGGGAAATACCCGAAGCATTTTCATATGAGCAACGACAATGGGTACAATACTTTTTTCGATACGGTAAGCACAGAAATTATAAGCAGCCCAAAGTAAGAGGAATGCGCTTAGGGATGCTGTAGCAGCTGGCAGTCTACTCACAAGCGATTTCCAGCAGCATCGCCTCCATCGTCAGCCCAGGCCCGAAGGCGCAGCTGAGCACGGGCGCCCCGTTATCGGCGGGCGTGGCGGCGGCCAGCAGCTCGCGCAGCACAAAAAGCACCGTGGCCGACGACATGTTGCCGTAGTCGCGCAGCACCTGGTAGGCGTAGCGATTGTCGTGCTTGCTCAGGTGCAGGGCCTGCTCGATGGCTTCCAGAATCTTACGCCCGCCGGGGTGCAGGGCGAAATGCTTGATGTCTTCGCGCCGCACGGGCAGGTCTTTTAGCAAATCGGCCGTGAGCTGCCCGATACCGCGCTGAATCAGCGCCGGCACGTAGCCCGAGAGCGTCATCTCAAAGCCGAAGTCGCCGATGTGCCAGGCCATATCCTTGGTGCCTTCGGGCGCAAGGCCGCAGTGAAAGGCCCGCAAAGCCAGGCAGGGCGCGGGGCCGGGCAGCGGCTCGCCCAGCACCAGGCAGGCGGCTGCCCCGTCGGCAAAGAGCGCGTTGCTAACCAGGTGGTCTTCCTCCTGGCTTTTCTGGAAGTGCAGCGTACATAGCTCCACGCTCACCACCAGCACGCGGGCGGCCGGGTCGGCCCGGCAGATGCTATCGGCGAGGCGCAGCGCATTGACGGCCGCGTAGCAGCCCATGAAGTTGACGCAGGTGCGACGCACGGAAGCCGGCAGGCCCAGCGCCGCCACCAGCTCAATATCCAGGCCGGGCGCGTACATGCCGGTGCAGCTGACCGTAATGAGGTGCGTCAGGCTGGCGGCCTCCACGCCGGGCGCCTGGCGCAAAGAATCGTGGGCGGCAGCCAGGGCTAGTGGCAGCGCCTCGCGCCGGTAGGCAGCCATGCGCTGGCTCACGCTCGGAAAAGGCTCCAGGCCCGGCGTATTCGGAAAAAAGTCGTAGTCGCCGTTGGCCCGGCCGTAGTCGGCCAGCACGGAGTGGCGGTGCTCGATGCCCGACACTCGGTACAGCGCCCGAAGCTTGCGGGTGCCACCCTCATCCAATGCCAGGGCCCCGGCCATAAAGTCGGCTATGGTGGGCTGGGCGAGGCGGTGAGCGGGCGTGGCGGTGCCAATGGCACCCAGGTAGCTGGGCATTAGGGGAAGGTTAGAAACGCAAGTTTACACACTGGCAGCACGGCCCCAATTGGGGCTGAGAGAATTTCACTGTTGATACGCCGGGCCGCTTACGTACGATTACCAGGCGTATTCGGAGTGCTCCGCTTTACGGACGGGTCCGGGTCGGGTTTAGGAGAAGGGCTTGCCGTGGGTCTGCCGCATCAGCGTGCGTACGGCCGCGGGCCAGTGCCGCAGGCCGCCTACTGCCAGCTCGCTCAGCACCGGGCCGCCAAATAGCCGCTGCACCGCCCGCCCCACCCGCAGCCGGGTGCCAAACTGCTGCCGCCACGCGCGGGCATAAGCAGCCTCCAGCGCCGGGCGCGGCAGCTGGCCGCGCAGAAAGCGGTCGGCCAGCGGGGCGGCCAGCGCGGCGCCGTGCAGTGCCATGGCCATGCCATTGCCGCAGAGCGGCGTAATGAGCCCGGCCGCGTCGCCCACCATCAGCAGGTGCTGCTCCACGGGCTGCTTGGGCGCAAAAGAAATCTCGTTGATAACCTCGGGCTGCGAATATAGTTTTTTTGCATTATTCAAGATGTCGGCCAGGCGCGGGTTGCGGGCCAGCACCTCGCTTTCAAGCGCCGCAATGGTGCCGCCGGCGGCCTTTAAGTTGGCGCGGGTGGTGAGGTAGCAAAAGCAGAGCTTATCCGCCTCAATGGCCGAAATGCCGGCGTAGCCGTCGCGAAAGTTGTGGAGCTCAATTACATCGCGGGCAAAGCCGGGCAGCTGCAAGTGATATTTTACGCCGAGGTAAGGCGAGCGCTGCCCAAAAAATGGCCGGCCCAGCTGCCGGTCGAGGGCGCTGCGCTTGCCGTAGGTGCCCAGCACGAGCCGCGCCCGCAGCTGGCGCCCATCGGCCAGGGTTACGGTGTGGTGGTCGGCAGCCGCGTCAAACGCCACATCGGCCACAGTGGCAAACAGAAACTCCACGCCCTGGGCCAGGGCCCGCTGGTATAAAAAATGGTCGAGCTCATAGCGACTTATCCCAAAGCCGCCCAGGTCGAGCGGGCTGGCCAACATTCGTCCGACCGGCGACGAAAGCCCAAACCGGCGAATCCCGGCGGGGTTCAGGCTGGCCGGGTCGGCCCCGAGCCGGCGCAGGTAGGGCAGCACCTCATTGCTCACATACTCGCCGCACACCCGATGAAAGGGATACGGCCGCCGCTCTACCACTACCACGCGGTGGCCGCGGCGGGCCAGGTCGAGGGCGGCCACCAGCCCGGCCAGGCCGCCGCCCACGAGCAGCACCGTAAGGCGCGAGGCGGTATAATCGATTGAAATCACAGGTTTACCCGGAAAAAAATCCGGTTTAGAATAAGTAGACGTATAGTAGAACAAAGACAGACGTACTTTTGCGAAACCAAAATACAGGTTCGTCGTTAACTTTTATCCTACCCGGCTACTGTGTTCAGGTTGATAGTATTATGAAAAAACCCTTACTTTTTATTTTTCTGTGGGTTGCCAGTCTGGGCATTATGATGGGCGGCCTTACGCCTGCCCGGGCTATTGGTATTACGGGTGCGCATCAGGCTATTATTCGCCCGGCCCTCGACGACCATACGCTGGTTGTTTATCCGAACCCCAGCACGGGTATTGTACACCTCACCATCAGTGGCCTCGAAGGCCGCAGGGTAGAGGTAAGCGTGCTCAACGTTATCGGCACCGTTATGTACCACGAAACGCTCACTGAGCTCAACGAGCGCTATACCAAAACTCTGGACCTGAGCCGGTTTGCTAATGGGCTTTATTACGTAAAGCTCGAAGCCGATAATTCCAGCCAGCTCTGCAAGCTGGTTATCCGGTAGCTTGAGTAAGAAATAGCGGAGGTTCAGAACAGAAAAAGCAGCCTGACAGGCTGCTTTTTCTGTTCTGGGGCCCGGCTGTAGGCCCTAGGCTGCCGCGTGCGCGGGGCTCACCATGTTACGAACCCGGCGGGCGGTATCCATGGCCAAAAGAGCAGTAGCTACTACGAGGGCAAAAAATAAGAAAAACATAGCGGTAAAAGTAAAAGTCAGGTGAAATGAAAAGTCCGGGCCAGCAGCCAGGGCCACGAGTCTTTTAACCGGCGCAACGCAAGGAGGGTTACACTAAAATTCGGGCATTTAGCCGCGCCCGCCCGGTGGCAGGTGCAAATGCCCGCTCTGAATGAGGCGATAGAGCGTCGAGCGGCCCACTCGCAGGCGGTTGGCGGCCGCCACTACGTCGCCTTGCATCGAGTTGAGGCAGCTTTGCATGATAGCCAGCGTTTGCTCGCGCAGTGAAGGAAATACCAGGGCAGTCTGGTCAGCAGCGCCCGGCAGCCCGGCCAGCGAGCCTACGGGTACCCGCAGCGGGATGTCGCTGGGTTCGAGCATCTCGCCATCGGCCAGCACGGAAGCCAGCTCTACCATCGCTTTCAGCTCGCGCACATTGCCCGGAAAGTCATAGCTCAGCAGGTGCTCGCGGGCCGCCGGGCTGAGCGAGCGCAGCGGCAGCTTATTCAACAGGCTGAACGACTGCACAAACGACTCGGCCAGCAGCAGAATATCCTCGCCCCGACTTCGGAGCGGCGGCAGCTCGATGGGCATCCCCAGCAAGCGATAGTACAGGTCTTCGCGAAAGCGCCCGGCCTGCACCTCGGCGGCGAGGTTGCGGTGGGTGGCTACCACCAGGCGGGCATCGAACGCAATGGCCTGGCTGCCGCCTACCCGCATCACGGCGCGCTCCTGAAGCACGCGCAGCAGCTTGGCTTGCAGCCCCAGCTCCAGGTCGGCAATCTCGTCCAGAAAAAGCGTGCCGCCATTCGCCTCCTCGAAGCGGCCGATGCGCCGGGTAGCTGCCCCGGTAAAGGAGCCCTTCTCATGGCCAAACAGCTCACTTTCGAGCAGCTCGCGCGGAATAGCCGTCATGTTGATGGCAACGAAAGGCTGCCCGGCCCGCGCCGATTGCGCATGAATGGCTTGCGCTACCAGCTCTTTGCCCGTGCCGGTCTCACCCGTTACCGATACGGTAATGGTCGTGCGGGCGGCCTTGGCAATGAGCTCGCGCACCTGCCGGATGCTGGCGTGCCGCCCCAGCAGCTGGCCATCCGGTCTTAGCTCGGCCGTGGCTGGAGGTGGGAGAGCCGGCTGGTGCCGGGCCTGGGTCATCGCCTGCCACAGCTGCTCGGGGCTGCCGGGCTCTTTAGCCAGGTAGTTTGTAATACCCTGGCTTTGCAGCTCGGCTTTCTCTTCTATAGTAGGCTGGCTGGCCACAATGTAGCAGTGGGCCGTTGGCAGCCGCTCGCGGAGCTTACGCACCAGCCGCAGGGGTATCCCTTCCGGCCCGTCGCCATCCAGGATAAGCGCCCCCGGTGTTGCCGCGGTGGGCGGCCGGTAGGCCAGCGCCTGTGCCACCGTTGTGAAGCGCCGAACTACATGGTCCGGGTTCAGGCTCAGGCGGTGGCACAAGCGCATTATATAATTGCTATCGGGCGCAATCAGCCAAATATGAAAAGAGCCAGATGCCGTCATATGCAGGTTAAAGTTAAGAGCAAAGAAAAGACCGGCAATTTGGACAACAATAAAATATTGGTAAAATTATAAATCATACTTGCCTGAACTTTGAATATTTCCTGTAAAATTCCGAGAGAAAGTTTACAGTCAGGCTATTTACGAGCAAAAAATGCAAAATGGATTGCTTTTTTTATTAAAACAGGAATCTTTCCTGGATAACATTATAACATTTGAATTATTATACATTATTAATAATCAGTAATTTGTAAAAATGGCCTTTGACTTGTACTACTCAGCGCATGCTCAACCTTTACAAACTGATGTTATGCTTACTCTCGAAATAATGAAATTTATCCGCATGGCGCGGAGCATTTCAAAAGCTGCTGTATTAGTAGCCCTTTTGCTGGCTTTTTCGTTTGTGAAACAGCAGGCGCACGCGGCCGCCTACTACTCGACAGGTGCTCCTAAAACCTACACGCCGCTGGTTTGCGCAGTAGGATGCAGCGGTGTCAATACCAGCGTGACCACCCCCGCCACTAGCATTGCACTATCGGCTGAGGTGAATATTCCGGTGGCCGGCCCGGCCCGGTTGAAGTATCAGCTCAACGGCGTGGGGCAGCCAGGCTACCGCGCTGGCATTCTCCTTTCGACTACCAGCACGCTGCTCGGGGGCAATGCCCTGGGTACGGTTACCATCCGCACTTACCTAAGCTCGGGTCCCACGCCCACGGTGCCGCAAGACCAGCAGGTGATAACGGGGACGGCCGCTCAGGCACAGCTACTGGCGGGCAAAGGCAGCCCCTCGCAGCTGGAGCTGATTGCGACGGCTCCCTTCGACCAGGTAGAGGTCGAGTTCGGCTCGGCAATCAGCCTGGGCAGCAAGGTTGATATATACTATGCCTACGGTATCGGCCCGAACACGGCCACGCAGGTAACCGGCCTCACGTCAAATTCCAACAGTGCGGCCACTACCAGCCCGTATAGCGTAACCGGCTGCACCGATAAGGTAAGCAACGCCGGCCAGGCCGCCGACAGCGACCCCACGAACTACGCTACTTTCAGCAGTCTGCTTTCGGTAAGCTGCCCGGCCCAGCTCACGGTGGGGCTCAACGGCACGGCACCCGGCAGCTATCAGGCCGGCTTCGTTATCGGGCAGGATAACACGCTGCTCGATGCCAGCGTGTTGAGCCACCTTACCCTGAAAACCTATAAGAATGGCGTGCTACAGGAAACTGCCTCGGGGGCTTCGCTGCTGAGCCTGGGTTTGCTGCCCGATAGCAAGTCGCTGGTAAGCTTCCAGGCAACGATGCCTTTCGATGCCGTATCGATTGAGCGTAGCGATGCCGCGTCGGCCCTCGATAACCTCCAGCTATACTACGGCGTGGGCGTCGCCTCCACTACGCCGCAGCAAACGCTCTCCAGCTTTGCTAGCCCTACTGGCCACTATGCTGCCTCGTCCAGCGGCGTTTGCGTAGCCTGCTCGGTCACCTCACCCGCCAATGCGGCCGGCGACCCTAACTCGGCCGCCAGCATCAACGTGGGGGTAGGAGTAGCCAATTGGGCCGGCCTGCAGCTCGACCTCAATGGTCAGGGCCGCGCCGGCAACCGGGCCGGCATGGTGATTGGCAGCAACACGCCCCTCGATGTTGCCGCGCTCAGCCGCATGACCCTGGTAACCTACGACGACAACGGCAACGTGCTCGAAACGGCGTCCGGCTCGTCGCTGCTCAGCCTGAACGTACTGCCCGACGGCCGCCAGACGGTGAGCTTCAATACAACCAAAGACTTTTCCAAAGTGGGCATTCAGATGGGTGGCCTGGCCACTGCTGCGAGCAGTACCAGCGTCTACTATGCGTTTTCTGACAGTTCGAACGGCTCGCTGAAGATAGTGCCCCCCACCGGCCCGCTGCCCGTAACGCTGCTAAGCCTGGCCGTGCGCCGGCTAGCCGGCACGGGCGCCGCCGAAATAAGCTGGACTACCGCCACTGAGCTCAATAATGCGGGCTTTGTGGTGGAGCGCACGGCCGACCCGGCCACCAGCTTTGTGGCCGTGGGGCAGGTGGCCGGCGAAGGCACCAGTGGCAGCCAGCACAGCTATAAGCTGGGCGACGAGGCTGCTGCTCAGGCTACTGGCACCTTGTACTACCGGCTGCGTCAGCTCGATACCAACGGTCACGCCACGCTCTCGCCGGTGGTAGTGTTGGCCCCCAGTAATGCCCCGGTTAGTTTCTCGCTCTACCCCAACCCGGCCACTACTACTTCACAGGTAACGCTGGGTAGCAGCTCGGCACTTGTGGCCGGCACTTCGGTAAATGTCTATTCGAGCCTGGGGCAGCTGCTAAGCAGCCAGGTACTAAGCCCCGACGCGGCCGCCAGTCCGGTTCATATCTCCACTACTTCGCTGGCACCGGGCCTGTACCAGGTAGTGCTGCGCAGCGCAGCGGGCCTGGCATTGACGACGCAGCGGCTGGTAGTAGCCGGGCAGTAGCCGATAAGCACAAACGTCACCCTTTCTGTAAAAAGTTGAGCCAACAAGCCCCGCCGCTTTCCAGCGGCGGGGCTTGTTGTTAGTAATGAAGCCCAGGCCAGCCTAGGCTCCCAGCTCCAGCCAGGCCGGGCAATGGTCGGAGTGACTGACATCGGGCCAGAGACCGGCACCCTGCAGCCGGGGTAGCAGCGCCTGGTCGAGCAGCAGATGGTCTAGCCGCCAGCCTACGTTGCGGGCCCGCGAGCCGGCCCGGTAGCTCCACCACGAGTAGTGCCCGGGCAGCTCGGGGTGCAGCTCTCGAAACGAGTCGGCAAAGCCATCGGCCAGCATTTCCCGAAACCACTGGCGCTCCTCGGGCGTGTAGCCGGGGCTGTGCTGATTGGCTTTCGGGTTGTGCAGGTCAATCGCCGCCGGGCAGCAGTTGAAGTCGCCGCCAATCACGAGCGGCGGCACGGCCGCATCTTGCCGCAGCGCGGCTACATAGGTCCGGAACCAGTGCAGCCAGGCAAGCTTAAACGCTTGATGCGCCGGCCCGCTCGTGCCCGAGGGCATATACGTGTTCAGCACCGATACGCCTTCAAAATCGAGCCGTAGCACCCGGCCTTCGCAGTCGTAGAGCGCCTCACCGCAGCCCACCACGACCGCTTTAGGCTCGGGGCGGCTAAACGTTGCCACGCCGCTGTAGCCAGGCTTTTGGGCCGGATGCAGATAGGCGCGGTAGCCCAGCGCCGCCAGGCCGCTCACATCGAGCGGAGCGGTGCCGGCCTTTATCTCCTGCACGCACAGCACGTCGGGCTGGGCGGCGGCCACCCAGTCGAGCAGCCCCTTCCCCAGGGCCGAGCGCAGCCCGTTGAGGTTATACGAAACGATTTTCATAAAAAGTAGTCACGCAGGGGGTGGTCATAATATAGTATTTTATATATATTATGGCCGCTCCCTACCTTATTCATCGAGCGAGTCGAAGTATTCCAGGATATGCCATTTCAGCATGCGCTCCTGTTCCTTGAGGTTGGCAAACGGCACCGGCGTAAGCAGCTTATAATGAGGCCAGCCTTCCTCATCGGTGCGCTCCAGCGCGTAGTGCCCGCTGAGGCTGAAGAGCTTACAGGTGGCAATGTGCATCAGGTCCTGCTTTTGCTCCTTGGTAAACTCGGCCACGCCCTGCCCCAGCTCCTGCACCCCAATAAGCAGCAGCAGCGCATTGAGGTCGGGCCGCCGGCCAAAGCGCTCCTGCATCGCGGTCAGCAGCTCGTCCCAGCGCTGGTTGAACTCGGCTTCGCCCTCGCCGGCACCGGCTGGCAGCTTAATGCTCATGGGGAGGGTGGGTTGTGGTTTTAGCGGCCGGGGGGCCAGCCAGGGCCGCCTCGGCCCGCAGCACTTCCCAGTACTCCACAGCCCGTCGAAAATGCGGAATCACGATGCTGCCCCCGATGAGGTTGGCAATCGAGAATACCTCAAATACCTCTTCGTCGCTCAGGCCTTCTTCGTGGCACTTGCCGAGGTGGTATTTCACGCAATCGTCGCAGCGCAGCACCAGTGAGCAGGCCAGGCCCAGCATCTCCTTGGTTTTTACGTCGATGGCGCCCGCGGCATATGTGTTGGTGTCGAGGTTGAAAAAGCGCTTGATAACCTTGTTATCGTAGGCCAGCACGCGCTCGTTCATGCGCTGGCGGTAGTCGTTGAAGTCGGTGGTAAGAGACACTTTAGCGAAAGAAAATGTAAAAAAGATGAAGTAAAAAAGAGGATTTGCCCGTCAAGGGCGAACTTACGGCTTCCTAACCGCTTTGCCTCCGAAATGATACTTTCCCCGCTGCTGGCCGACCTGGCGGCTCTGTTTTTTCCGCGCCCGTGTCTGGCCTGCCGCGAGCTGCTAGTGAGCGGTGAAGCGCACCTCTGCACCAGTTGCCGCGCCGAATTGCCCTACACCGACTACCACCTGCTGCCCCCCGGCCAGAACCCGCTGGCCCGTCGGTTCTGGGGCAAGCTGCCCGTGCAGCATACGCTGAGTTACCTGGTCTTTCTGAAGAATGGCCGTGTGCAGGAGCTGCTGCACCAGCTCAAGTACCGGGGCCAGCAGCAGGTGGGCAGCGCGCTGGGCCAGCTATACGGCGCCGAGCTGGCCGCCGCTGGCCTGGGCCCGGAGTTCGACCTGGTGGTGCCCGTGCCGCTGCACCGGCGCAAGCTGGCCCGCCGGGGCTACAACCAAGCCGAAGCCTTTGCCACTGGCTTGGCTGCCGCATTGCCGTGCCCCTGTGCCGCCCACGCGCTGCGCCGTACCGAGCATACGGCCTCGCAAACCCGTAAAGGACGCGCCGCCCGCTGGCAGAACGTAGCCACGGTGTTCGAAGTAACTGAGCCTGAACGGGTAGCCGGCCGCCATATTCTGCTGGTTGATGACGTACTCACGACGGGCGCCACCCTCGAAGCCTGCGCAACGGTGCTGCTGGCCGCCGGTGCCCAGGCGGTAAGCATCGCCACCATCGCCTGCGCCGAATGACCAAGGATTAGCTCGGATTTTAGCGGATTGCCCGGATTTTGTGGTCGGCGCGGCTGGCGCTGGTTTATTGTTCCTTGTTGTCCCTGCAAACTACTCATCGCTATTCGATAAGCTGGCCGCCTTTTGCCGGCGATTTCCAGATAGCATGAAAAAACAAAAAAGGCTGCCCGGAGGCAGCCTTTTCCGGCGTTCACAAAATCCGTGGAATCCGCTAAAATCCGAGCTAATCCTTGGTCTTACTTGTTCGTGCCAGCGTTAATCATCGCGCAGCGGAAACCGATTGTGGACGTAGCTGAATCTTCGGCCAGGAAGCGGCGGGTGCCCGGCGACAGCCAGTAGGCTACATCGCGCCACGAGCCGCCTTTGTACACGCGAACGTGGTCGTTGATAAGGCTCTGGTAGCCTTTCGTGTCGTAGCCTTTGGCATCGTCACCCACGCCGTTGCGGCGGAAAGGGTTCAGGTCCTCCACGTCCTGGAACGAGAGCGGACGGTAAACGTCCTGCACCCACTCGTTCACGTTGCCCGCCATATTGTACAGGCCGTAGTCGTTGGGCGGGTAGGCATATACGTACTCCGTAATCATGGCGCCGTCGTTCAGGCTGCCCGCAATACCAGCGTAGTCGCCCCGGCCCCGCTTGAAGTTAGCCAGGAACTGGCCCTGGTTTTTGCCGTAAGGATTGCGGGTTGCGCGGCCATCCCAGGGATAAATCCGCTTTTGCTCCTGGTTTTCATTGCCTACTTCCTGGGTACCAATCAGGGCCTGCGCAGCATATTCCCACTCCGCTTCGGTTGGCAGGCGGTAGTTGGGTACCGAGTTGCCATTTTCGATGGAAGCCCCACCTTTGCCATCGGCCAGCGCCCCGGCACCGGCACCGGTTTTGCCACCTTCGGCGGCAGTGCCGGCGTCACCTTTTTTATCTTTCTTCTTGAACAGGCCGCCTTTGCTGCTGCCGCCACCGCCCTTGGCCAGGTTTTCGTTTACTTTGGCCGTGCGCCAGGCGCAATAGCTATCGGCCTGCAACCAGTTAACGCCCACTACCGGGAAGTAGCGGAAGCCCGGATAGCGCAGGTAGTACGTCACGTATGGGTCGTTGAACGACAGGTCGCGGGCCCACACGGTGGTGTCGGGCAGGGCCGCCTTGTATTTCTCTTCCGAGGAATCTTTGCGTAGGAAGTGTAAATATTCAAGCCAGTGAATGTTTGCCACTTCGGCTTCGTCCATGTAGAACGAGGCAATGGTAACGGTGCGCTCGATGTTGTCGTGGTTGTTCGTCACATCTTCCTCCTGCGAGCCCAGCACCGTGCGCCCGCCTTCGATGTACACCAGGCCGGGGCCGGTCGGGATTTTCTTGAAGTTCGCCACCTTCATGCCTTCGTCGGTATTGTACTCAATACCAGTCGTGGACGACGCCTTGCCGGGGTTGGTAGCCGTTGGCGCGCCCTTGTGGCCGCAGCTGGCCAGGGCCAGCGTGCCGGCTGCCAGCAGGCTCAAATAGTTAGTAAATCTCATAACAAAGGAATTTGCCGAAGGCGCTAATAGATTATGACAAGCAATTTGGTTGCAATATTACGAAGAATCAGAAGCTAGGACAAGGGGCCAGGGGATAATTACGACGTTTCAGGCGACGAAACGCGCTTTCTACTCTGTCAAACGCACGTAGCGTTAAAGTTATTTCGTGTGCCCCACCCAAATCGCTGGCTAATTGGCTCACTCCCACGTCGTAGCTGTAGCCAATTCGCAGGTCGCCGAAGGCGATGCCCGCCACTACTGCCACTACGTGCTGGGTACCCAGGTCGGGGCTGCTGAGGTTGCGGTACAGCGCGCCCAGCGTAACGGGGTCGGCCAGAAAATAGGCCCCGGCTTCGGAGCGCTGCGAGCCCCCCTGGCGGGTGTAGCTCAGGGTCGGCGTAAAGCTGATTTCGTGTACCTCGCCCTTGCCCGCGCCGGCCGCCTTTTGCAAAAAAAGCTTGTAGCCGCCATTAACCGACAGCCGCAGCGGCAGGCCGGCCTGGGTGCTGAAGCCTAGGTCGGGCCGATTGAGGTGCTGGCCCGACACGCTCAGCCAAGCCTGCTCAGCATAAAGCACGCCGCCTACGCCCACCGTCACATAGTTGACGGGTGGAAAGCCGGCCAGGCTTTCGGCGCTGGCGCCGGTGTACGTGCCATCGGCGCTGTACTGGTCGCCAAAGGTGAGGTTGTCGTAGCCCACGCGCTGGCGGCCGTAGCCCAGCTGCGCGCCGCCGCTCAGGGCCAGCGTGCGGGTGAGGCGCGTGTGGTAGGCATACTGCGCCGTAGCGCCAAAGCGGGTATAGCCCACGGTGCCGGCGCGGTCCTGGCTGATGAGTACCCCCAGCGCGTGGTGCAGGCCGGGCCGGGGCAGGCGCCAGTCGGTGGCCAGCTGCACGGTTTGGAACGAACCGGCCAGCTGCGGAAATTGGTCGCGGTAGCTCAGCGTGGCGCTGTAGTCGTCCAGCATGCCGGCCCAGGCGGGGTTGTCGGCCTGGCGGTTGGCATAGGCCTGCGAAAAGTACACGTCCTGAGCCCGCGCGGTGCCAGCGGCCAGCAAGGCCACGCTAAGTAGGCCAAGGGGCGACTTCTTACCCAGAAAAAAAACGTTTGTCATGCTGAGTTTACGAAGCATCTTGTCGGATAAGAACGAAGCGTTGGACTGAAAATTCTAACGGCGCGAACGTGATAAGATGCTTCGCAAGCTCAGCATGACAAACAGCTATTACTTCTTAGTAATCGTAAACTCTACCCGGCGGTTGAAGCGCCGGGTTTCTTCCTGCTCATTGCTGGCAATGGGCTCGGTGCCGCCGAAACCCTGCGTAGTAAGGCGCTTGGCGTCAATCCCTTTGCTAACCAGGTATTTCTTCACCTCGTTCACCCGGTCTTCGCTCAATTTCAGGTTTAGCGCGGGGTCGCCCTGGTTGTCGGTGTGGCCGCCAATCAGAATCTCTACCGTGGGGTAGTCGCGCAGGATGCGCACCAGGCGCAGCAGCTCGGGAAAGGAGCTGGGCTGCAGGTAATACTTGCTCTGCGGGAAGAAGATATTGTTGAGCTTGACTTTCTGACCTACTTTGAAGGGCACCAGAAACAGGTCCTGCTGCTTTTCCGAATATTTGTCAGAGGTAGTGGCGTCGAGGCTGGCATTTTCGGCGATGTAGTCGGCCGCTTCGGCGCGGTAGCCGTACTGCACGCCGGCCGGCAGCACAATGGTGTAGGAGCCATCGACCGGCGATGATTCGGCCACGCCGATTTCCTCGCCCGTAATCAGGTTTTCGTAGTGAATGAGCGCCCGGATGGGCTTTTTGGTCACGGCATCCAGCACCTTGCCCTGCACCAGCGTCACCACTTCGGGCTTGAAGGCCGGCGCCAGGGCAATGCGAAAAATGTCTTTCGAGCCGTCGGTGCCATTGCGCGACGACACCAGGTAGGCGTTATCGCCGGCCGCCGACACGGTGTAGTAAGCATCAAAATCGGGCGAATTCACCACCGGCCCCATGTTGCGTGGCGTGCTCCAGTGCGTCCAGGTGCTGTCGAGGCGCTTGGAGTAGAATATATCACTTTTACCATATCCGCCGTGCCCGTCGGAGGCGAAATACAGCGTCTTATTATCCGAGGCCAGGAAGGGCGCAAAGTCGGCCCCCGGCGTGTTAATGGTAGGCCCCAGGCTGATGGGCTTGGTCCACTGCACCGGCTTTTTGGGGTCGTACTGCTCGCCCACGGGCGTGGGCTTGGGAAAACTCACGAAAATATCCTGCCCGCCCTGGCCCTCGGGGCGCTCCACAGCCATGAGCAGCGCCTTGCCCGAAGTTGCCAGGAAGCCGTCGAGGTGCTCCTTGTCGTCGTTGCGGTAGTTGTCAATCTGCACTTTCTGCGGCACGCTCCAGCCACCTGGCGAGTGCCGGCTCGTGCTGAAGCCCTTGGGCTCCATAAACCCATCGACGTACACGCCAATCAGCAGCGCCACCTGGCCGTTGGCCGATACCGAAGCCAGGCCATTGGGGTCTTCGGGGCCGTTGGGCGGCGAGCCCAGGTTGCGGGCCAGGCTCCAGGTCTGGTTTTTGCCGCTCGTCAGCTTCGAGTACCAGATATCCTGCGGGTCGCGCGAGCCGCCCACGTTGCCGGGGTGGCCCTGGCGGGCAAAAAACATGGTGCGCCCATCGGGTGAAATTACCGGATGAGTATCTACGTAGCGGCTGTTGATGTTGGGTCCCAGGTTCTTAAGAGTCGAGTCCATCTGCACCGTCTCGACGTCGGAGCTGGCCGGATTCTTGAAATCCTGCTTCACAATCTGCACGTCCACGTTGGCCACGCCGATAGCATCAATCTGATTGACGCCCGTCACTTTGGCCGTATTCATGGTTACGCGGGCCCCGATAGTGCGATATTTCTCGGGCTTAAACTTGACCTGAAGCGTGCGAAAGGCCTCGGGCAGCGGGCCGGGGTTGGTATTGGTATATACCTGGTGGTGCTCACCCTTGGTGTCAATGAGCTCGATTTTGGTGACGGAGCCAGGGTTAAAATTTTCGATAACCGTTACCTGCTGGGCCTGCACCGAGCGGGCAAAGCGCACCTCAATAAACTCGTTGGGGCCGTCCTTGGCCGGAATCCAGGCCTCGTTGTTGATTTGGCCAAGGGGCTGGGCATTGGGTTCGCCCAGTACTTTTTCGGGCGAAAACGGCTCCTTGCCCTTCGCTTTTTGGGAAGAAACTGCTTCTACCTTGCTGGCCCAGAGTACAGTTTGGGCTTGGGCGGTCGGGGCGGCCAGCAGGCCAGCGGCCACGGCCGGTATAAAAAGTAGCGCCGGATTCAGATTCATACTTCAAGTCAATGGGCTAGTCGAGGAAAAGCACCGGAAAATACTAAAATAGTGCAGCCTAAGGCTGGGCATAGAGTTACTACTACGAACCTAACACTAAATTGGCAAAGCATGTGCCCGGCTGCATCTTTGTGCCATGCCTGAGCCTCCCGATTTTTTGCCAACCCACGACTACCTCATCGTTGGGGGCGGGGCGGCGGGCCTGAGCCTGGCGTACCACCTGGCTCAGGAGCCGCGCCTGGCGCACAAGCGGGTGCTGCTCATCGAGCCCGAGGCCAAAAACGAGAACGACCGTACCTGGTCGTTCTGGGCCAGTGAGCCCACTCTTTTCGACGGGCTGGCTGTGGGCGAATGGGCCAAGATTGCGTTTCGCAGCCCCGGTTTCGAGCGCGTTTTTGCGCTCGGCAAGTACCGCTACCGCACCATTCGCGGCTTGGATTTTTACCAATTCGTGCACCAGGCGCTGGCCGCCCGCCCGGCGCAGTTCACGGTAGTACGCGGCCGGGTGGCCTCAGTCGAAAATCTGCCGGCCGGCGCACGGGTCACTACCCAAGAGGGTGTGCTGTTCAATGCGGCCTATGTGTTTGATAGTCGCCCACCACGCATGCAGCGGCAGCCCGGTAAGCACCGCTATTTGCTACAGCATTTCGTAGGCTGGGAAATCGAAACCGAGCGCGATGTATTCGACCCGCAGGTGGTGGAGTTCATGGATTTTCGGGGCAAGCAGCAGCACGAGGCGCGGTTCATGTACGTGCTGCCCTTCGGCCCGCGCCGGGCGCTGGTCGAGTACACGCTCTTTTCGGGGCAGCCCCTTGCCAAGGAAGAGTACGAGCGCTATCTGCTTGAGTACGTAACGAATACCTTGCAGCTGAAACCCGGCGACTACCAGGTTATAGCGCAAGAGCAGGGGGCCATTCCCATGACCGACCACCCGCTGCCGGCCCGCACCGGGGCGCACGTTATCAACCTGGGGACCCGGGCCGGGCGCGCCAAGCCCAGTACCGGCTATGCTTTTCAGCGTATTCAGGCGCATTCGGCGCGGCTGGTGGCAGCGCTGGCAGCTACCGGCCACCCCCCGCCCGACCCAACCGGCGACCGCTGGCAGTTCCGGCTGTTCGATACGCTGCTGCTCGATATTATGCAGCGCCAGGGCGAAACGACCCGCGACTTGTTTCGCCAGCTCTTCGAGCGCAACCCGGTAGAAAGAATATTTCGGTTTCTGGATGAGCAAACGTCCTGGGCCGATAACCTGCGCATTATGAACTCAGTAGCGCCGGGGCCGTTTATGCGCTCCATTGCGCAGGTGCTACTCGGCCGGCCGGGGCAGCGCTAACGGCGCGCGGCCGCGCACTACCAGGCGCGCGTCGCTGGCTGCTCCAGAAATTCGCGCTCCAGCCCCACGCTTTCAGCGCTGATGGGCAGCAGCTGCGGCTCGGGGCGCGACAAGTTCAGCAAAAAGCCGGGTAAAGCGGGCAGGCTGTCGAGGTCGTGGGTGCTGCACAAAATGGTACGGCCCTCGTCGGCGACCCATCTATGCAGCAGCGAGAATATACGCCGCCGATGATATACGTCGAGCTGCTGGGTGGGCTCGTCGAGCAGATACAGCGGCGCGTCTTGCAGGCTAAGCTGCGCCAGCCACACCAGCTGCTGCTCACCGCCCGAGAGCTGCCGAAAATCCTGCCCGGCCAACTGCCTAGCGCCTACGGCTGCCAGCGCCGCGTCGGCGCGGGCATAATCGGCCGCAGCGTAGGTGCTGAACAGGCCGTGGTGGCGGTAGCGGCCCATCACTACCAGCTCGCGCACCGAGAGGCTAAAGTCGAGGGCTCCGCGCTGCGGCAGGTAGCCCAGGCGCCGGGCCAGGGCCGGGCTGCGCAGGGTGCGCAGCTCTTCGGGCCCGCCCAGCCGTACCGAGCCCTGGTAGGGCAGCTGCCCCGTAAGTACCCGAAAGAGCGTGGTTTTGCCCGCGCCATTGTGGCCCAGCACGGCCACAAAGCTGGGCGTAGCAGGTAGCTGCAACGAAAAATCGCGGAGCAGCACCCGGTTGGGGTACCCCGCGATTAAATTCTCAATGAGCAGTGAGCAATTTGCAGTTATCAATTCCGAAGTAGCCTGTTTGCTGGATGATATGCCAGCCGCAAGTGCTTAACAAGCAATTGATAACTGCTCATTGATAACTGATAACTGACCCTAGTACTCGTCCTCATTGAACATAAAGTCCTCCTTGGTCGGATAGTCGGGCCATACTTCTTCAATGTTCTCGTAAGGCTGGCCATCGTCTTCCAGGCCCTGGAGGTTTTCAACTACTTCCATCGGGGCCCCCGAGCGGATAGAAAAGTCGATGAGTTCGTCTTTGGTGGCGGGCCAGGGCGCATCTTCCAGGTAGGAGGCGAGTTCGAGGGTCCAGTACATAGTAAAAAGGGAAGGCGTGAAAAAAGGTTGCTAAATATAGGCTGCACCGGCGCAACGTAAGCGCCAGGCTAAAGGTTAGCCAGCCAGCGGAAGCTGAAAAAGGGCAATTAACTCGGTTTTAGTCTGAATCTTTCGCTCAAAGGTGCGAATCTTTCCTTGCAACAGCTGCCGAAACTGGTCGTTGGCGGCCGAAGAGTTGAGCTTGCCCAGGTTGTCTTGCAGCACGGCCAGCTCCTGGCGGTCGCTCTCAATAAATTTGCGCAGGGCCACCGTAGCGGCCTGGGCGCGCTCGGCGGGCGGCAGGGGCGGACTGCCCTCGGCCTGGCGCTTGCGCAGATAATAATCAAGGGCGCTCATCTCAAATACCTTGTCGCAGGCCAGCATAAAGCGCTGCCACAGCTGGTCCGACTCGGGGCCGCGCACCGCGCCGCTCTGTTTCCACTCGGCTTGCAGGCTTTTAGCCTGCGTTACGCCCTGGTTGGGCGGCAGGGCAATGAGCGCCTCGGCGCGGCGGGCCAGCTCGCGCTTGCGCAGCAGGCTTTCCTCGGGCGAGCCGGGCGCTGCGCCGGGGCGGACCTCGGCCGGGCGCTGGGTTTCGATATGCTTTTTGAGGCGCTCAAAAAAGTGGTTGTTGGCGGCCCGGAACTTGGTCCACAGCTCGGCCGCCTGCTTTTTAGGCAGCGTGCCATTGATTTCGCGCCAGGCAGTCTGAAGTAGCTTAAGCTGGCGCGAAGTAGCTTCAAACTGGTCAGAGTTTTTCAGGGCTTCGGCCTGGTTCACGAGGTCGCGGTAGCGCTCCACCGTGCGCCGCGCCATGTTCTTGCGGTCGGTCTGGAAGGCTTTACGGCGGTCAAAAAAATTCTGCACGGCACCGTGAAAGCGGTTTTCCAGCTCCTCCGTCAGCGCTTTGTCAACGGGCCCGGTCTTGAGCCAGGCCTGGCGCAGCTCTTTCACGGTTTCGCTGGCCGAAATCCACTCCACCGTATCGCGCAATGCCTCAGCCTGCGCGATAAGGCTGATTTTGGTAGCCAGGTTTTTTTCGCGGTTGCGTGCCACCGATACGTTGAGCTGCTCTTCCGCCTCTTTGAGGCGGCGGTGCAGCGTTGCGTAGTCGCCGAGGCCGTCGTGCTGCTTGGTCTGCTCCTGCAGGTGTAGCAGCTTCATCAGAAAAGACCCCTGGTTGTCGGCCGCTTGCAGCCGCTGAAGCAGCTCATCGATTTTAGCCCGAAAAGCCTCGTAGCGGTGGCCAAAGTAGCGCAGCGCATCGTCGTCGGTGTCTTTAACCTGGCCAATGCGGCGAGCGGGCTGGCCCATCGTCGGGCGCAGCCACACGCCCCCGTCTTCCACGTAGCCATAGCGGCGGGCCTCCGTGAGCGGGTGGTCGGTGAGTTCCATTGGGAAATGGGAAAGATAGAGTGAGGCAAAAACGTCGGAAGGCGCGGCAGCCGGCCCCGAACGTGGACAGGGAATGAAGTACAAGTTTACGCGGAAAATCGGTTTGCCGCCCACTACCTGATACGTGGTACTCGGAATTTAATAACAGGTTTCTGCTTTAAGTCGCCGACATTTGTTGCTTGTGCAGTAACTACCACCCAGGCGCTACTTGGTTTACTAATCAAAATACCCCGTCGCTATTTTTCAAGCCCCAGGCACTACTCCCTATGTCCGACCAGCCCACCATTATTTTTAGTATGGCGGGGGTAAGCAAGATTTACCCGCCGCAAAAGCAAGTTCTCAAAAATATCTACCTTTCTTTTTTTTACGGCGCCAAAATCGGGGTGCTCGGCCTCAACGGCTCGGGTAAGTCGAGCCTGCTCAAAATTATTGCCGGCGTCGACAAGCAGTTTCAGGGCGAGGTGGTGTTTTCGCCGGGCTATTCGGTGGGCTACCTCGAGCAGGAGCCCCAGCTCGACCCCGCCAAAACCGTGCGCGAAGTAGTAGAAGAAGGCGTGGCCGAAACCGTCGCCCTGCTCAAGGAGTACGATGAAATCAACGAAGCCTTCGGGGCCGAAGACGCCGATTTCGACAAGCTGCTCGACCGCCAGGGTAAGGTGCAGGAGCGGCTCGACCAGCTCGACGCCTGGAACCTCGACTCGAAGCTGGAGCGCGCCATGGATGCCCTGCGCACCCCGCCCCAGGAAGCCGTGATTGGCAACCTCTCGGGTGGCGAGAAGCGCCGCGTGGCCCTGTGCCGCCTGCTGCTGCAAGAGCCCGACGTGCTGCTGCTTGACGAGCCCACCAACCACCTCGACGCCGAAAGCGTGCTCTGGCTGGAGCAGCACCTGCAGCAGTACAAGGGTACGGTTATCGCCGTCACGCACGACCGCTACTTTCTCGACAACGTGGCCGGCTGGATTCTGGAGCTCGACCGTGGCAGCGGCATTCCGTGGAAGGGCAACTACAGCTCGTGGCTGGAGCAGAAAACCGACCGCCTGGCCAAGGAAGAGAACTCGGAAAGCAAGCGCGCCAAGACCCTGCAGCGCGAGCTCGACTGGGTGCGCATGTCGCCCAAAGCCCGCCAGAGCAAGGGCAAAGCCCGCCTCGCCAACTACGATAAGCTAGTGAATGAGGAAGCCAAAGACAAAGAGCAGAAGCTGGAGCTGTTTATTCCCGATGGCCCGCGCCTGGGCGCCCAAGTAATTGAGGCTGAAGGGCTGCGCAAGGCGTTTGGCGACAAGCTGCTGTTTGAGAACCTGAGCTTTGCGCTGCCGCAGGGCGGTATCGTGGGCATCATCGGGCCCAACGGCGCGGGCAAAACCACGCTCTTCCGGCTGATAACTGACCAGATGAAGCCCGACGCCGGCACCTTCGTAGTGGGCCCGACCGTGCAAACGGCCTACATCGACCAGCAGCACGATTCGCTGGACCCCGCCAAGTCGGTGTTCGACACCATCACGGGCGGCACCGAAACCATGCTGCTCGCCGGCCGGCCCGTCAACTCGCGGGCTTACGTGAGCAAGTTCAACTTCGGGGGTGGCGACCAGGAAAAGAAGGTGGGTACGCTCTCGGGCGGTGAAAAAAACCGGGTGCACCTCGCCATGACGCTCAAGCAGGGGGCCAATCTGCTGCTGCTCGACGAGCCGACCAACGACCTGGATGTGAATGCCATCCGGGCCCTGGAAGATGCTTTGGAAAACTTTGCGGGCTGCGCCGTTATCATCAGCCACGACCGCTGGTTTCTGGACCGGCTGGCCACCCATATCCTGGCTTTTGAAGGCGATTCGGAGGTGGTGTGGTTTGAGGGTAATTTCTCGGACTATGAGGAAGCCAAGCGCAAGCGCCTCGGCGACGTGGAGCCCAAGCGGGTGCGCTACAGAAAGCTGGCTTAAAGGCCAAACGAGCTGCCTGCGCTTGCGCAGCTGCCGGGACTTCTGAAAAAGAGAAGCAGCAATAGGCAGATTCTATATAGAATCTGCCTATTGCTGCTTCTCTTTTTTTACTACGCTGATGCTGCCATCGCGCTCCAGGTATATGGCCTCGGCCTGGTCGAGGTGAGCCAGGTTGGCATTGGTGTGCAGGCCCTCAAGCAGGTCTTTTTGGCTGAGGTAGGCCTGGCTTAAATGCTCAGGGATGGGACGGCCCTGCTCGGCTAGCAGCAGCGCTTCGCCCTTTACCAGCTTGCCCACCCATTCGCTGTGAAATGACGCCCAGGCCAGCAGCCGGTGCAGGGCCACCAGCACAAAGCTGGCCAGCAGGGTGCCACCGAAGGGCGAGGCGGCCACCACGGCCCGGCTCAGCACCGCGCCCAGCATAATCTTGACCACCATATCGAAGGCCGTGCTGCCGCCAAATGTGCGCTTGCCCGACAGCCGCAGCAGAGCCAGGGCCACAAAAAACACTATAACCGACCGCGTAGTCATTTGCACCGCCGTAATGGTGTGCGAGTCGACCGTAAAGCCTATCAAAAAATCCAGTATATTTTTCATGGCTATTTAGTGAGCGGCTCAAGCATGGCCTGCGCCAGCAAGGCGTGCGCCCGGTCGGGGCCGACGCGCCGCAGCACCCGGATTTCACCACCTTTCACTTCGTTGTAGGAATGGAAGAAGTGCTCTACCTCGTGCAGCATATCGGGCGCGAGGTCGGTGATGGTGTGCAGCGCTTTGTGCTCGCGCGAGTTGGCTGCCACGGCCAGCAGGCGGTCGTTGCGCTGCACGGTGCCATCAGGTTCGCGCTGCTCAATTTCGAGAGCCCCGAGCAGGCGGGCCTCTACCACGCAGCCCGGAAACACCGGCTCATCGAGTAAGAGCAGCACATCGAGCGGGTCGCCGTCTTCGGCCTTGGTTGAGGGCACAAACCCAAAGTCGTAGGGAAAGCTGTGTCCCTCGGGCAGCACCCCTTTGAGCATCAGCACCTCTAAATCAGGGTTAAAGGCTATTTTATTACGGCTGCCTTTAGGCGTTTCAATTACGACGTGAATGCGCGTGTGCGAGTTAGCCACGTGGGCCGGCAGTAAGTGCAGCGGAAGAGCCATAGCAGAAAAGACGCGCGTTTTCGGCTTTCTACGGGCCAGGGGCGGGTCAATGTTATGCCAATGTTACGTATGGTTGAGGCTAATCAGAGTATAGCGAAAATCATATTAATAGTGCCGGCCTTGTTGAGCCAGGCTATAGCCGGCTGCCCGCTACACGCACTAGCATGCCCGCTGCTCCGGCGGTCCTTTTTTGCTTGCCAGGGCATTACCATGTTATTTCCAGAAAATTTACTAGGCCACCCAGCCCTCGCGCACGGCCCGGGCGGCCAGCCCGACGAGCGTGCGGGTGCCGGCTTTCTGCAGCAGCATGCGGCGGTGGCTTTCCACGGTGCGCACGCTGATGTAAAGGCGGGCGGCAATCTCCTCGTTGCAGAGGTCGTCTACTACCAGCCGAAGCACTTCCAGTTCGCGGGCGCTGAAGCTGCTGGCCAGGTCTGGCCTGCGGGTGCGTGCGGGCGGCGGCTCGTTGTCGGGGGCGGGCACCAGCCAGGGGCCAAGCGTAGCCGCCAGCGCCGCGGGAGGGGCCTGGCGCGAGAGTTGCAGCCGCGTGCCGGGCCAGCCCCCGAGGCAGTTGGGCGTCGTCGTCCGGCGCGGGTTGGTCAGCACCACCAGCCGCTGGCCGGGCCGTACCTGCTGCAGTCGGGCTAGCAGGTTGGGAAGCGACAGGCCCGGCAGGGCGTCATCGAGCACAACTACCCTGAAAATGCGGTAGGTAATCAAGTCGGCAAGCTGAGTAGCATCGGCAGTAAGCGTAAGCAGGGCCTGGGGCCAGCGCTGGCGAAATAAGGCCAGTAATCCCTGCCGAAAAATAGTTGGTGCCGCTGCTACCAGCGCAGTAGGGCTAACGCTGCTCATGGCCCCGGCCCCGAAAAAATACTACGATAAAGTGCCCGCCGTAAGCAAAGCCCGACATCGGGCAGGCGTTTAAAGGAGAGGGTATCTGGTGTTTCATAGCCGTAAAAAGACAGTGTGAGGCAAACAGCAGAAGGGCAGCGACCGCCAGCAAACCAGGCAGGCGGTTTACCCAGCGGGTAGGCAGTGCGAAGACCGGCCGCGGCCGGGCAATGGGGAAAGGCAGGCTGGCAGCCGCGCTCCAAGGGCGCGGCCTCCTGCCTACGGTATCAGGGCGGGCAGGCAGTGCGCGGGCTCAGCATAAAGCAAAGCCAGCGGCAGCAAAACGCCCGCACGCCTTTTTTAACTCCTTGACCACTATACTTAAAAGTGATACCAAGGTACATGTTTTTTTTGCTAATGCAAGTATTCAGGCATGTTAGTTAGTAACTCCAGCCACGAACCGATAGCAGGTAGCTTGCCGAGGTCAGCATCGAGCAGCAGGGCCCGTGCCGCGGGCTGCCCGGCATAAGCAATTTCTTCTACAGTAGCCACGAGCAGCAGGGGCGGTGCCGCAGGGCGATGCAGCCGTAGCGCCACCTCTGAATGCAGGGCAGGCGCTGCCAGCCACGCCGGCTCGGGCGCGGCTGGCAGCACCAAAAGGCCGAGCCCCGGCACCCGCCAGCTGGAGGCTATACCAAACGCGTCGGGCACAGTGGGGGTAGCCACGCGGCGGGTGGCTTAGGAGCCCGTTTTCATAATGAAGCCCTTGCGCTTGCCGTGCTGCTTGATGCGCGTGCCCGGCAGTAGCTGCATTTCCACCGTTACGGGGGCGCAGGAGGTATAGGTGTGTTCCTCGGGGCCGTAGCCGGCCGCACTCACCGAAAGAGTCGGAAACTGCGTGACCTGAGCTGGCAGCGTAAAAAAGCCCTCTTCGTTGGTAATAAGAATAATAGAGGTGCCTTTAACAAAAACGCTGACGCCCGCCAGCGGCTTATCGTTGGCCATAACCCGGCCGCTAAACGTATTGCACGGCTGCACTGGTGCCGCAGCTACGCTGCGCGGAGCCGGCCGCACTTGGGCAGTGGCATATTTAGTGGGCGCTAATAATAGGCTTAAGCTGATGTATAACAGAGGGTTTCTCATATAGTAAAGTTCGGCTCGCCCTGGGTAGGGCCGAGGGCGGGCCAGCGAGAGGTGGGGAATAGATGAAGGGTAATACGCAAACAGGTACGAATAGCTTATGTCTTTTTCATAAAGTGTGCCGCAAACACCGCCCGGCCAATACGGCTGTGGCAGCCGGCCGGGCATGAGTTTGACGCCGGCCGGCCTATTTTCGCAAATGCGCGTCTTTATTTACCTGCGGAGCTGGCTGCTGGGGCTGGCTTTTGCCATCAGTGCCGGGCGCGGAATGGCCCAGTCGGCCCCCTTGCCTTGCCTGCTGCTGCCGCTGCCCGCGGCCGAGCGAATGCAAGCCGCCCGCCTCGTGGTAGAAGCGGAAGTGCTGGATGCTCAGGGCGAATGGGACGCTGCCCACCAGCATATTCTCACGCGCCAGCGGCTGCGCGTATTTCGCGTGCTAAAGGGGGCCCTGCCCGATACCCTGGCCCTGCCGCTGCTGGTAGAGGGCGGGCAGGTGGGCCTGGCCCGGCAGGAGCTAACCAATACCCTGCATCCTTTGCCGGTAGGGCAGCAGGGAATTTTTTTTCTGGTGCGGGCACCCTGGCAAGGCGTGGCGCCGGGCTACGCGGCGTTTGCATCCAGCCAGGGTGTCATTACCTATGACTTAACCGCCGGTACGGCCACCGAGCCGGCCCGCACCTATGCCAGCTGGGCCGAGGCGCGGCAGCAAACCCAGCAGCTAAGCGGGCAGGCTCCGCAGGAGCTGCAAGCCAACCGCCGGCTGCTGGCGGCGCTGCCGCGGGTAACTACGCCGGTTGCCCAGCGGGTGCAGGCTGCTGTTATCACGTCGTTTAGCCCCGCTCAAACCACGGCTGGCACCGGGGCGGTGCTTACCATAGAAGGCAGCGGCTTTGGCAGCAGCCAGGGCAGCGGGGGCGTCGATTTTCGCAATGCCGACGATGGCGGCGCTACCACCACCCGCGCCCTCGCCCGCGACTACCTGAGCTGGAGCGACACCCGCATTCGGGTGCGGGTACCCTCACTGGCCAGCAACGGCCACCCTGCCGGCTCGGGCCCGGTGAGCATCACCACTGCCGATGGCACGACCGCCCAAACCGCTACCGCGCTGACGATAGTATATGCTTTAAGCAATATTGATGACGTTACCGGAGCCTTTGTTGACCGGCCCAACCACGTAGCAACTAATGCTACGGGCGGAATTACGTTTCACTTCGGCCCCAATTTTCGAAGCAATGCGGCGGCCGTGGCGGCCTGGCAGCGGGCGCTGGCACAGTGGCGCTGCACCAGCGGCATCAATTGGGAGTTCGGGGCCGATGCCACTACCAATACGATTGCCGCTGATACCAACAACGTCGTGGCTTTCGACGATGGCTCGCTGCCCGCGCGGGTGTTGGGCCGCACAACTTCCTACTACCAAGGGTGTTACAATCCACAAGGCGAGGTAGTATTTTACGTTTCCGAAATCGACCAGCAGTTTTCCAGCAGTCTGCCGTTTGCGTTCGGGCCGGCCAGGCCGGGCGCCGGGCAGTACGACTTTGAGTCGGTGGCTACCCACGAGCTGGGCCACGCGCAGCAGCTGACGCACCTCATCCGGCCGGGGGCCATTATGCACTATGCCGTGGCGCCAGGGGCAATTTTGCGCGTGCTCGACCCGACCTCTGATGTAGCCGGCGGCCGACTGGTGTTGCGCACGCGCAGCTTTCACAACCGGGGCTGCGGCGGCCCGGCTATGTTGCCGGCTCCGCTCACAGCGCTCGCGGCCGGGGGCAATCCGGCCGTGCCCAGCCTGGTTTTTACTACCCGTGCCGAATGCTTTGTAGCAGGCTTTGTGCTGGAGCGCAGCGCCGGCATCGACACTACCACTGCGGGCGGCGGCTGGCAGCCGGTAGCTACCACGGCCGCCCAGGCCAGCGGGCAGTATACCCTGGCCGACCCCCAGCCCCTGGCCGGCCTGCATTACTACCGGCTCGGGCTGCGCCGCCCCGACGGAACCACCGACTATGCGGCCCCGCTGCCCTTTACCACGGCAGCCTCGGCCGATGTGCAGGTTTTTCCTAACCCCATTACTGGCAATGAGCTGCAGCTGGCTTACCCGGCCCCGGCGGCCGGGAGCCTCGTGCTGCGCTTTTACGACGAACTGGGCCGCTACCTCCGCGGGCAGCGCGTAGCCGTGCAGGCTGGCCTCAATGTGCTTACCCTCGAGGTAGCCGACCTTCGGCCGGGCTTCTACATTCTGCAGCTTTCCACCGACCAGGGTAGCCGCAGTGTGCATATAGTAAAGCTATGAGGCGGCCGGGGGCGTACTACTTGCTGTCGTCCACCTGCCTTGCTTTTAGGCTTGCTCGCCCGTTTTTATTTCATAAGCGGCCAGGTCTTCGGCGCTGAGATTACCGTTGAGCCAGTCCGATTCGAGGGTAGCACCGAGCTTTTTGTAGAAGCCAATGGCCGGCTCGTTCCAGTCGAGTACCTGCCATTTCATGCGCTGGGCCCCGGTGCGCTTCGCTTCGGCCACTACGGCGTCGAAGAGCCGGCGGCCATAGCCGCCGCGCCGGGCAGCTTCGGTTATTACCAAATCTTCCAGGTAAAGCATCCGGCCTTTCCAGGTAGAGTAGGCGGTGTAAAAAAGCGCCAGCCCGAGCAGGTCGTCGCCGCTTTCGAGCACGAAAAAGCCGAAAATCGGCTCTGGCCCAAAGCCATCGCGCTGCATCATGGCCAGGGTGTTGGTGACGGCCTCGGGGGCACGCTCATACACTGCCAGCTCCTGAATGAGGGCCAGCACGCGGGGCAGGTCGGTTTCCTGGCCGCGGCGCAGTACGGGAGAATTAGTCATAGTGAAAGGGCCAGGCATGCAAAAACCTGTGCCAATAAGCTGGTAAAACCGCTCATTGGCACAGGCCAGTATTCCCAGCTAAAAAAACTATTGGAGGCTATAAAGTCAGCGAACAGCTGCGAGTTACATCTGCGGCTGCATCTTTTTGATATCTTCCACGGCGTTGGGCGCAGTTAGCTCACGGTTGATGCTGTTGGCAGCGGGCGCGGGGGCCTTTTTGCCACCCGTGGTATCTACGGCAGCCGGCACCGGCGGCAGCGGAGCCGTGGCTATGTCGTCTTCGGTCGAAGTGGGGTTGCCGTCGGGCGAGCTGCAAGCGGCCAGGGTCAGCGTGAGGGCCGCTGAGGCCAGTAGCGCGGGCAGGAAGCGTTTCATCATCATAGGGAAAGCCGGATTTAAGGCCGCAAGTTACGGGTGAATGCGGAATAGGTGCCAGAAGCAGGGAGCAATGAATGCAGTACGACGGCTTGGCGGAAAGGGGTGAGTCGCGAGATTCTATTATATTAAAAATCATATATTATACAAAATCCACCCAAGCAGGCTGGCCCGGGCGGTCCAGGCCAGGGTGCGCAGCCAGTTGGTACGCACGAGGCCATCGAGGGCCACGTAGTCGTAGCCACCGGCCGCGAGGCGGTTGTGGAAAGGCACCGAAATCCAAAACGTAGCGGCCCACACCACCACCACCAGGGCCAGCTGCCCGAGGGCCAGCCCGACGCCCCAGGCCGGGTAAGCCACCCACGCCAGCCAGGTGGCCAAAGCCAGCTCCAGCACCATGGGCGCGGCTACTACCCAGCCCATGCCCCGCGTGTGGGCCGCGTGGTAGCGGGCAAATTCTGCTCGCCCCACCAGCATCAGCGCCGGGTATACTACCAGCTGCACTACCCAGATAACGCCAGTGAGGTAAAGCGTCAGCGCCACATTGAGAAAGAGTAGATGGTAATGCGACATATAGAAAAAATACAATGTTTGGAGTGTGCAACGTTTGGCCGCAAAGTTTCGCCCATGCGGTAATAATTCAACCTTCGGCTTACTATTGCATGGCAAAGCTGGCACTCGGCTGGTCATCTGTTTTTTACATGAAAAAATACGCGTACTTATCGCTGCTCGCGGCCTTGGGCACCGCCTGTCACTCATCATCGACCTCCACGGCCAGCAGTGGCCGGCCCGATATTATCAAGGCGGCGCTCGATACGACGGTAGCGCCCGGCGACGACTTTTTCAGCTACGCCAACGGCAGCTGGCTGAAGGCCCACCCCATTCCGGCGTCGGAAAGCAACTCAGGTATTGGCATTGAGGTACAGAAAGAGGTATATGCGCGCCTGCGTCAAACCAGCGAAGAGGCCGCCAAAGCCAAAGCGGCGGCGGGCTCTAACCAGCAGAAAATCGGCGACTTCTGGGCCGTGGGCCTCGACTCGCTGAAGGCTAATCAGCTGGGGTACACACCTATCAAGCCCGAGCTGGACCGCATCGCGGCCATCAAAACGGCGGCTGATGTACCGGCGGTGGTGGCCCACGAAATTCAGCTGGGCGTGCGGGCCCTCATTGGCCCACGCGTGGGGCAAGACGAGAAAAACAGCGACAAGATGGCGCTGTACCTGCACCAGAGCGGCCTGGGCCTGCCCAACCGCGATTACTACTTCAACACCGATAACCGCACCAAGGGCATTCGCCGCGCCTACGTGCGCCACATGAGCAACATCTTTAAGCTGCTGGGCCAGGACTCGACCACCGCCAACGCCAGCGCCGCGAAGGTAATGGCGCTGGAAACCACCCTGGCCAGGTCGTCGCGCAAGCTCGCGGACTTGCGCGACCCGTACAAGAATTACAACAAGATGACCCTGGCCCAGCTCGACAAGCTGACGCCCGGTATCGACTGGAAGTCGTGGTTTGGTCAGCTGGGTGCCACCAGCGTCGATACCGTGATTGTAGGCCAGCCGGAGTTTTACCAGACCGTGGCCCAGCTGCTGAAAACCAGGCCGGTGGACGACTGGAAGGCTTACCTTACCTGGCAAGTGGCCCGCGAGTACGCCCCAACCCTCAGCCAGCCCTTCGTAGAGGAGAATTTCAAGTTTTACGGCACGCAGCTGCGCGGCGCCAAGGCCATGCGCCCCCGCTGGAAGCGCGTGCTCGATATGGAGGAAGACGCCCTGGGCGATGCCCTGGGCCAGCTGTTCGTGAAGGAGTACTTCAAGCCCGAGGCCAAGGCCCGCTACGATACCCTGGTGAAAAACGTGATGTCGTCGTTTTCCGAGCACATCAAAAACGTGGACTGGATGAGCGCACCTACCAAGGTAGTGGCCCAGAATAAGCTCCACGCCATTATGCCCAAGGTGGGCTACCCGAATAAGTGGAAAGATTACTCGAACCTGCAGATTGACCGCAGCTCGCTGGCTGCCAATGTAATGCGCGCCAACCAGTGGCAGTACAACTACCAGCTGCATAAGCTGGGCAAGCCCGTAGACCGCACCGAGTGGGGCATGACGCCCCAGACCTACAACGCCTACTACAACCCCAGCAACAACGAGATTGTGCTGCCCGCTGCGGCCTTTGCCATCCCCACGTTGCTCGACGCCGACGCCGACGATGCGCTGGTGTATGGCTACGCCGGGGCCAGCACCATCGGCCACGAGCTGACCCACGGCTTCGATGACCAGGGCAGCCAGTACGACGCCCACGGCAACCTGCACGAGTGGTGGAGCAAGGCCGACCGCCAGCGCTTCAACCAGCGCGTGGCGGGCATCGTGCGGCAGTTCAACAGCTACACGCTGCTCGACAGCATGCACATCAACGGCAAGGCCACGGCCGGCGAGAACATTGCCGACCTCGGCGGCATTGTCATCGGCCTCGATGCGTTCAAGAAAACCAAGCAGTACCAGGAAGGCAAGAAAATCGGCGGTCTTACGCCCATTCAGCGCTACTTCCTGGGCTATGCGCTGGGCTGGCAGATGCAGGTGCGCGACGAAAGCCTGGCCTCGCAGCTGCTGACCGACGTGCATTCGCCGGCCCAGTACCGCGTAAACGGCCCGATGGCCGACGTGCCAGCTTTCTACGATGCCTTTGGGGTGAAGCCCGGCCAAAAAATGTACCGGCCCGATTCGGCCCGCGTGAAGATTTGGTGATTTAAAGGTTGGTAATCTGCCAGGTACGGCGATTTGTGGAGGAGTTGCGTATTTGCGGGCGAAATACTGTTTTTGCCCGCCCTTATGGCTCCTGCCTCGACTCTGACTACCGCCGATAAGCTCCGGGAAATGCTCGCCGCGCGCGACTTCCTGGGGCTTAAGACCTTGCTGCCCAGCCTGGCCGCCCCCGACCTGGCCCACCTGATAACCAACCGACCCGAAGCCGAGCTGCTGATTTTGTTTCGGCTGCTGCCGCTGCCGCAGGCCACGCGGGTGTTTGAGTACCTCACCCCCTCGGCCCAAAACCGGCTGCTGAGCCACCTGGCGCCCGAGCAGCTCACCGACATTCTCAACCATATGGCCCCCGACGACCGCACGGGGCTGTTTGAGCGCCTGCCGCCCGAGTTTGTGCGCACCCAGGTGGAGCGCCTCGGCCCCGAGCAGCGCCGCGTGGCGCTGGAGCTCATGGGTTTCCCGCACGACAGCGTGGGCCGGCTGATGACGCCCGACTACATTGCCCTGCGCGAAGACTGGAGCACCGAGCAGGTATTCGACTACATTCGGCAGCACGGGGCCAGCGCCGAAACGGTGACCATGCTCTATGTGATTGACGATAAGGGTGTTTTGCTGGACGATATTCACATTCGGGAGTTTCTGGTGGCTCCACGCACCGGGCACGTCCGCGATTTCATGGACCGGCGCTTCGTGTGCCTGCGGGCTCAGCAAAACCAGGACGATGCGCTGGCCGACTTCCGGCGCCACCAGCGCGTAGCCCTGCCCGTAACCGATGCCCACGGCGTGCTGCTCGGCATTGTGACCCTCGACGACATTGTGGCGCTGCGCGAGCGCGAAGACACCAAGGAAATCCAGAAGCTCGGCGGCTCCGAAGCCCTCGACGAGCCGTATCTGCAGATTCCGCTGCTCAAAATGGTGCAGAAGCGCGCCGGCTGGCTGGTGGTGCTGTTTCTGGGCGAGATGTTTACGGCCACGGCCATGGGCTTTTTTGAGGGCGAAATCGAAAAAGCCGTGGTGCTGGCCTTGTTTGTGCCGCTGGTTATCAGCAGTGGCGGCAATGCGGGCTCGCAGGCTACCTCGCTCATTATCCGGGCCATGAGCCTGGGCGAAGTAAGCGTGAGCCGCTGGTGGCAGGTGATGCGCCGCGAGCTGCTGGCGGGCCTGGCCCTGGGCGTCATTCTGGGTATTGTGGGTACCATTCGCATCGCGGTGTGGCAGGGCCTGCACCTGCGCGACTACGGCCCGCACTGGGTGCCGCTGGCCCTGGCGGTAGGCTTTGCGCTGGTGGGCATCGTGCTCTGGGGCTCGCTGGCCGGCTCCATGCTGCCGCTTATTTTGAAAAAGGTAGGCTTTGACCCGGCCACCTCGTCGGCCCCGTTCGTGGCTACGCTGGTCGATGTGACCGGGCTGGTTATCTACTTCACGGTGGCCTATGCTTTTTTGCACGGCACCTTGCTTTAGCTTCTGCCAAAAAATATGAAAGTAGCCTCTGGGTAAGTAAGCCGCAAAGCTGCTGTCAGGCAGGCAGGAGGGCTTATCTTTGCCGGCCGTGCACTTTGCGGTAATTTCTTGGATTTGATGTTACGCTACTCTTTACGCCCGTTGGGCCTTGCTGCCTGCGGAGTACTACTAGCTGGGCGGGCATTTGCCCAAGGGCAGGTTACCCCGCCGGCATCAGCTACGCCGGCGCCCAGCCAGGTGCCGGCCGCATCAGCCCAGGAGCCGATTCACCGCGAGCAGGAAAAAGATGAGAACTGGAGCGTACACTTTCAGCAGACCATCATTCAGCAGTGGCACAACGACCTGAGCCCCAGCTACGAAGGCCCTTTTAGCCTGAAAGCCCGCGAAAGTGCCAAGCTGTCGCTTACGACCACGCTCTTTATCGGGCGGCGCTTATGGAAGGGAGCGGCAGTTTATTTCAACCCCGAGGTAGCGGGCGGTAGTGGCCTAAGCGGCGCTACCGGCATCGGGGGCGCGCCCAACGGGGAGACCTTTCGGATTGGCGACCCTTCGCCGCAGGTGTATCTGGCGCGGCTTTTTCTCCGCCAGGTGTGGGCGCTGGGCACTATTCGGGAGCAGGACGACGACGACTTCAATCAGCTCAAGGGCAGCCGCCCGGCCCGCTACCTGGCCCTGAACGTCGGCAAATTTGGTATTGCGGACTACTTCGACCAAAACAGCTACTCGCACGACCCCCGCACCCAGTTTTTCAACTGGAGCCTGATGAGCGCCGGTGCCTGGGACTACCCCGCCAACGTGCGCGGCTACACTGCCGGGGCAGTGGTCGAGTACGTAACCCCCGGCCTGGCCCTGCGCGCCAGCTCTTCGCTGATGCCAACGGAAGCCAACGGCCCCATTCTGGATTTCAACGTTCGGAAGGCGCACTCCGAAACGCTAGAGCTAACCAAAGTCTATAAAATGCGCGGCCATACCGGCACGCTGCGCCTGCTGGGCTTTCGCAACCAGGCAGCAATGGGCAGCTATACGCTGGCCGTGCGCGAGGCGGGCCTGGCGCAGCCCGACGTAACGGCCACCCGAACGGACGGCCGCACCAAATACGGCTTTGTGGTCAATGCCGAGCAGGAAATCAGCAAAGAAGTAGGCCTCTTTGGCCGCCTTAGCTACAACGATGGCCATAACGAAACCTGGGCTTTTACCGAAATCGACCATAGCCTGAGTGTGGGCGCTACCAGCACCGGTGCCCGTTGGCATCGGGCCACCGACCGCCTCGGCGTGGCCCTGGTGGCCAATGGCCTTTCGCCCGAGCACCGCGCCTACCTGGCCGCCGGCGGCTCGGGCTTCATTCTGGGTGACGGCCAGCTGGACTATGGTTTGGAATATATAGGAGAAATATATTATAGCATCGATTTTCCTCGCTACCACGCGGCATTGAGCCCTGATTACCAGGTTATTCTTAATCCGGGCTATAACACCAGCCGCCTGCCGGGGCCGGTGCACGTGGTGGCCCTGCGGGTACACGTCGAGTTTTAGCGCCTACGGGTATCCTTACGTCAGTACCATTTGGCGCTCGCTATGGAACCCATCACGCAGTTTTCGCAGCTCGACCTTAATAAGACGTATACCTACACCGATTAGCTGACGTGGAAATTTGACGAGTTTGTCGAGCTTATCAAGGGCAAGGTTATGCGGCCGCTGGTGGGGCCGAACCGATTACATCAGGCATATTCTGGGAATGTATTCAGTACAATTCACCAATATTGACGCCGTAAGCCTTGCCAGGTGTACCACGCTCCTTTGGATGTGCGGCTGGTAAGGTGTGGGGCCAACGGTGACCAGCAAATCCGCAGCGTAGTGCAGCCCGGCATCTACGTGGTATGCGACCCAGCCAAGCTTGATGACCGAGGCTGCTTGGGCGCCCCCGATTGGATTATCAAAATCGTATCGCCTGGTAACACCAGCCGCGATACGAAAACTAAGTTCGACCTCTACGAAGAAAACGGTGTGCAGGAGTAGTGGATTGTGTATCCCGGCCTGAAGACGATAACGGCTTATGTACTTGAAAAGGAGAAGTATAAGCTGGCCGGCGAATGCATCGAGCCCGGCCCTATCCCGGTAGCTGCGCTGCCCGGCCTGGCCCTGGAGCGGGCTGATATTTTTACGGAAGACTAAACCGGCCTTCGGCATACCTTTGCAACCCCCTGACCGGCAAGGTGTCCTTGCCGGTCTTTTATTACTACCCAATGAACAAGATTTTGCTTTCGCTGGTCGTGCTGGCCGCCCTGCCGCTGCGCCTCTGGGCGTGGGGCGTGGAAGGCCACCGCGCCATCGGCAACATTGCTGAACACCACCTTTCTGAAAAAGCCCGCCGCCAAGTAGCCGACCTGCTCGGCACGCAGACGCTCACGCTCGTTAGCACCCAGCCCGACGAGATGCGCTACCTGCCTCAGTATAAGGAAACCGGCCCCTGGCACTACGTGAATACCCCGCTGGGGCTGGCCCACGACCAGTTTATTACGACGGTGAAGGCGCAGACGGAGGCTAATGCCTATAACATTCTGCTGCTGAAAATCAAGGAGATGAAAGACCCGGCCAAAACCCGCGAGCAGCGGGCCGAGGCGCTCATCTTCGTAGTGCACATCGTGGGCGATGTGCACCAGCCCATGCACGTGAGCCGCGCCGAAGACAAAGGCGGCAATGATATTAAAATGACGTACCGGGGCAAGGATACCAACCTGCACAGCCTCTGGGACAGCGGCCTGCTCGACTACCAGGGCCTGACCTACACCGAGATGGGTCAGCAGTATAGTGTAATACCCGAAGCCCTGCGCAAAAACTGGCAGGCTACTGCCGACCCCGCCGAGTGGCTGTTTGAATCGTACACCTTGGCTACTCAGCTCTACGCCGAGGCTGCTCAGAACCCCAACCCCGATTTTCGCTACTTCCCGGCCCACGCCGATATGATGAAGCAGCGCATTCAGCAAGCCGGTATCCGGCTGGCGGCCGTGCTCAACGAGGCATTTAAATAAGTGCTTCAGACCATAATAAGACCGGAAGCCTCCGCCTGGCATTCTATACAAAAAGCTCGCTGCCTCAGACTGAGGCAGCGAGCTTTTTTGTGCGCAATTCACTAAGCGTGAAGGAGTAGCCAGCTGGCCACTTATGCGGAATAAAGAGCCAAAGTTACGGCAGTATTAGGTGCAGGTGCAAAGCCGCTGGGGAAGACAACTTTTTTTAACTCGGCGGCCAGGGGCAAAAATGCGCTAAAATCCTGGCGCAGCGCAGAAAAACACTTTTGTAAAAAGGTGAAAAATAGTTTTTGCTGAAAAGTTAGCCTTGCCCCCCAAAACAGTGCTTGTAATTTTGCAGTGTGAACACACTCAACCACCAGTGGATGATGCGCGGAGCTGGCCAGCCGGCCGTTCTGTGGAAAATCCGGAAGGCATTTGCCACCGTTTTTTCTTCGTTTACTGTTTCGTTTTCTTCATTTTTCCGATTCACCGCCCCAAGTAGTTGAGGCGGTTTTTTTGTGCCCGGCCGGCGCATAAGGCTTTTGTTTTTACCCGGTTTTAAGCAGCGTGGACGCTGCGAGTCCGCGCGTGAGAACGTGGTTCAACGAAGCAACGCGCGGACTCGCAGCCTCCACGCTACCCCCACTCAGCACCTACTATGCAAAAGCTCCTCACCCGCGTTGCCCAGGCCAATACGCTGCTCTGCGTAGGCCTTGACCCTACCGGCTCCGACGAAGACGTGACGCGCCGCTTGCCCCAGGTAGTTGCCGAAACGGCGCCCTACGCCGCCGCCTTCAAGCCCAACCTGGCCTTTTTCCTGAGCCGCGACAACGGGGTGCAGCTGCTGCGCCAGACCATTGCGAGCGTGCCCGCCGGCATTCCGGTTATCCTGGATGGCAAGTTTGGCGATATTGCCAACACGGCCATGCACTACGCGCAGTTTGCCTACGACGTGCTCGGGGCCGATGCCGTGACGGTGAACCCCTACATGGGCGCTGATGCGGTGGTGCCCTTCGCCCGCCCCGGCAAGTTCGTGTTCGCCCTGGCCAAGACCTCCAACCAGTCGGCCGTGCAGGACGCGATTTTGCAAACCGGCGAGCCCGTGAGCGACTTCACCGCCCGGATGCTGGCCGACCTCGACGCCACCCACCACAACATCGGCCTCGTGGCCGGCGCTACCAACGCGGCCGCGCTGGGCCGCCTGCGCCAGCTCTGCCCCACGCAGTGGTTCCTGGTGCCCGGCATCGGCGCGCAGGGCGGCGACCTGGCGGCCGTGCTGAAAGCGGGCCTGCTGGCCGCTGGCGGCGGGCTGCTGATTAATGCCTCGCGCAGCATCTGGCAGGCGGAAGACGCCGGCGCGGCGGCGCGGGAACTGATGAATGAGATGAACGAACACCGAACGATAACCGCCTAACGTAGCGCGGACTCTGTGCGTCCGCGCGTTGCATCGTCCGAGCCTACCCACGCGCGGACTCGCAGAGTCCACGCTACACTTTTCAGACATGACTACCATTCTCACCCCTGGCCTGCCCGCCGCTGAAGTCGCCACCATTCTTGAAGCGCAATTGCGCGCCGAAGGCGCGCTGCTGAGCGGCCACTTCAAGCTCTCGTCGGGGCTGCACTCCGATACCTACGTGCAGTGCGCCCGCTTTTTGCGCAAGCCCGAGTTGGCCGCGCCCGCGATGGCCGAGCTGGCCAGCCGCCTGCGCGAAGCTGGTTTGGTGCCCGATGTAGTAGTAGGCCCCGCGATGGGCGGCGTAGTAGTGAGCTACGAGCTGGCCCGCCAGCTCGGCGTACCCTCACTTTTTACGGAGCGTGACGCCAATGGCGAAATGACGTTGCGGCGTGGTTTTACTCTGACCCCCGGCGAGCGGGTAGTTATTGCCGAAGACGTAGTTACAACTGGCAAGAGCACCCTCGAAGTAGCACGGGTTTTACAGGAAATGGGGGTAAAAGTATTGGCAGTGGTATCATTAATTGACCGCACCAATGGTGCCGCGCAGCTTCCGTTCCCGAACTTTGCGTTGTTGCCGGTGCAGGCGGCCGTATTCGCGGCCGATGCGGTGCCGCAGCACCTGGCCGGAATTCCGGCCGTGAAGCCCGGCAGTCGGCCGGACTCCAAGTAGCGCGGACTTTATAGTCCGCGAAGGAAATTGAATGGGTCGTGGGTCGAAAACCTACGCTACATAACGTTTAACGGGCGGCCCCAGGGTCGTCCTTCCCGTTTGGAAACCAACCAGCATTCCATCCTCCTTACCCTCCAGCCCGGCCGGCACGACGGCGACGGCCAGCGCGTGGCCGCCGACGCGGCCCGCCACCTGGGCCTGCGCACCGGCCAGGTGCGCAGTGCGGCGCTCTACGCCGTGCGCTACCCCGGCCTGAGCGCCCGGCAAGTGGCCAACTTCGCCGCCGCCTGCCTGCAAGACCCGGTGCTGCACACCGTGGCCATCGATGAGGTGGCCGCGCCCGCGGGCTTCCACAGCTACATTCTGGTGGCCAAAGGCCCCGGCGTGACGGACGACGAAGGCACCTCGGCTCAGAATGCGCTCAGCGATTACCTGAACGAAGCCATCGACACCCGCACCCAGCACATTTTCTCGAAGCGGCTGTTTTTCGTGGAAAACGAGCTGCCCGCTGCCGACCTGCGCCGCCTGGCCGAAGAGCTGCTGGGTAACAAGCTGATTAATAGGTTTGAAGTGGGCGCGGTAGCCGACGGCATCCGCGACTACACGCCCCGCCCCGGCGGCGGCGCCGACGCCCGCACCGAAACCATCGTGCTCGGCGGCCTCAGCGACGAGCAGCTTTTGCAATTGTCGAAAGACAACGTGTACGCCCTCAACCTGCCCGAAATGCAGGCCATCCGCGACCACTTCGCCCAGGCCAGCCTGCGCGAGGAGCGGGTAGGGCTGGGCCTGCCGGCCGACCCCACCGACTGCGAGCTGGAAATCCTGGCCCAAACCTGGTCGGAGCACTGCAAGCACAAGGAGTTCAGCGCCGTTATCAAGTATAAGAACCTGGAAACGGGCGCGGAGGAAGAGATTGACGGCCTGTTCAAAACCTTTATCAAGGGCGCGACCAGCGAGGTAGACCGCCAGCTGCGGGCCAACGGCAACGACTGGCTCATTAAGGTGTTTTCCGACAATGCCGGCGCGGTGCGCATCAACCCCGAGTCGCTGTTCGTGTGGAAGGTCGAGACCCACAACTCGCCCTCGGCCATCGACCCCTACGGCGGGGCCATCACCGGCATCCTGGGCAACAACCGCGACCCGCTGGCCACCGGCATCGGCGGCGCGCGCTTGTTGTTCAATACCAACGTATTGTGCTTTGGTAATCCTGATTATCAGGGCGAGTTGCTGACCGGCCAGCTGCACCCGCGCCGCATTTTTGAAGGTGTGCGCAAGGGCATCGAGGACGGCGGCAACAAGTCGGGCGTGCCGACGGTGAACGGCGCCATCATCTTCGACGACCGCTACGCCGGCAAGCCGCTCGTGTACTGCGGCACCGGTGCCGTGATGCCCATGCAGCTGGCCGGCCAGGACAGCTGGGAGAAAATCATCCTGCCCGGCGACCGCATCATCATGGCCGGTGGCCGGGTGGGTAAGGACGGCATTCACGGCGCGACCTTCAGCAGCATCGAGCTGGACGAGGCCGCGCCCGCCACGGCCGTGCAAATCGGCTCGCCCATCACCCAGAAGCTGGCGATGGACTTCCTCCTCCTCGCCACCCGGCGCGGCCTCATCCGGTGCAGCACCGACAACGGGGCGGGCGGCCTCTCGTCCAGCATCGGCGAGCTGGCTACCATCTCGGACGGCGCGGTGGTCGAGCTGGAAAAAGTGCCCCTGAAATACCCCGGCCTGCGCCCCTGGGAGATTTTCCTGAGTGAGTCGCAGGAGCGTTTCACCCTCGCCGTGGAGCCCGCCAAGCTCGACGAGCTGCTGGCGCTGGGCCGCGAGATGGAAGTGGAGCTGACCGATATCGGCTTCTTCAACGCCGAGGGCTCGCTCGACGTGCTGTTTGATAACCAGCCCATTGCCGGCCTTTCGCTGGAGTTCCTGCACAACGGCGTGCCGCGCAAAACCCTGCTGGCCGAGTACGTGAAGCCCGCCGCCCAGGAGCCCGCGCTGCCGGCCGCGCTCGACTACAACGAGGTGCTGCGGCAATTATTAGCTTCTTTGAATATTTGCTCGCGCGAGTCGGTCATTCGCCAGTACGACCACGAAGTGAAGGGCCGCACCATCGTGAAGCCGCTTATGGGCGCCACCGGCCAGGCGCCGCAGGATGCGGCCGTGGTGCGCTTCAACTTCGAGAGCTGGGAGGGCGTGGCCGTGAGCAACGGCATCCTGCCCCGCCTGGGCGACCTGGACGCTTACCAGATGTCGGCCGGCTCGTTTGACGAGGCCGTGCGGCAAATTATCTCGGTGGGTGGCAAACTGCCCAACCTTACGCCCGGTGACGGCATTTTCTGGTCGGTAAACGACAATTTCTGCGTGCCCGACTCGGTGTACGACCCCACCAGCAACCCCGACGGCAAGCAGAAGCTAGCCAAATTGGTGCAGATGTGCCAGGCCCTGCGCGATGCCTGCGCCGCCTACTGCATCCCGCTCACCTCGGGCAAGGACTCGATGAAGAACGACTTCAAGGCTGACGGGGTGAAAATCTCGGTACCGCCGACGGTGCTGTACTCGATGACGGCCAAGGTCGAAGACGTGCGCCGGGTAGTTACCTCCGACTTCAAGCAGGCCGACGACGTGATTTATCTGCTCGGCGAAACCTACGACGAGCTGGGCGGCTCGGAGTTCTACCAGCTCTACAACGAGCTGGGCGCCAACGTGCCCAAGGTAGACTTTGCCAAAGCCAAGGCGCTCTACACGCTCGTGGGTGAGGCCAACGACCAGCAGCTCATCCAGAGCAGCCACGACCTGAGCGACGGCGGCCTGGCCGTGGCGCTGGCCGAGTGCACGTTTGGCCACGAAGGACTGGGAGCCGCGATTGAACTGCCCGAAAGCGGCTTGTCGCCGGTGGCGCAGCTATTCTCGGAGTCGCACTCGCGCTTTGTGGTGAGCGTGGCGCCCGAGGATGTCGAGGCTTTCGAGCGCCTGCTGAGCACGCGCGCCACGCGGCTAGGAGTCGTGACGGACGATGGCCAGCTACGCGTGCGGCGCGGCAGCCATGAGCTGCTGCACGCCGCCACCCACGACCTGCGCGCCACCTGGACCAACGGGCCGGTAAACCAAACGATTGGCCTGGAGGCGGCCACGCTGTTAGGGTAGGGGATACAGGTTAACAGTTATCGGCCAGTGAGGCACTTGACAATGGCAATGCACGAACAACGAACAACGAGCAACGAACAACTCCTTCCCAAAGCCCTCATCCTGACCGGTTTCGGCATCAACTGCGAAGAGGAGATGGCCGCGGCCTACCGCCTGGCCGGGGGGCGCCCACCATCGTGCACCTCAACGAGGTGCTGCACGGCCGGGTGAGCATCCACGACTTTGATATTCTGAATTTTCCGGGCGGCTTTTCGTTCGGCGACGACCTGGGCTCGGGCGTGGTGCTGGCCAACAAGCTGCGCTACCGCCAGACCGGCGCCGCCGGCCGCACGCTGCTCTCGGACATGCGCGAGTTTGTGGCCGCCGGCAAGTTCGTACTCGGCATCTGCAACGGCTTTCAGGTGCTGGTGAAGCTGGGCCTGCTGCCCAACCTGGGTGGCAACTTCGAGCCCGAAGTGACGCTGACGCACAATGCCTCGGGCCGGTATGAGGACCGCTGGGTGCGCCTGGTGGTGAACCCGCGCAGCCAGACGCCGTTCCTGCACGGCCTCACTACCCTGGAAGTGCCCGTGCGCCACGGCGAAGGCCGCCTGGTAGTGCCCGACGCGGCCACCCGCGAGCGCCTCGTGGCCCAGGGCCTCAACTGCCTGACCTACGCCGGCCACGACGACCTCGAAACCGGCACCTACCCGCTCAACCCCAACGGCGCCGACCTCAACTGCGCCGGTCTGACGGACCCGACGGGCCACATTTTCGGCCTCATGCCGCACCCCGAAGCCTACCTGGCCGGCTGCAATCACCCCGATTGGGGAATGAAAAAGCGCCGCGGTGAGCTGAAGGACGAAGGGGAGGGCCTGGCCATTTTCAAGAACATAGTCGCGCATCTGCAGCATCGGGCGCAGGAGGCTGGCGCATCCGTCTCCCACGCTTAAGTTACTTGTTATGAATACGCTTCCGTATTTCGCTACCCCCCAGCTTCAGCTTTTGCACCGCGGTAAAGTCCGCGACAGCTACCGCATCGACGACCACACGCGCCTCATCATCGTCACCGACCGCCTCTCGGCCTTCGACTCGGTGCTCGATACGGCTGTCCCTCACAAGGGCGCGGTGCTCAATGGCCTGGCTAACTTCTGGTTTGAGAAGACCGCCTACATCATCCCCAACCACGTCAAGGCGCTGGTCGATGCTAACGCCATGCTGGTGAAGGAGGCGCAACCGATTAAGGTAGAGATGGTGGTGCGCAACTACCTCACCGGCTCGATGCTGCGCGGCTACCAGCAGGGCCAGCGCACGTTCTCGGGCGTGACCGTGCCCGACGGCCTCACCAAGCACCAGCGGTTTCCGGCGCCCATCGTAACACCGACTACCAAGGAAGAGTCGGACCGCGAAATCACCCCCGCCAACCTCGTGCGGGAGGGCTGGGTAAGCCAGGAGCTATACGATAAGATGGCCGAGAAGGCGCTGGAGCTGTTCAAAGTTGGCTCCGACTTGCTGGCGTCGCAGGGTATCATTTTGGTCGATACCAAGTATGAGTTTGGCCTGCTCAATGGCGAGCTGATGCTGATTGACGAAATCCACACGCCCGACTCGTCGCGCTTCTGGAGTGCCGCCGACTACGCCCAAAACCCCGAAGGCGCCGAGCAGATGGACAAGGAGTACATCCGTCAGTGGCTCATCGCCAATAAGAAAGACGGGGCCTACCCCCGCGCCCTCACCCCCGAAGTAACCCAGGAAGCGGTCAACCGCTACCTCGATATTTACCAGCGCATCGTGGGCCAGCCCCTGGCCACGGCCGATGACAAGGAGGACGTAACCGAGCGCCTGACCCGCAACCTGGTAAAGGCCGGATTACTAAAGTAGCCATATCGTGCAGAGCTAAGAGCGAAAAAAGGGAAGTTTACGGCTTTCCTTCGGCTACTCTGTGAAACTCCTTTTTCTCTCTTTTAAACGCTGTGCGAACTTCCACCACCCAACTCGTCCTCCTCGGCTCCGGTGCCCGCGAGCACGCCCTGGCCACCAAGCTCCGCCAGGATGGCGCGACCGTGCACGTGCTGCCCGGCAACGCGGGCATTCCCGGCAGCGTGGCTAGCATCAGTGCCACCGATTTTCCGGCCATCCAAAACTTCTGCCAGGAGCACGGCATCAAGCTCATCGTAGTGGGGCCGGAGGCGCCGCTGGCGGCCGGCGTGGCCGATTATTTCCTCAATACCGATATCCGCGTGTTCGGTCCGCGCCGGCAGGCGGCTACCCTCGAAAGCTCGAAGGTGTGGAGCAAGGACTTTATGCGCCGCCACGGCGTGGCCACGGCCCGCGCCTGGAGCTTCCGCAGCGACCGCCTGGCCGAGGCCCAGGCCAGGGTGGAGGAGCTGGCCGGCCAGGTAGTGGTGAAATACGATGGCCTGGCCGCCGGCAAAGGCGTGTACGTGTGCAGCTCGGTGGCCGAAGCCACGGCCGCGCTCACTGAGCTGCGCGAGCTGCACGAAGGCTGGTTTTCGGTGCTGCTCGAAGAAAAGCTGACCGGCCCCGAGGTCAGCCTCATTGGCCTGACCGACGGCAACCGCATCCGGCTGCTTGCCCCGGCGCAGGACCATAAGCAGCTGCTGGCGGGCGACGAAGGTCCCAACACCGGCGGTATGGGGGCCTACTGCCCGGTGCCGTTTCTGGACGATAACTGGCTGGCGGCCATCCGCAAGGATATCATCGACCCCACGCTGCGCGGCCTCCAGGCCGAGCCGTTCGACTTCATTGGCTTCCTCTACTTCGGCGTGATGCTGACGCCCGATGGCCCCAGGCTGCTCGAATACAACGTGCGCCTCGGCGACCCCGAGGCCGAGGTGATTTTACCCGCCCTGGAGTCGAGCCTGCTCGACCTCATTACCGCTACCCTGGATGGCAGCCTGGCTCAAACGGTGGTGAAACAGCGTTCCGGCGCGTTTGTGGGCCTGGTGCTGGCCTCGGGCGGCTACCCGGCGGCGCAGTTTCCGACCGGCTTTCCCATTCACGGCATCGGCAATCAGGGCCGGGGTGCGCAGGTGTTCGTGGGCGGCGTGAAGCCGGGCGACAAACCCGGCGAATTGCTCACCAACGGCGGCCGGGTGGCGGTGCTCGTAGCGCACGGCCCCGACCTGCCCACCGCCGTGCAGCTCGCCTATGCCGAGGCCGAGCTCGTTTATTTTCAGGATAAATACGTGCGCCCCGACATCGGCCAGCGCCCCACGCCGCAGCTCACAACGAGCGCTTATTAACTGATGGCCCAACCCCTTGCTCGTCTTGCCATTCTGCTCTCCGGCCGCGGCTCCAACATGCTGGCGCTGGCCGAAGCGGTGCGCACGGGCCCTTTAAAAGGGCTGGCCGAGATAGCGGTAGTGTTCAGCAACGACCCGGCCGCGCCCGGCCTCGCCGCCGCCGCCGCCCTGGGCCTGCCCACGGCCAGCCTCAGCTCGCGCGGGCGGCAGCGCGTAGCATTTGACGAAGAAGTAGTTGAAATATTAAAAAATTACCATATTAACTACGTGCTGCTGGCCGGCTACATGCGGGTGCTGTCGCCAGCCTTCGTGCGGGCCTTTGCGGGGCGCATTCTCAACATCCACCCCGCCGATACGCACCAGCACCAGGGCCTGCACGCCTACGAGTGGGCCTTCGATAACCACCTGGCCGAAACCAAGATAACCGTGCACCTCGTGGATGAAGGATTGGATACCGGCCCCATTCTGGCCCAACGCGTTGTAAATTTGAGAGGTGCCGTTACCCTGGCCGAAGTGCAGCGCCGCGGCCTGGCCGTAGAGCACGCTCTATATGCCGAGACCCTGGCCGATTTAATCAGGAGTACGACTCTTCCCAACTGACCTCTTAAATATTTTATTCTGCTGGCCCTTCCCGGCTCGTAACTTTAAACTCATAATTTCTAACTAGATATGTGTGGCATTGTAGGTTTTCACGGCCCCGAGCGGGTAGTAGCTGATATGATTATCGGCCTCACCGCCCTGCAGCATCGGGGGCAGGATGCCGCCGGCATTGCCACCTTCGATGGCGATGCCTTCCACTTGCACAAGGGGCAGGGTTTGGTGAACGACGTATTCAAGCCCAAGCATATCAAGAAGCTGACCGGCAATACCGGCATCGGGCACGTGCGCTACACTACGCAGGGGGCCAACGACTCCGATCTGGCGCAGCCCTTCACTACCAGCTACCCATTTGGCCTGGCAATGGTGCACAACGGCAACGTCATCAACTTCCGCGACGTGGCCAAGCTGCTGCACGAGAAGTACCACGTGCTGCCCAAAACCACCAACGACCTGGAGCTTATCATGTACACCTTCGCCTCGGAGCTGCGCGTGAAAGACCTCGACCGGCTGTCGGTAGTCGATATTTTTGATGCTGTAGAGACAACCCAGGAGCTGGTAAAAGGAGCCTATGCCACCGTTACCATTATCGCCGGCCACGGCCTGCTGGCGTTTACCGACCCGCTGGGCATCCGGCCGCTGGTGCTGGGCCGCCGCGATACGCCCGCCGGCCCGGTGTATGCGTTCGCTTCCGAAAGCACCTGCTTCGACTACCTCGACTTTGAGTTTGTAGAAGACGTAGGTCCCGGCCAGGCCGTGTTCATTGATAATGAGTTCAAAGTTCATTACAAGAATAAGAATACGGTCCCCAAAGCATTCTGCGTATTCGAGCAGATTTACTTTGCCCGCGAAGACTCTACCATTCACGGCCGCCTGGTGGCCCGCGAGCGCGTGCGCCTGGGCAAAATTCTGGCCCGCAAGGTGGCCGATGCCGGGCTCAAGCCCGATATGGTGATTGATGTGCCGTCATCGGGCTACTTCTCGGCCTCGGGCCTGGCCGAGGCCATTGATGTGCCCTACCGCCGGGCGCTGGTGAAAAACAACCACATGGGCCGCTCGTTCATCGTGCCCACCCAGGCCGGGCGCGAAGATGTAGTGAAGAAAAAGCTCAACCCCATCCGGGCATTCGTGGAAGGCAAGAAGGTGGCGGTGGTCGACGATAGCATCGTGCGCGGTACCACCTCGCGGCGCATCGTGCGCCTGCTGCGCGAGGCCGGTGCCACCGAAGTGTATTTCATTTCGAGCGCGCCGCCCATCGTGTCGCCCTGCATCTACGGCATCGACATGGCCATGAGCACCGAACTGATTGCGGCTAACTATTCGGAAGAAGAGATATGCCGCTACATCGAGGCTGATAAAGTTATCTACCAGGACTTGAGCGACTTGCAGGACTTGTTTGCCGAGGAGCGCGGCCACGGTGGCTCGTGCTTCGCCTGCTTCACCGGCAAGTATCCGACCGGCGACGTAACCCGCTACCTGCGCCACATTCAGGAGGAGCGCCAGAGCCACCGCCCCGCCAAAGCGGCCGCCTCGGTGAGCGCCAAGGCCCCCGCGCCGACCGAGCATTAAGCTAGGGATGAAACGTCCTTACGGGCGCCTCACCCCCGGCCCCCTCTCCAAAAAGGAGAGGGGGAGCCAGCCAGTTTTAAATTATAAGTAATTAACCCTATTACCCTACGCCGTCTGGCTCCCCCTCTCCTTTTCGGAGAGGGGGCCGGGGGGTGAGGCGCCCCGCACGCTCCGCATGAACAACGCCCAAACTCCCGACGCCGGCTATTCCATCGACCTCGGCAATGCCGCCTCGAAAAACGCCTACAACTGGTCGAAAAAAACGTTCGCTACCCGCGCTGGCCTGCCCGGCGAGCCCGCCCGCGACCTCGACGGGGGATTTAGCAACGAAATCCGCTTCGGCCAGGAGCGCCTGGGCATCAGCTCGGATGGCATCGGCACCAAAATTGAGCTGGGCGAGCGCCTCGATAAGTACGACACACTCGGCTACGACCTGGTGGCCATGACCGCCGACGACCTCATCGCGGCCGGCTTCGTGCCCACCAACCTGTCGAATATCATCGACGTGAACACCCTCGACTACGACGTGGTGGACGAGATGATGCGCGGCCTGCACGACGCCTGCCAGTTCGCGAAAATCGCCATCACCGGCGGCGAGATTGCCGAGCTTGGCTCACGCATCGGCGGCTTCCCCGGCGCCCGCATGAACTTCAACTGGTGCTCCACGGCCATCGGCGTGCTGCACCCCAGCCTGGAGCAGCCGCTGAGTGGCGCTCACGCCCAGGCCGGCGATGCGGTGGTGGCCCTGCGCTCACCCTCGTTCCGGTCCAACGGCTACTCGCTGGCCCGCAAGACCTTGCAGCGCCTCTTCGGCGACAACTGGCACACGCAGCCCTACGACGGCCCCGACGCCGACCAGTACGCTACCTGGGGCGCGGCCCTGCTAGCCCCCTCCCTCATCTACTCGCCCGCCCTCACGGCGGTGCTCGACGCGGGCCTGCCCCTGCGTGGCGCGGCCCACATCACGGGCGGCGGCGTGGCCGACAACTTCAAGCGCGTGCTCAAAAACGGCCTCGGCGCGGTGCTCGACAACCTTTTCGCGCCCTTGCCCGCCATGCAGCGCCTCTGCGAAATCGGCGGCATCAGCCCCGAAACCGCCTACCTCTACTGGAACATGGGCAACGGCATGCTGCTCGTCACGGCCCCTGAAGCCGCCGAAGCCCTCGTGCAGAAGCTCGCCCAAAGCGGCTACCAGGCCCAGCTAGCCGGCTACCTCACCGCCGAGGCGGGCGTGACGCTGCGCGTCGCGGCGGGGGAGTTGAAGTACGTTTAGAGTTTTGCTTACATTGCGAGCATGTTTACAAAAGCACTGCTCTCGTTAATTCTGACGTTTTCAGTAATTAGTACCGCTAATGCTCAAGTAATAGCTGGTAGTAATTCTCTTTTCAAATTGTTAGCCGGAAAAATCGATTATGTAATGCTAAAACCAATTAATCCTAAAGAATGGGGAGACCATTGGTTGATACCTGATGATACTATAAGTCATTCGGATGACCGATATGGATATAAGCCCTTTGAGAAATTAGGTGTTGGTGTTAAAATATTACGAGAGATGCTGGCTAACAGTCAGCAGGTTGATACTACGGAGTGGACATTGCAAGAACTTGGTAATGTAGTGTTAATTGAGAGGCGCGATGCCTATTTAAGTATGCGGCAGGTGCTTGCAAACCTTACGCTTGCTAATAAGGCAGAAGTCAAAGATTACCGTAGGCTTATTCGCCGTTTTAATAATACCAATTCTCCCGACCGCGATATTTATCAGGTTTCAAGACCTGTTTTTGATAATTCAGGACGTTATGCAGCCGTGATAGTAAGCCACGGAGCCTCAGGACTTAGCGGTGGTGGGAGATTAGTTATTTTTGAAAAAAAGCAGGATGGTTGGTATCAAATAGGGATGCCCAAGCGCTGGGCATACTAGGTATTTTTCTACGCCGGCCGCACCGGCCGCTTCGCCAGCATGAGCTGCGTGCGGAACTCGTAAAACGATTCTACGGCCGTAACCGCTCATCAAATATTAGTGGCGCCACCGGAACTACCTGCACCTGCGGCATCAATGGGTGCTGCGGGTTGAGCAGGATGTTGCGACTAGGTGAGTTGGGTAATATCACAGAGGGCACGGAGAAGCCGACGTAGGAATTTCCGGGTTGCAGGCGCGGCAGCAGGAAGAGGGCTAATTCTGTGGGGGCGGGTTGTTGCTGCCAGTCGGGTGGTAGGTCGGCTTCAGCTATTACTTCGATGGCTGCATCGGGTACGGAGATGGTAATCAGTACGTAGGGCGGCAGGTCGCTGAATGGCGTGCCATCGAGATGCACCAGTACTTCGAGTAGCGCTAGTTCGGGCGAAGCGGAGGTGTACACCAGCGGTACACCTTCGGGATTCCAGCGGCCGCCGTATAAGCGGGCGCCTTCGCCGCTAAGGGCGGAGGCGGCAAAGCGTTGCGTTTGAATGCGGTAAACGTGCTGCGGCATTAAGCAGAGTAGATTCTACTCAAAGGTAGGTGGTCTTTTTCAGCCGCTTATTTGATGCTGTTAGCTGTCTAACTATACACACCATACGCTATACGCCCCAATAATTGGTCTACTACCCGAAAGCCGGTTACGGTATCCAGCAGCTGCAAAGGCGACTGCTGTTGCAGCAAGGGTAGTGGCCGACGTAGCCAGCGGTTGAATTTACCCTGGTCTTCAAATACCTCTACCCCGTGGTTGGTCAGGGCTTGTAGCAGCAACAACCGCTCCGCCTGGGCTTTGGTAAAGGCCAGCGTTTTCTCAGAGGGCTTGGCACTGAGCTGCCGGGCAAAAGTCCGCTCGGCCGTTGCCAAAACCAGTGCCATTTCGTGCAGCGTCATATCCAGCTTGGCCGCCAGTTGCCGCACATGCTGTTGCCCGGCCTCCAACGACCACCCGGTGCGTACCTGTTCCACAAAGCGCACGCCGGTAGCAGTAGCTACGGGTATCGACGTGACCGTATCGCGTACTGCTGGGGTAGCAGCGATGCGATTATCTGGCTGTGAGCCAGCATGGCCGCCTATAGATGCAGAAGCTCCGCCAATGTGATGCATAGTCTTTGCCAATTAGCGCTAAGGTAGCTGCCAATTGGCAATACAACGCTGACCACTGGAAGATAGTTTACGCCAGCCGCACCGGCCGCTTCTCCAGCATCAGCTGGGTGCGGAACTCGTGGAGCGATTGTTCTAAGCCAACCGGGTAGGTGTGCGGGTTGAGGTAGCGGCGGATGCTGGGGTCGAGGCTGGCCACTTCCTGGCGGGCGTGGGCGCGGCTTTCGGCCAGGGTGGGCAGGGGCTGCACGAGGCGGCCCTGGCGTAGCACCGAGGTTAGCAGGTCGCGGAAGGGGGCGCCGGGGTGCACGGGGCGGCGGCGCGTGAGGTCGGCGGGGTCGATGATGGTCGGGGCGGGGGGAGTGCTTCGGCGGCCACGTTGTAAATCATGTCGGCGCGGGGCTGGCCTGCCTCGCCCAGGTAGCGGCGCACCTGCAAGATGCCGGGGATGCTGGTTTTGGCCTGCTGCTCGGAGAGCTTGATGGTGAAGTCCCAGCCCTGGCCGTCGGCGGTGCGCAGGGCGGCTAGCTTGTACACGCCCCCGAGGGCGGCCTGGTTGTAGGCCGTCACGAGCTGGGTGCCCACGCCCCAGGTATCGATGCGGGCGCCTTGCTGCTTGAGGTTGAGGATGAGATTTTCCTCCAGGTCATTGCTGGCTACGATGCGCACCTTTGTCAGGCCGGCGGCGTCGAGCAGCTTACGCGCCTCTTTCGATAAATAGGCCAGGTCGCCCGAGTCGAGACGGATGCCGCCCAGCTCGTGGCCCTGCTGCCGCATTTCGAGGGCTACTTCGATGGCGTAGCGCACGCCGTCGAGCGTGTCGTAGGTATCGACCAGAAATACCGAGTCGTCGGGAAAGGCGTCGGCGTAAGCGCGAAAGGCGGCTACTTCGCTCTCAAACGTCATCACCCAGCTGTGGGCGTGGGTGCCGCGCACCGGGATGCCGTAGCGCTGGCCGGCCAGCACGTTGCTGGTAGCATCGGCCCCGCCGAGGTAGGCGGCGCGGCTGGCGCCGAGGCCGCCATCGGGCCCCTGGGCGCGGCGCAGGCCGAATTCCAGCACGGCATCGTCGGGGCCGGCGGCGTCGCGCACGCGGGCGGCTTTGGTAGCGATGAGCGTCTGAAAATTGACCAGCGTAAGCAGCGCCGTTTCCACCAATTGCGCTTGCAGCAGCGGGCCCTGCACGCGCACCAGCGGCTCGTTGCCAAAGACTACCGTGCCCTCGGCCACCGCGTCGACATCGCAAGCAAATATCATGTTTTTAAGATATTCGAGGAAATCGTCGGGAAATAGCCGGCTGCCCTTGCTGCCAGTCAGGCTGGCCAGGTAAGCAATGTCGTCGTCCGAGAAGCGCAGATTTTCCAAATAATCGACGGCCAGTGCCAGGCCCGCCGCCACGGCGTAGCCGCCATTAAACGGTGCCTTGCGGAAGTAGAGGTGAAACACGGCTTCACGCTCGTGCAGGCCCTGCTTCCAGTAGCCATAGGCCATGGTTAGCTGGTAAAGGTCGGTGAGCAAGGCCAGCGAGGGCTGATAAAGGCCGGAGAGGGGCGCGTCGTTCATGAGCGCAAAGCACGGCTAAAAATCGCAACTAAAGGCCGGGTGCAGGGCCTGCCGCTACCAACTGCTCATCTCGTTGCCACGCCTTGCACCTTAACTTGGCAGCGTGAATACTTCTTCTAATTCGTGGTCGCTGCTGCGTTGGATAGGCCACCTGCCGGCAACCGGCCGCCTGTTGGCCGCGCTGGTGGTGGGCGCAATAGCCTGGGGCGTAAGTCCGCTCCAATTCCATTCCTTGGCCCGGCTCGTAATAGGATGGGACGCTTTCGGCCTGACTTCCCTGGCGCTCATCTGGATGGGCATGTACACGGCCGATGCTGACCGCATCCGCGCCGTAGCCGCTTCCGAAGATTTGAGCCGCGCCGTGAGCTTTGTGTTTGTGCTGGTAGCCGCCGGCGCTAGTCTATTGGCCGTCATCGTGTTGCTCAGCACCAGCCACGGCCTGAGCCCGGCTGCGCTGGCCCGGCACATTGCCCTTAGTAGTGTGGCCGTAGCCGTTTCGTGGCTGCTGGTGCATACCGTGTTTACGCTACGCTACGCGCATATTTACTACGATGCCAAGCCCGATGGCTCCGATGTGGGAGGGCTGCTCTTCCCCGGTGACGACCAGCTGGAGCCCGACTACCTCGACATGGCCTACTTTTCGTTCGTAGTAGGTATGACGGCCCAGACCGCCGACGTCAGCATCAGCGGCCGGGCACTGCGGCGGCTGGCGTTGCTGCACGGCCTTATCTCATTTGCCTTCAATACGGCATTGATAGCCTTGGTAATCAGTGGAGTAGGTGGGGTGCTTTAGGGATTGCCGGGAGTAATGTCGTTTTGTTGCCCGAACGTCATTACTCCCGGTACTCATTCAAAACAGACTGCCCTGCACCTGTTGCGGAATAAGCTTGGGCGGCGCTACCGCAAGGCCGGTTAGCTCGTGCATACGGGCCAGAAAGTGCTGCGCCCAGCTAGGAGCGTGGCGCACATCTTTTTGATGGATAAAAACATAGGCCGTGCGTAACCCTTGCGCGTACCACGCAGCCAGGCACTCGGCCCAGGCGTCGGCGCGGCTGTAATCGCTGGGTATCAGCCCGTGCCCGTTGAAGCGAAGCAAGGCTGTGGGAGTAGTGAGGCGCTGACGCAGCACGTCACGACGGCCAGCCACATCGGTCATAACCAGCGTCTTGCCCAACGCTTCCAGCGTCGCAAATACGGAGTCGGCCAGGGCCAGGTCCGAAAACCAGCGCGGGTGGCGCAGCTCTACCGCCAAGGGCACTTCGGTGGGCCAGTCGAGCAGAAAGCGCTCCAGGCGTGGCAGCAGCTCGGGGCCAAAATGGGGTGGCAGCTGTAGAAAGCAGGTACCCAGGTTGTCGCCCAGCTCCTGCATGGCGCGGGTAAACGTGAGCGTGAGCGCGTCGGTATTGTATAGCTCGCGCTCGTGGCTGATGCTGCGCGGCACCTTAGGACAAAACTTAAAATCGGGTCCTACTGCCTCGCGCCAGCGCCGCACGGTGGCCGCATCCGGGATGCGATAGTGGGTGGTGTTCAGCTCAATGGAGTTGAACTGCTGGGCATAGTAGCGCAGAAAGTCAGGCTCTTTAGCGCCTAGCGGAAAGTAGGAGCCCAGCCACTCCTTATTGGTCCAGATGGGACAGCCTACGTAAAGTCTGCGGGTAGCGGGCGGCTCCGCTTGGGCCCGCGCCAGCACCAGCGTCGTGTCGGGGTGGGAAGGGGGAAGGCGAAAGTCAACGTAGCGAAGGTCGGGCAGGCGGCCAAAATCCATACCCGAAGGTAAGGCGAAATGTGAAAGTCGTGCGGGCGCGATATACAATAGAGTTAGCATTTCTGCAAACGCCGACTACTTTATGGTTCAGGCAAAATGACAAAATCTTATACCCGCCGGATAATCTAATTTTCATGCGATACTTAAAAAAGTGCAATAACCAGCCATAATGTGCCTTCACTAAACACAATTGCAGGTTAACGCGAAGGCTTGTGAGCAGGACAAATACAACTCCTCTTAAAAAAGTACAATCACTCGTAAATGGTAACGTATTTAGTAAGAAGTGGATGCGGTTTTTAGCTGGTCACGCCTTACATTCGGTTTGTTCACCATCTACCCAAGCGCATGACGCTTACGCGACCAACCTTTCTCTCTACCTCTTTTCTGCTACACTGCCTTTGCTGGCTGGTGCTGGGGGCTGGACTGGTATTGCCGGCAGCCGCCCGTACGCACCGCGTGCATGCCCTGCATCATCGTCACCTGCGTCGTCACATCTACATTTCCCGGATGTTGCCGACCATCATTCCTATTGCCCGTGAGGGCTTTACGACCGTATTACGGGGCCGGGCCTCGTGGTATAGCCGGCGCTTTCAGGGGCGGCGCACCACCAGCGGCGAGCGCTACAATCGCCACGAGTACACCTGCGCTCACAAAACCCTGCCTTTTGGCACCCGTTTGCGGGTAACCAACCTGAATACCGGGGCGTCGGTCGTGGTACGCGTTACCGACCGCGGGCCTTTCCGCCACCAGCGGATTATGGACTTATCAGAAGTAGCGGCCCGGCCGCTGGGTATTGTAGAGGCTGGCGCGGTTACCGTAGTGGCTGAGATAGTGTCGGCCGCCACGCCGCTGGGCGTGGCCGAAACGCCCGATAACCTGGCTGCGCTGCGCGGCAGCGACCCGCACCCGGAAGCCCCGTTCACTGCCTACCAGCTCGCGCAGCCGGCAGCCGCAGCCCCTGCCGCGCTGGCTGCCAGCGCCGCGCCAACTACCGAAGCAGCCTCCGCTAGCCAGCCGGCCCCCCACTTTGTAGTGCAGGCCGGCACGTTTGCCGACGCGGCCAATGCCCGTGCGGTGCAAGCCCATATCTTGTCGCTCGACCAGACCCTACCGGCCCAGGTAGTAACCGAGGTAATTGACGGTCGCACGCTCAGCCGGGTTATCATTGGCCAGCTCGACAGCTGGCTGGCTGCCGAAACCGTGCGCCGCAACCTCCAGCTGTGGGGCGTTGCCGGGCTCGTACGCCAGGTATCATCGCCGGTTAACGACGTTACTGCTGCTACGGGTAGTTCTATCGCCAGCGCTGCTCCGGTTGCCGTTACGGCGCTCCAACACTAATTCGTAAATAGTTGCGGCAGCCAATTTGCTGTTTGCTATGCGGTTAGCACGTGCCTGCTAATGCCTTTCAGCACAGCCGTACAGTAGTCCCCAAGTCGGGGTAGGGGGCGGGCTATCCGCTCGTCGGGCGCGCCAGTTGTTCTTAAGAAGAGCAGCCGGCCCAAAGGCGGCAGCCCGCACCAGCCGACCTACGAACCATTCTGGCTTTGTCAGGCTTGCGGTAATATATGAAAAATAATATATTTTGCCAGTGACGTTTGCCCGTTGCTAAGGTTACGTACCTGGCGGCCTCCATCCAACACAAAAGGGAGTCATTTTCTACATAGAAAATGACTCCCTTTTGTGTTGGGAAACCCAGGATTTCGGCCAATTATTCTTCCGAGGCGCGGTTAATGACCACAATGGCCACTACGGCCAGGGCTGCCACGCCGAGAACCAGCTGAGTAGGCGTAAAATTTTTGGATGCCTTGCGCAGCAGGGTGCCGCCATTTTTGAGCAGGTCATCCATGTGTTCCGATTTGCCCTGAAATACATTCACAGCCGCTTCAAACGTACGGGCAATGTCTTCGGGTAGGATTTTTTCGATTTGTTGCAGCTGGTCAGCCATGAGAAAAGCGAGTGAGTGGTGAGTTGGTTGGCACGGCCGGTATTCAGCCGTTAGGAGCTTCTACGGAAAAAGCCGTTGGGCGTTCCTGTGTAGCTTACTAATTACTTAGCTTATTCTGCCACTACCAGCACCAGCGAGCTGCTGCGGCTGCCCTCGCGCACTACGCAATGATAAGCGCCGGGAACCAGGCCGCGCACTACTACCGGCAGGTGCTGAGGCCCGCGGCCCAGCGTACGGCCATCAACCACGCGGCTTATCTCGCGGCCCAGGCCGTCGAGCACTACCAACTGCACCGGCTCGCCCTGGCTCTCGAAAACGACGGTAGCCTGGTCGACGGCCGGGTTGGGATACACACTGAAACCCGCCACCGGATTAGCACTGACTGTGGCCAGGGCATTTGACTTGATAACCGGCACGTAGGGAAAGCTCTGACCAAACAGTTGGTTGAGCGTAGTGGGCGTTACCTGAAACCAGTCTTTGAGAATACTGGTGTACACGCTACGGAAGTCGACCTGCATGGGCACGTTGTCGTTGACACCGGCGTTGGCGGGTAGCTGCGGATTGGGGCCATACACGATGGGATTGGCCTGCGAGCCAAACACAATGAGCGGCGCCGCCGCGCCGTGGTCGGTACCCAGCCCCGAATTAGCCTTGATGCGCCGGCCAAACTCTGAAAAAGTCATCCCGATTACCCGGTCTTGCACGCCCAGCCGCCGCAGGTCGTCCTGGAAGGCATTAATGCCATCGGCCAGCTTGCCCAGCAGCGTGGCGTGCGCGCCGGTAGTGGTGCTGCCCGTGGCCGGCACCTGTAGCGAGTGAAGGTCGAAGCCGCCGAGCTGGCACACATAAATGCGGGTGCTAAGGCCACCGGCTACGAGCTGCGCCACTATTTTAAGCTGGTCGGCAAGCGTATTCTGGCCGGTAGCCGGGTAGAGTGGCGATAGGTTTTTGGCTTTGGCGGCCGCGGCCTGAATGGTAGTAGTGTACAGTTGCGTCTGGCTCACTACCTCGCGGATAAATGCCAGCTCGTGGCCGGCCGAGGTTGGGGGCACGGCATCCGTGCCCCCGCTAAGGAGCTGATAGAAGCTGGTGGTGCTGGCAATGGCCATGCCCATGTTTACCGTGGGGCCCTGTACGCAGTTGCTCACGACCGAGCCAATGCTCACAGCCAGTGGGTCGGGATTCTGCGCGCTGGGGTAGCCAGTGGGGTAGTTTGGAAACTCGCCGTCGAGGTAGCGCCCGCCCCAGCCGGTAGTCCAGACCACATCGGAGCTGGAGCCCGACGTCCAGATGTCAGTGGCCCGAAAGTGTGAAAAGTTGGGATTAGGATAGCCCACGCTTTGCACCACACCCAGCTGGCCATTCTGAAAAAGCTGCTGCGCCGTAGCCATCGCCGGGTGAATACCCGTCGCGGCTGTCAGGGGTAGCACCTGGTTTTGGGGTAAGGCCAGGTTGGGCCGCGCCGCCATGAGGGCCGGGTACTGGTCGACGGGGATAATCATGTTCAACCCGTCGTTGCCCCCTTGCAGCTGCACGATTACCAATACCTTATCAGTAACCGTAGCGGCATTGGTAAGGGCTGCCAGCTCGGGCGAGTAGCCGTAGGCTCCGATAGGAAAGCCGCTGAGCAGGGCTACGCCCGTAGTGGCAGCGGTAGTAGTATGAAGAAAGTCGCGGCGCTTCATAAAGTAGGAGGTGGGGCTGGCCCCCGCCCGTCGCTAAAACGGTTAAATGGAACGACACTCAGCCGGGTCATTCGCGCGGCCGGGCGGGGCAAGCCACGCCCTACGATAGTTGATACTCAGCCAGGCCAGCGAGCGCCCGCGCCATGGCCGAAAGCCGGCCCGCCACGGTGTTACGCTTGACCGTATTGGTAGGAGCGGCCAGGTACTGGTTCCACTCACTGGTCCACTCAAAATCGGGCAGGCCAGGCAGAAGCGCACTTTTCAGAAAATCCAGCTGATTGGTCGTGAGCACAATAGGAACCATGAGCTGGGCAAACTCGGCAATGACGAGGTTGGGGTTCTGGGCTGTGGCGGCCGGCAAGGCCTGCACCCAGGCTACCAGGTCGGCCTTGAGGGTAAAGCCATTGCGGGTGTAGCCAGCGGTGCTCAGGAAAAGGTCGGTGGCCTGGTTGCGGCGGGGCAGCGTCACGGCATTTATCCACAGCTCGTGGTACTGCGGCGTCTGGTAGTAGGCAGCCCAGCCCGCTACGTTGGGCGGGTCGCCGAGCGGCTGCTGTTGCAGGTAAGCCGTTGAGTACAGCTGCTCCCACATGCCGTACTGGGCTATCGGACTACTAGCTGGTGGAAATGCCAGCTCAAACTGCCGGCATACCCCGACGGTAAAATCCAGCGGGCTTTTAATCAGGCAGCCCACGTTAGCCACATCAAAAAAATGCTGCGAGCCGAGCAGCGCCCGCAGCACCGGAGCAACGTCGAAGTTATTCTGCACCAGCAGTGTAGCCAGGGGCTGAATGATGTCGCTTTCTGTCTGCGCATCAATAACATAATAAACAAACCAGCGGTAGAGCTTGCGTACCAGGAACGCGGCCGTCGAGGACTGGAGGAAAATCAAGTCAATCAGGTCCTGATACTCTGAGGCGCCGTTGGGGGTAATGCGGGCGTTGCCGAAGGCGCTGCTGAACTGCTTGGTGCTGGTATCGTGGCGGCTGGCCGTAAAATAGCCGGCTACGGTGGCAGGGTCGTCGCGCCAGCCGGTCAGGACTTTAGCCGCCGCCTGCACGTCGGCTTCGGTATACGTGGTGTAGTTGCCGGCGCCAATAAGCGGCCCTTTGCCTAGCGTAAACAGCTCCATTAGCTCGCGGGCGAAGTTCTCGTTGGGCGCGCTGGCGGTGCTGGCGTTACCATTAAGGTAGCGCAGCATGGCCGGGGTGATGGTAATAGCTTTCGTAAGCTGCCGGATGTTGCCCAGCGCGTGCTGCCGCAACAGGCGTACGTACTCGTAGCCATACTGTGCGCTGTTGATGGTACTAAACTCGATAACGAAGTGGTTGTGCCAGAATAGCGTCATCTTCTCGTTTAGCGACACCCCCTGCATAAGCTGCTGGCCCAGCCACCAGTCGCGCAGCGACGTTCGGCGCGCGCCCTCCAGCGTCTGGTCGAAGCTCTGCCCCACCCAGGTTTGGCCGATGGGTACAGTGGTGTCGAGCGCATTCACGTTGAGCGGCGCGGCGGGCGCAGCCGGCACAGTCAGGAGGCCATCGAGCACCAGCGCCAGCGTCGAAGCCGCCGCTGCCTGGATTTCGCCCCGCGTCGGCCCAAACAGGCAGCGGCGCAGCAGATGCGCGGCCTGGTCCGGGCCCCAGGCCCCGCTATAAGGGGCCAGCGTAGAGGAAGTAGTGCGAGCCGGCAGCTTTTTATTGGCAAACGGGCTAACGGTTTCGGGGGGGCGGCAATCAGGGCTTCGGCCGCAGAAGCTGGGTCTGGAAGCGGCGAATGTTTTCGGAGAAAAGCTCGGCGGTTCATAAGCAGCGGCGAACATGCGTTTACTGCCTAAAGATACTGGCGACGGTTGAGGGTTTAATCGCTGACTAACAATTTTTTATTTGCCCGCTAGAATGCCCGCGCCCGGCACCCCTGGTGAGGAGAAGCCGAAGCACTCAGGCAACTGAGTGCCCTGGCTCAGCCAGCTTCGGAAGGCCGGCTCCATCGGTAGTGTTACCGCGGTGGCGCCGACCACCGCATTCATCGAATAATACAGCAAAAAAGCCTCACCAAAAGATGAGGCTTTTAGTAACCAGCAGAAAAAAGAGAGAAAAGGTTATTCGTACACTTTTACCACGAACACAAAGTCCTGCAAGCGCTTTACTTGCTGGGCGCGGGCCGCTCCGGTCAGCTGGTTGGTGCGGGGCAGGTGGTAGGGCTGCACGGGCTGCCGGTTTTTGAGCGAATCGACGAGGCGCACCAGGTACGACGACTTGGTAGCGAAGGCGGCGCTCTGAGCGTCATCCTGCCGGCCACTGACTACCCCGATAAGGTTGCCGCGCTCGTCGAGCAGCGGGCCGCCCGAGTTGCCGGGGTTTACCGGAATACTCACCTGGTAGAAAGCCGTGTCGCCGTTGAAGCCCGAGCGGGCGCTAAGCGCACCCTCGCCGTATACCACGTCTTCGCGGGGGTAGCCCAGTGTATATACCTTTTCGCCTATGTCTGCCTGGCCGCCCTTGAAGGTGTAGGGTAGACGGCCAAAGCCATCGAACTTATCATCCTTGATGCGCAGAATGGCCAGGTCGTGCTTCACGTCGGAGTACACCGTTTCGGCGTGGTAGCGCTGGTGGTCGCGGCCTTCAACCAGCAATGAGTCAGCTCCTTGAATAACGTGCGAGCTGGTAACGATATAGCCATCAGCCGTAAGGGCGAAGCCCGTGCCGCTGAATTTATTTTCCCTGACCGCCGCTGCCGGGGCTCCGCCCAGCTTGGCCGTGATATCGCGCTGGCCCTTCTTCAGCTTATCAATCTCGCGAGTCAGCACGGTGTAGCCATACTGTGAGGGCCGCACTTGGGCAGCGCGCCACCACTCCAGCCCCAGCAGCGTGCTGAATACCGCCAGCACGGCCACCGAGGCTGCCACGCCTACCGTGGCGCGGTGCCCGCCCCAAAACTCGCGCAGCTTGCGCTCGGTGCGCGAAATGCGCAGCATTGGGTTTACTGAATGCGTGAGTGGCGCGGCAACCTCGGCAGCCGGAGTAGTTTCGGCGGCCAGCATGGCCTCGTGCAGGGCGCTGATTGTCTGGCGGGTGCGGCGGCGCTCGCCGTAGGCATGCAGGGTGCCCGTCAGCTCCACATACTCGGTGTAGAGCTGCTGCAGCCGGGGCTCGGCCCCAAGCCGGGCTTCCAGGCTGGCCCGCGCACCAGCCGCCAGCTCACCGCGCTGATAAGCTTCGAATAAGGCGTAGTAATCGGCTTCGGTTTGCATTAGGTGGTTGTCAAGTGCCAGCTGTCCGTTGTCCGTTGTTGGTTATTGGTTTCTGAGTTCTGCGAAACTGGTAACCGACAACTGATAACGAGCAACTAACAATCAAGCTTCTTTATAGCTAGCAAAAAATAACTTCTTCAAGCGTGCTAAGCACTTGTATTTCTGGGTTTTGGCGGTATCGGCGTTGGTATAGCCGTGCTCCGCCGTAAGGTCGAGCATCGATTTTTCGAGCAGGTAAAAGCCTTCGAGCAGCGAGCGGCAGGGCTCACCCAGATGAGTAAGCGCCTCGCTCATGGTGGCAAAGCGCCGGTCGCGCTCTTCAGCTTCCTGCAAGTCGTCTTCGGCCCCGGTGTTGAGGTAAGGGCCGTACTCTTCCTCGTCGAGCAGGCGCACACCGTGCAGCCGGCTCTTGGTGGTGAGGCGCTTGAGCCACAGGCGGCGGCACACGGCGTAGAGGTAGGTTTTAATCTGGCAGCTCAGCTCCAGCGAGCCCTCGCGTACCTTCTCATAAAAAACCATCACGCCTTCCTGATACACGTCCCGGGCATCGTCTTCCGAGCCGCTGTTTTGCAGCACGAAATGCGACACCATCGGCCAGTGCAAGCGGTAGAGCTGACTAAGGGCCCGCTCATCGCCACCCTGAATGGCTCGGATGAGGTGGGCATCGGCCGCCAGCGCCGTAGTGCTATCCATGTTCATTCGCTTCGGGGGTTAATGCCACAAGCTGGCATTTGTAACCCAACATAAATTTTTAAAATTTTTTTCGAATGCCTGGGTTACCTGGCAGCCGTTCGAGGATAAAGGGCAGATTTTTGTTAAATCCCTTTCAAATTTACCCCAAGATGAACAACCTGCTGAAAGTATCTGCCCTGTTCCTGGCTGTAGGCCTGGCTTCGTGCGAGTCGAAAACCGCTACGACCGAAACTACTACGACTCCTGCTACCACCGAGGCTACCTCGACCACCAGCACCGACTCGACCGCTACCACCACGGCTCCCGCTGCTGGCGCTGATGCTACTGCTGCTCCTGCTGCTGGCGCTACCACCACTGGTGCTGCTACCACGGCTCCTGCTGCCGGCGCTGCTACCACTACTGGCACCAGCACCACCACGACTGAAGTTAAGAAGTAATTACGGCCGGGCTTAGCCCGGCGTAGTTTCTGGTTTGAAAGGCCTGCGCAGCAATGTGCAGGCCTTTTTTCTGTTGAGTAAGAAATTTTTGCTCAACTCATTCTTCCTGGATGAGCCGCAGCAGCGCGGCCGCTATGGCGGGCCAGGGCTCGTGCAGATTGAGGGTAACAATTCGGACCGGGTGGCCGCCCAGCGTGTAGCGTACATTGACTACTGCTGTGGGAGCGGGACCGGCAGGATAAAGCAGTATGCCTTCGAGCTGTTGGCCAGGGGCTGGCTGCAGGTTTTGCAGATAGGCATAGAGCTGGTATAAATGAGGGGCAATAAGCCGCTGCTGGTCGTAGCGTGGGCGGAGCGCGGCGGCGTAGTACTTGGTATCGAGCACTATTTTGCGGCTAGGGCTATCCAGCGTAGTGTCGGTGAGCATGGTGGGCAGCAGGGCCAGGTCGGGCGTATGGGCCGCTTCGGCCTGCCACCCGATGGTTTCGGCAAACACCCGGTAGCGGCGCTGCTCGCGGCGGTAAAAATTGCGCACCGCCTGCTCAAAAATGCGGGCCATCAGTCGCTCATCGCGGCGAAAATCGGTGAAGCGGCCCCGGCTCCCCGCAGCCGGAGCCGGCAGAGAAGTATCATAAATCAGCTCGCAGATATGCAGTAAAAATGCCTCGGCCGAGGCCAGCCGCTGACGGCGTAACGCCGGAAACAGCGCCGCCGACGGAGCCAGAGGCTGCACGCTCGCCGGCAGGCGGCGGCGTACCCGGCTCACCTCGCGGCGCAGCGATAGCGCCAGGCCGGGGTGCGGGGCCAGCTGCGCCAGCGTGCCGGCGAGCAGCTGGTACACCGGCTGGTTGGCGCTTAGCTCGTCGTAGCTGCACACGGCGCGGCCCTGAGGCAACAGCCCCCGTCCGAGCGTCGGAGCCAGCTCGATGCGCCCGCGCAGCTCACTTACTTCCTGCTGCGTAGTCGTAAATGCCAGCGGCAGGCCGGTGCGCAGCAGTTGGCGGGTGGCGTGCAGCAGCATTTGCGTGAGCAGCTCCAGCGGGCGATGAAAGGGCGCCGCCTCGCTGGCTTGCAGCACGGCCGGCTCGGGCAGGCGCTGCCAGGCGTAGCAAAGCAAGTAATAGAGGGTGGCCAGCGGAATCATGCGGGCAGAGGCCAGTCGTGCAGCAGCTTACGCAGCTGAGTAGCGGCTTTGTCAGGCTGCTCGCGCCAGTAGTCGGCCAGCAAGGGGCCGATTTCCTGCTCAAAAATCAGTCGCAGCCACTCGCTGGCCTCGGCAGGCTGCCTGGGCGGGGTACAGAAATAGCTGTGGCCTACCGCAAAGTCGGGGCCTAGCTCAGGGTCGGTGGCAATCACCTGGTTGAGAGCGGCCATGCGCTCAGTAAGCAAGTCGATAAGGGTTTTCGGAATAGCTGCTTTTTCTACTATACGCCGCAGGGCCTCCCCAAACTGCGGCTGCATGGCCACAAAGGCAAAGCGACGGCGCAGGGCGTAGTCGAGCGGGGCCAGCGAGCGGTCGGCCAGGTTGAGCGTGCCGATGACATAAAGATTGGCCGGCACAAAAAAGCGCGGCGCCTCGGGCGGCGCGTAGGGTAGGCGCAGGCCATGCGCCAGCCCGCGCTTATCGGGTTCCAGCAGCAGAAGCAGCTCGCCGAAAATACGGGCTACGTTGCCCCGGTTGAGCTCATCAATCAGCAAAAAATATGGGCGTTCGGGGTCGGCAGCCGCACGTTGGCACAGCAGCGGCAATATGCCCGGCACCAGCCCGAACTGTCCCTTGGCCCCCGGCCGGAAACCTAGCATAAAGTCTTCGTAGCCATAGCTGGGATGAAACTGCACCAGCTCAATGCGCTGCTCATCGCGGGCACCCAGCAGCAACCAGGCCAGGCGGCGGGCCAGGTAGGTTTTGCCGGTGCCGGGCGGCCCTTGCAACAGCAAGGCCTTGCGGCGCCGCAGGCCGGCCAGGGCAGCATCCAACTCATTTTCAGAGATAAATAGCTCGGCCAGCGCCTCCGGCCGGGTATAAGCGGGCGCAGGTGCAGCGTACGCCAACGTGGGCTCGGCTACGGCCGAAGCCCCGTTTTTGATTGGCGTAGCCGGACCGGTGTACAGGTCTTCGGCCTGTTGCTCAGCGGCCTGGCCCTGGTCGTGCGAAGAGCCGGCGGTAAGAACAGGGCGCTTGGCGGCAATGGTAAAATCGAGAGCTTCGAGCAGCGCATTGGTTGGCTGGCCGGCCGGGTGAGGCCAGCGCGCCTGCGGGTCGGACTGCGCTAGGCGATAAGCCAGCTCGGCTACGGCGCGGGGCGGATAGCGGCGGCCCCGATACAGCAGCTCATACACCGTGCTCGGGGGCAGGCGACGGCCTTCGCGCTCTACCAGCCGCAGGGCGCGTAGTACTTGCTCGCGGGTGAGAGAGAGGGCTGGTGGGGTAGAAGAGACGGTGGTCACGGTGCAAAAGAACAGCTGTTGCGAAGCACTTACGCGGGTTGCCGCTGCCGGGTGCCGGCGACTTCAACGGCATTGGGTAGTTACTTTGGGTATGGCTCAGCAACTTCCTCCCGACCCCGCCGCGCTCAGTGGCATTATTGCGTTTCAGGGCCTGCCCGCCGACGTGCTTGACTGGCTGCTGCAAGCGGGTGAGTTGCGCCAGTATGCCGATGGGGAAATACTGGTGCAGGCCGGCGACCCGGCCGATGTGATGATAGCCGTAGTAGCAGGCACAATGCAATATTACCGCCTCGACAATGGCCGGCGCGAGCCGATTTTTCGTATTGAGGCCGGCTATCTTAGCGGCGTGCTGCCTTATTCGCGGCTACAAGTATTTCGCGGGCAGGGTGTTGCGGTAGGCAACACCAAGCTGTTCTTGCTGCCGCGCACCCAGTTTCCGGCCCTGGAGCAGGTAAGCCCCGAGCTGGTGCAGCGCCTGGTAGCCGTGATGAGCGACCGCGCCCGCGACGAAGTGCGGGGCCAGGAGCGCGACGATAAGCTGCGTGCCCTGGGCAAGCTGTCGGCAGGCCTGGCCCACGAGCTGAACAACCCCGCGGCAGCTATTGCCCGCGCATCGGCTGCCTTGAACGAGGCGCTGAAAAAAAAGCCCTTTTTGCTCACCAACCTGCTGGCGGCCTGCCCGCCCGCCGAAGCCGTAGCCGCTTTGCTGAACTACGGCGGCCTGCCCGAGGCGGCGCCGGTGCGCTCGGCCCTAGACCGGGCCGACTGCGAAGACGAGCTGGCCGATTGGCTGCAAGCTCAGGGCTGCCCCGATGGCTTTGCCCTAGCGCCCGGCCTGCTCGATGCCGGCTACACCGCGGCCACCCTTACCCCGCTGGTGGCGTCGCTGCCCGCGCCGGCGCGCCCGCCCGCCCTGGCCTGGTTCGAAAGCCACCTTTCCGCGCTGCGCCTTACCCACGACATTCATGAGGCCAGCCAGCGCATCAGCACCCTGGTGGGCAATGTTAAAACCTACTCGCACATGGACCGCGCCGGCGGGCGCGAGCTGCTGGTCGTAACCAGCGGCTTAGATAGCACGCTTAATATATTTGACCACGCCCTGCGGCAGAAAAACGGCAAGCTCATCCGTACCTATAGCCCCGATTTGCCGATGGTACTGGGCGAGGCGGGTCAGCTTAATCAGGTGTGGACCAATTTGTTGGATAACGCCATTGATGCCCTGCCCGCGAGTGGTGGCGTACTTACGGTGCAGGCGGTAAAGGAAGCCGATGGCGTTTGCGTCAGCATTATCGACAATGGCAGCGGCATTGCGCCCGAAGTGCTGGCCCATATGTACGAGCCCTTTTACACGACTAAGCCCGCCGGCGAAGGCAGCGGCCTGGGGCTTGATATTGCCCGGCGCATTGTGCAGGAGCACGGCGGCCAGCTGGAAGCCAGGTCGGAGCCAGGCCGTACCGAGCTGGCGGTATGGCTGCCGGGCAAGGTAGCGTAATCAGCAACCTGCCCGAAAAGCAACTATTATGCAGCCTGTACCCTACGGCAAGCACTAGCTCACCCCGAACCCGTTTATGAAAAAGCCGATTATTCTGACTGTTGACGACGACGCGCAGGTGCTGGCAGCCATCACCCGCGATTTGCGCCAGGAGTTTCGCAAAGACTACCGTATTCTGAGCGTCAGCTCGGGTCCCGAAGCCCTGACGACTCTTACCGAGCTACGCGCCCGCGCCGAGCCGCTGGCCTTGGTGCTGGCCGACCAGCGCATGCCCGAGGTGGAGGGCGTGGAGGTGCTGACCCGCGCCCGCGAGCTGTTTCCGGAAGCTAAGCGGGTGTTGCTCACAGCCTATGCCGATACAACAGCGGCCATTAAAGCTATCAACTCGGCGCAGCTCGACTATTATCTGCTCAAGCCCTGGGACCCGCCCGAGCAGCTGCTCTACCCTACGCTGCACGATTTGCTGGCCAGCTGGCAGGCCTCGTACCAGCCGGCCTTCGCGGGCCTGCGGCTGATTGGCTTTCAGTGGTCGCCGCTCTCGCACGAGCTGAAAGATTTCCTGAGCGGCTACATGGTGGGCTACCAGTGGCTTGACTTTGAGCAAAGTGCCGAGGCCAAGGTATTGCTCAAAGCCAATGGGTTTGAAGCGGAAGACCTGCCGGTTGTTATCTGCCCTGATGGCAAGGCCGTCGCCAAGCCCAACAAGCTCGACCTGGCCCGGCATCTGGGCCTGCTCGTCGATGCCAAGCAGGAGCTGTACGATGTGGTGGTTATCGGGGCGGGGCCGGCCGGGCTGGCCGCCGCCGTATACGGGGCCTCGGAGGGGTTAAAAACGCTCATCATCGAGCGCCAGACGCCGGGCGGGCAGGCCGGCTCGTCGTCGCGCATCGAAAACTACCTGGGTTTTCCTACCGGCGTGAGCGGGGCCGAGCTGGCTCACCGTGCCTGGACCCAGGCCACCCGCCTCGGGGCCGAGTTTATGGCGCCGCAGGAAGTGAAAAGCCTCTGCGTGCAGGATGGCTACAAAGTGCTGACCATGAGCGACGATACGGAGGTAAAAGCCCGCGCTGTAGTACTCACCACGGGCGTCAGCTACCGCATTCTTAATGTGCCGGGGCTCGACCGCCTCAGCGGAGCCGGCGTGTACTACGGGGCCGCCCGCACCGAGGCCCGCAGCTGTAGCGCCCAGCCAGTGTACATCATTGGCGGGGGCAACTCGGCGGGGCAGGCAGCTATGTACCTCTCTACCTATGCCTCGCGGGTATTTATTGTTATTCGGGGCGAAAGCCTGGCCGCCAGCATGTCGGCCTATCTTATTGAGCAGATTAGTCAGACGCCCAACATCGAGATTCTGCCGCGTACCCAGGTGCGCGAAGCCTGCGGCGAGCAGGCCCTCGACGCCGTAGTTATTGAGCAGGAAGGCCACCAGCCCGAAAAGCGTCCCGCCCGGGCACTCTTCGTATTCATCGGGGCCAAGCCCAGCACCGAATGGATATGCCAGCTGGCCCTGTGCGACCCGAAAGGCTACCTGCTCACCGGCCGCGACCTGGTAGCCGACCCGCGCTACAAAACGGCCTGGAAAAAAGACCGCGAGCCTTATTTACTGGAAACCTGCGTGCCGGGCTTGTTCGCGGCCGGCGATGGCCGCGCCGGGGCCATGGCCCGCGTAGCTTCGGCCGTAGGCGAAGGCAGTATGGCCATCAAATTTGTGCACCAGTACCTGGATGAATAATATATAATTAATTATATATTATTCATCCAGGTACTGGTGCCAGGTAGCTACCTCGTGACCGGGCGTTGTGCGTAAGCTTCGCGGGCTTCGTCGAGCAGGCGTAGTACCGTCGTGCGCTGCGCTTGCAGCAGGCTGCGGGTAGCGCCCGGCAGGCGGCGCACGCGCAGGCGGCGAAGCCGGGCGCTCAGGGTTTGCCAATAGCCCAGCGCGTAAAAGCCCGCGATGGGTAAGCTGCTCACAAATAGCAGGGTAAGACGCCAGTCGTGCGTAAGCCAGTGCTGCACGGCGGCCGCTTCCAGCGCATAAGCCAGCGGAAAGGTGAGCATACCCACGCCCAGCATAATACCCGCGATAAACTCCGTTTCGCGGGTGGCGCGGTGGGCTATTTCAGCCGGCAGCTTATAGGGCAGATAATTGGTAAGCAGCCCATAGAGCCACACCGGAAAGCCAGCTATCAGGTACAGGTAGTCGGCCAGCCCGGTGCCGGGGCGCTGGCTTTGGTCGAAGTCATCATCGTCGAGGCGCTGGTGCTGCAAGTTGGCCAGGTACTCGCTGAGGGCGGTGCGCAGGGCCGCCAGGCGGCCCGCGTCGTGCTGCTCAAACCAGGCCAGCGCATCGAGCAGGGTGCGGCTGAGCTGAAAATTATCGTAGAGCGTGGTGGGGTCGTCGTCGGGGTTGAGGTGGTCGCCGAAGGTGCGCTCCACCTGCTGGGCCAGCTGCTCGTCCTCGGCCGCGCGGCTGATAACGAGCCGGCGCGTAAGCCGGCGGCGAATCTCCTCGGTCATCTCATCGGCCGCCGCGTCGGGGTCTTGCCGGTAGCGGGCCGCGTAGTCGCTCACCTCAATCGGCGGGGCCACGTTCAAGAATACATCGGAGCGAAAGCGGCTGGGGTCGAAGTAGTTGGTGCCCACGCACACAATTTTCAGGCCCAGTCGGAAATCGTGCCGGGCCTCCGTGCCCAGCGCGATGCGGGCCGCGCCGGTTTTGAGGGGCCGCAGCCGGCGCTCGCTCACGCTGGTGCCTTCCGGAAAAATCATGACCGTGCCGCCGCGCTCTAGGTAGTCGTAGCAGCGCCCAAAGCTGGCCTCGTTGCTGGCCGCCAGCTGCGCGGCGCTCAGGGCCTCGGCGCCGGTTTCGGCATCCTGCCGCCGGAAGATGGGAATGCAGTTGCCCGAGCGCATAATAGCCCCGAGGAAGGGGTTTTTGAAGAAGGTGCTCTTGGCCAGAAACGCGATGGGCTGGCGGCGGTGCACGGCCGTCACGAGCGGGTCCATCAGGGTATTGGGGTGGTTGCTACACAGCATGAGCGGGCCGGGTTGGCGCAGGCGCTCCCGGTGGCGCACCTCAAGCCGGCGAAAAAACACGCGCAACCCCACGCGCACCAGGGGTTTCATGAGGGTATAAAAGAGCATAGGCGGCAAGTTTACGCAAAAAGGGCCGGCTGCAAGCGCAGCCGGCCCTTTGCCGATGGTTTTGCCCAGGCGCTTAATAGGCGCTGTTCAGCTGGTCGAGGTTATTAGGGTTCTGGCTGCCCGAGGTCTTAGCATCGTAGCGGCTGCCCGAAGCCGGCCCCTGGTCGCGGCGCTGGCCGCTGCCATACGATTTGCTGCCTACGTTGTTGCTGTAGTCTGATGAAGCCGTGCGGCTGCCGTAGTCGGCTCCGTGCTGGTGCGAGGAGGCGTAGCCGCTACCCGAGCTCACGCGGGGGTTGCCGGCCCCGTAGCGGCTGCTGCCCCAGGGACGCTGCTGCGCGCCACGCGGGCTATAGTCATCGCCGGCATCAGCCCGCGAGTTTTTGTCAAACGGCGAGCGGCGCGACTTGTGGCGGTATTCGGTTTCCTCCTCGTGCGAACTTTTGTTGCGGGTGGCCAGCAGGGCGATACCCGCTGCCAGTAGGCCCACGCCTACTGCCTTCTGCGTATTAGATAAGTTGCTAATGCGGGTCCAGGCCTGGGCACCCAGGTCTTTAGCAGCCTGCGGCAGCTGTTGCGCCTGGTCGGTCAGCCCCGAATCGGCGAGCCATTGCTTGCCGCTGGTCAATGCGCTGTTCAAAGCACCCTGAATGCCATCGGCCGCCGGCTGGTTAGTAGTATAATCGGTTGGATACTGGCCCTGGCCGGTAGCATGAGCCGCCGTAGTAGAAAACTGGCTGTCAGCGTGTGAAGACGTACCGAAAGCCTGATTAGCGTTGGAATGCGAAGGGGTGGCTGAGCCGGTGTACGGCTGGTTGGACGTAGGTTCCATGAGCGAAGAAGAGTAATGGGAAAAGGATATGGTTGGCCGCCGCCGGAGCAGTGGCACTGCTGTATTCGTAATTCAGGCGCCGTGGGTTGCAAGTAGTGGCCCCTTACTGAGAAGCATTGACGCGGGCGGGCGCAACCTGGCTGGCACCCAGCGAAGCGCTTTTCATCAGGGCCGATGTGGTTGCGCTGTCGGGCTGGTAGCTCCTTCAACGAAGCGTCGGGCACCCTCCCGCGCTTCTACCTCAAACTTATTCTGGTAGTAGCCTACTCGCGCCGACTCTACGAGATAGAGCCACAGAAAGCGGACGGTGCCCAGCTCGCGCACCTGGCGCAGGTGTACTTCCTCGTGCGCTACCCACTCAGGGTCGGCCAGAAACTCTTCGCGGGTGGCCCCGCTCAGGTGCACGGTCTGGCCCAGCACCATGGCCACGCGGGGAGCACGCCCCAGTACCAGCCGGGCAATACGGGCCAGGGGAGAATTGACAAAAGTGTTGAGCTTACTCATTGTATAAAATTCGGGCGTGGCTACGAAACCAAATCAAGGAAGGTTGCAAGTGGAATTGCTAAATATTAGTTCTTTTACGGTACTTTTTAAAGAAAAACATACTTTTTTTAAGAAATTAGTAGGTGGGTTAGGTTTTTATTGCTTAGCTTTGGCTACTGGCTACCCGCTAAAAAAGCTTTTAAAAGGTAGCTATTACGCTTTCACTCAACCTTAATTCCAGCCGCTTAGCGGCACTGCCTAGCGCAACAGTTTACGCTTTTCTGCCTTCCCGGTCAGCCAGCTTGAGGGCGCTGGCCGGTGCCCACCCCAACGACGGACAATGAAGAATACCCTGCTATCTTGCCTCGCCGCTGCTTCCCTGGCGCTTTCCTTTTGCTTTGAAAAAATGCCCGATGCCCCGGCTTCGGCTGGCGCTTCAGCTCCGGCAGTCGCCGAGGCCTCTTTGCTTTCGGGCCTGCTCGGCTCCGATGGCTCGGCCACCAAGCCGGCTACCGACGAATCGGGCGCCGTTAGGGCCTCGCGCGACTCGCTGGCCTACGGCTACTACAACCAGACGCTGGGCGTACACCTGGCTCACACCGAAAATAAAACGCTGCTGCAAACCGTAACCGACTGGCTCGGCACGCCTTACAGCTACGGCTCCAACTCGCGCCGGGGTACCGACTGCTCGGGCTTCGTGACGCAAGTATTCAAAAAAGTATATGGTATCACCCTGCAGCGCAGCTCGCGCTCCATGTTCTCGACGGTGAAGCGGGTGGCCAAAACTGATATGAAAGCCGGTGACCTCGTGTTTTTCCGTCACGGCCACGGGGCTATCTACCACGTAGGTATCTACCTGAAAGACGGGCGCTTTGCCCACTCGGCCTGCAATGGTGGCGTGATGGTAAGCTCGCTCAATCAGCCCTACTACCACCACAACTTCTACGCGGCCGGCCGCGTGGCTGGCACGGAGGCTGCCCCGGCGCCCACCACCCCGGCCGACGTGATAGAAATGCTGGCTGCCGCCGAGCACGCCCGCCCCGAGTAAGCACCCAGCGGCTACCCTGTTGATAACGACTCCTGGCATTTGCGCCGGGAGTCGTTTTTTTGGGCCCGTATAACTTGGCAGCCGCTAATGCAGTAAACAGCCAGTTGCTAACCTTCGGCGGCGGTGCCGCTTCGCTTTCCCTCCTTTTTTCAGCATGGCTACTTCTAACACGCCTCCGCCCTCCGGCAGTGATATCGCTGCCTCCGTCATCTTTAAGAAATTTCTGGCTGCCGCCGAAGGCTACATCAAGCAGCCTACGCGCCTGAAGAAGCTGCTGCTCGACGCCTTTAACAAAGCCCGCGAGAAAAAGGAAATTGGTACGCTGGCCCACGAGGCCTGGGAAACCATCCAGAGCTTGTTTCGCCTCATCAAGCTGAGTGCCGCCGGTGAGTACACGGGTGTGCCTACTACTACGGTAGTGGCTGCCGTGGCGGTGCTCATCTATTTTCTATCGCCGATTGACCTGATTCCGGATTTTATTCCGGTGGTGGGCCTGCTCGATGATATGGCGCTGATAGCCTGGTTTTCCACTTCCATTAAGCACGAGCTGGATAAGTTTCACGAATGGGAGGCTGCCAAGGCGGCTACTGTAGTGGCCGACGACGAACTGTTTAAAAGCCGTAGGGCCGGCTCGGCTTACCGGACAGCCACCGAGCCCTGGGAAACCCGCAGCGCCGCCTCAACCAATCAATCGGCCAAAAACGCCGGTACCCTGGCCCTGCCCGATGGGCCGGCTGGTACCGGGCAGTCGGCTACCGATGCCGGGCTGGGCTCGCCTTCCAGCTCCACTACCCGCCCGGTGCACGATGCCGGGGCCGATGTGGGCAGCGACAATCGCCCTGGTATTGATGCCATAGCCAACACAACCGATAGCAGCCGCGACGGCAACGATGGCCGCATCGAAACGGGTGGCAACGTGCGCTAAAGCAAAAAACACGAACCAAGAAGCCCCCTGACCTCGCACGGAAGTCAGGGGGCTTCTTGGTTCGTAGCGGCTGCCTGCCGCTACGCGGCGTGGGCCGTTACATAGCGCACAAAGTCGCCAACGGTATAAAAAGGCACTTCGTCGGGCACTAGAATATGGAAGTTGCGCTCCAGCTCCACGATAATATCTACTACATCGACGGTATCAAAGCTCAGGTCGCGACTCAGGCTGGCGGTGCGGCGCAGGCGTACAGCCTTGATAGCCTTGCGCTTACTGATAATACGCAGCACTTGCTGCTCAATGCTTTTAGAGGGAACGGTAGCTGAAATCGCGGTAAACATAACTTTTTACAAAAACAAGGTGAGATAGGCAGGAAGTAACGCAGCCGCTCGTCGGTTGCGGCTGGCCACTCGATGAGTAGCCGGAAGAAACCGACGAGCTCCCGCAAACTTTAGGCCAGTACCGGGGGCGTAGCCGCTTCTACTTCCTCGGGGCTCAGCACGGCAGCGGGCGGCTGGTTGTTCACGTCGCGGCCGGTGATTTTGGCCCGTAGCTTCTCGTTAAGAAGATACATGACCGGGACTACCAACAGCGTGATAAGGGTTGCAAACGTTAACCCGAAAATTATTGTCCAGGCCAGCGGGCCCCAGAACACGACTGATTCACCGCCCAGGAAGAAGTGCGGGTTGCCCGAGTTGAATAATTCATAAAAGTCTATATTCAACCCCACGGCCAGCGGAATAAGACCCAGCGTAGCCGCCGTAGCCGTCAGGATAACCGGGTTGAGGCGGGTGCGGCCGGCCGTGACGAGCGCATCGTGCAGGCTCATGCCCTGAGCGCGGAGCATGTCGGTAAACTCGACGAGCAGGATACCGTTTTTCACCACGATACCAGCCAGCGCGATAACGCCGACACCCGTCATCACAATGGAGATATTCATGCCCGAGATAGCCAGGCCTAGCATCACACCGATAATCGAGAAGATGATTTCGGTGAGAATAATAAGCGGCTTGCTCACGGAGTTGAACTGCGTAACCAGCACCAGAAAGATGAGTGCAATGGCCCCGATGGCCGCTACGCCCAGGAAGTCGCTGGTTTCCTTCTGGTCTTCCTGCGCCCCACCCATGCGCACGGTGTAGCCGGGCGGCACAGGGAAGCTTTTGAGGGCGCGCTGCACATTGGCTACCACATCGGGTCCGGTGAAGCCGTTGAGCACGTTGGAGCTGATGGTGATAAGGCGGTGGGTGTCTTTGCGCTTAATGCCGCCGTAGGTGGTGCCGTAGTGCACATCGGCGATGGCCGAGATAGGCACTTGGCGCACCGCGCCGGTAGCATCACGAAACGTGAGCGGGGCATTCACAATGGCATTCACGTTGTCGCGGTACGGCTTGGCGTAGCGCACCTGAATGGGATACTCATCGTCCGGCGTCTTGAATTTGCTGGCCTCGAAGCCGTAGATGGCGGTGCGCACCTCCGAGCCAATCTGGCCGGTGCTGATACCCTCACGGTTGGCACGGGTACGGTTAATGGTAACGCCGATTTCGGGGTTGCGGTCTTCGAGGTCGGAGCGCAGGTCTTCGATGCCCCCGATTTTGAGCGAGTCCACATAGCGCTCCACTTTCTTCGAGAGCGCGGCCAGCTTGGGATAGTCGTCGCCGGCTACCTCAATAGCCACCGGCTTGCCCTGGGGCGGCCCGCTGGCCTCCTGGTCAACCGAAACTTCGGCACCCGGAATGCCTTTCACGGCTTCGCGAATATCATCCATGTAGATGTGGGTGGCTTTGCCCTTGCGCTCGCTCAACTCCTTAAACGCGATGCCTACTTTGCCCAGGTGCGACTGCGAGGTGCCGGCTGCCGTCGCCTCGCTGGGGTCGCCCGCGCCGATGGCCACGTTGGTAATCACCGATTCCACGTCGGGGTTGTGGCGGCCAATCACCTTATACATCCGGTTTTCGATGATATGGGTAATCGAGTCCGTCACTTCTACGCGGGTGCCCACGGGCATCCGCAAGTAGGTATAGATAAACTTGGGGTCGCCTTTGGGGAAAAAGTCTACCTTGGGCTTGCGCGCACCCACGGCCATAATGCTGAGTACGCCCAGCACTACCAGGCCGCCCACGATGGCAACCTGCCGCCACACCTTGCCGCCCACGGCCAGCTCTACCAGGCGGGCATAGCCGTTCTGGAAGCGCGGCAGCACGCTGCGCTGGAAGCCGGCTATCAGGTACACAAACACATACTTATCGAGGAAGCAAAGCACGATAATGCTCATCATCAGGTTGCCCAGAAACTTCGAGCCCGACAGGTAGCCGCCGATGGCCACCAGCAGCAAGCCGCCCATTCCCAGCAGAAACCCGCGCGTAAGCTGCGGCTTCTGCACCCGGTCGAGGTGCTCTTCGCGCTCCATGAAGCTCACGGCAAACACCGGGTTCATGATGAAGGCTACTACCAGCGACGCGCCCAGGGTAAGAATGAGCGTAACCGGCAGAAAGAACATGAACGAGCCCACAATACCGGGCCAGAACATCAGCGGCACAAACGGGGCCACGGTGGTGAGCGTGCCGGCCAGTACTGGCACAAATACTTCTCCGGCTGCATACTTGGCGGCCTGCGGGGTGCTCAGGTTGGGGTGCTCGTGCAGCAGGCGGTGGGTGTTTTCGATTACCACAATGGCGTCGTCGACCACGATGCCCAGCGCCAGCAAAAAGGCGAAGAGCACAATCATGTTCAGCGAGAAGCCAAACATGGGCAGCATAATAAAGGCCAGGAACATCGACAGCGGCACCGACAAGCCCACAAACAAGGCGTTGGTAGTGCCCATGAAAAACATCAGAATCAGGGTTACCAGCAAAAAGCCGATAATGATGGTGTTAATCAGGTCATTAAGCGTGTTGCGCGTGTCGTTCGACGTATCACCGGTAATCGTGATTTTCAGGCCTTTCGGCATGCTGGCTTCCGATTCTTTCACCAGCTGGTGAATCTTGTCGGAGGCGTCGAGCAGGTTTGCGCCCTGGCGCTTCACCACGTTCAGGGCAATGGCAGGCTGGCCGTCGAGGCGGGCAAAGCTCTCGCGGTCTTTAAAGCCATCGGTCACGGTGGCAATGTCGCCAAGCCGCACCGGTGAGCCGCGCAGGTTCTTAATCTGAATATCAGCGATATCGGCGGCCTTCACATACTGGCCGGCCACGCGCACGGCGCGCTTCTGCGAGCCCACGTCGATAGAGCCCCCCGAAACGGTAATGTTCTCGCGGGCAATGGCATTCTCAATATCGGTAAAGCTGAGCTGCGACGCTTGCAGCTTATAGAGGTCCACATCTACGTTTACCTGCTGCTCCAGCGCGCCTACTATATCGACGCGGGTAATTTCGGGCAGCGCCTCAATCTTATCCTGAAAGTCGTCGGCGAGCTTTTTGAGCTGGGCAGCGGGCAGGTTGCCGCTCAGGTTGACGTACATAATCGGCTGCTCCGAGATGTTGACTTCCTTCACCAGCGGGGCGCTGGGCAGGTCGTTGGGCAGCTCGGTGCTGGCCTTGTCCACGGCATCCTTGATGAGCTGCTTGGCCGCCTGCACATCAACGCCGGAGTTAAACTCCACATCGACAATGCAATAGTCCTGGTTGGAGGTGGAGTTGATTTTCTTCACCCCGTTCACGCTCTTGATTTCTTTCTCAAGCTGGCGCGTCACCAGGTTCTCAATGTCGGTGGGCGACGTACCGGGGTACACCGTGGCCACGATAATGCGCGGGATAACGATATCCGGAAACTTCTCCTTGCCCAGCTTGATGTAGGCAAAGATACCCGCTATCGAAATCAATAGCGTGATAATATATATACTGGTCTTGTTGTTTATCGACCAGCTTGTGGGCCCAAACTCTTTTTCAATGTCTTGCATACTAGCTAGTTGTTACTTGAAAGAGTAGATTTAGCTGATTTTCACCGTCTGGCCGTCGTTCAGGTTCTGATAACCCGCCGAAATCACCTCATCGCCCGTGTGCAGGCCGCTGAGTATCTCCTGCTTGCCGTTGTAAGTCTGGCCGGTTTTGATGACGCGCTTCTGCGCTACGGCTTTGCCTTTTTCGCGCGCCACCACGAGCACGTAGGCGTTCTCTTCGTCGTGCTGCACCAGGTCAACGGGCAGCACGGTGGCATTGGCATGGCCATAGTTCTGAATGCGCACGGTAGCCACCATGTTGGGCCGCAGGCGGTTAGCCTTATCGGCCGGCAGGCGCAGCTCCACGGTGAAGGTGCGGCTGGTGGCCGAAATAGTGCGGCTTACGGTGCGCACGGTGCTCGGAATTTCTTCGTTGCCGAGGTCGGGCATGGCCACGAGCGCCTTGTCGCCCGCCTTAATGCTGCCGGCGTAAGCTTCCGACACGTCGGCGAGCACTTTGCCGCCCTGCCCGCTGTTGAGCTGCACCACCGGCGAGCCGGGCGCTACCGTTTCGCCGAGCTTGGGCAATACGTTATCAACCACGCCGCTGTACGGAGCCACCACGTTGTACATAGCCCGCTGCTGGTTGAGGGTGGAGAGGTTGCGCTGCAGGCCCTCATAGGTATTCTTGGCTTGCAGGTATTGGATTTCAGTGCCAATCTGCTGCTTCCAGAGGCCGGCCTGCTTTTCGTACACAATGCGCGCCAAATCCAGGCGGGTGCGCAGCTCGGCAATGCTGGCGTCGAGCACCGAGGCATCGACGGTCGCCAGCACCTGGCCCTTATGCACCTGGTCGCCGCGCTGCACCCGCACGCTGGTAAGCGTGCCGGCCGCCCGCGAGCTGACGGTCGAGTTCTGGTCAAAATCGACGCGGCCCTGCACTTCGAGGTAGCCGGCAAAGTTTTCGGGAGCCACTTTCAGCACCGATACCGGCACGGCAGTGCTGGCCGAGTCGGTCTTGCCCGCCCCGGTTTTGGCTTCGAGGTCGGCTATTTTGGCCTGGGTAGCGGCCTGGTCGGCCTTGAGCTTGGCTAGCTCGGCCTTGGGGTCTTTGGTACCGCCACAAGCGGTAAGAGCAACGGCAACGGTGGCAGAAAGAAGAAAGGAAGTGGGGCGCATAAGGTAGGAGCTGACGGCCATGCCGAGCATGACGTTCTTTTAAGGGGTTACTTGGCCTGCGTGTAGAGTTCGCCGGTGGCTTTGTCGCGGTCAACCTTCGCTACCAGCACATCATAAATAGCCGAGTAGTAATTGGTTTGGGCTTCGCGCAGCGAGGTTTCGGCCGTAATAACTTCGAGGTTGGAGCCCACGCCGGCATTGAACTTGATGCGCGTGACGCGCGCCACATCGGCGGCCAGGTCGAGGTTGGCCTTTTGGTTATCCAGCACGTCGAGGGCGTTGACGAGAGTAGCGCGGCTCTGCGCATCCTGCAAATCGATGCTCTGGCGCAGGGTTTCAAACCCTTTCTCAATGGTTTGCTGCGCGATGCGCGCCTGCTGCACCTGGTAGCGGCGCCGAAAGCCATCAAACACCGGAATGTTCAGGGCCAGCCCCACGTTGCCGAAGCCAAACCAGTTCTGGTTGAGCTGACCGGCGCTGTTGGTCGAGGTAGGCCCCCGGAAGGCAAACAAGTCGCTCGCCGTCTTGGCTGAGCCCGAAAAGCCGTAAGCGGCCGTAAGGGCGAGGCGCGGATAAGCACCGGCCTGCCGGTTGCGCAGGTCGAGCCCGGCTAGGGCCTGCTGCGTTTGCAGGGTCGAGAACTCAATGCGGTTGTTGTAGTTGAAAACTGCGTTTGCCTGGCTGGGCTGGCCGTTGTTGATGCCCGGCGTGGGCGGTCCCGTAGTGCCCTGGCCCGCGCTGGTCGGGGCCGCCGGCAGACTACTCAGGCCAGTGGCCCCGCCACCGGTGCCGAAGCTGGCGGCCCCCAGGTTGCGACGCAGCGTTCCGGCATCAACGACCGCCGCGCCGAGCGAGTCGGTCAGCTGCACGGGCTGGCTTTGGGGCAGGCCCATCTGAAATTTGAGGAGCGCCACGCTCAGCTCCGTGAGGCGCTGCGCTTTTTGCTGCTCTACCACCAGGTTGTTGCGCTGCACGCGCAGGCGGTCTACGTCGAGCTTTTCGGCAAAGCCCGCCTTAAACGTCTGGTTGGTTTGGTAAAGCACCGTGTCGAGGCGCTGCACGTTGCGGGCCAGCAGGGCCAGGCGCGAGCGCGCTACCAGGGTACTGTAGTAGGCTTTGCTAACCTGCTCTACTACGTCAATCTCGGCCTGCTGGGTCTGTTTTTTGGCCAGGTCGGTGTAGACCTTAGCTGCCTTGAGGCCAATGAGATAGGAGCCGTCAAAAATCTGCTGTGAGAACGAGGCCGATGTGTTGCCTGCGTATTGCAGGCCAAAGGCAAACGGCTGGGGCGGTACCGATACCGGGTCGCCGTAAGTCGGTGCCAGGGTTATCGGATTGCCGCCCTGCGCCTTGTTGATATCGGCTTGCGTCAGGGTTGTGCCTTTCAGCACCGGGCCGGCCAGCGCGCCAAAGTCAACCAGCGACTTTTGCAGCTTGAAGTTGTCGGCTACGTTGGCCCCCACGTTCAGCTGCGGCAGGCCCTGGGCTTTTATTTCGCCCACGCGGGCGGCCGCGGTCTGCTCGGCCAAGCGCGTGGCCTGCAGGCTCGATTTGTTTTGCACGGCAAAGTGCACTGCCTGCGAGAGGCTCAGGGCCATTAGGCCGGAAGAGGGCTGGCTCGGAAGCGCGGCCGGCGCCTGGGCCAGGGCTGCCGGCCCAAAGGCCAGCGCCGAGGTGGCCAGCAACGCGCCTAATAAGGATTTATTCATAACAGGTGAAAGACGAACAGTCTGGTAAAGAGCAGGTAAAGAGCCGGGCTATTCTTCCTCGGTGATGCGGCGATACTCGTTAATAAGCTTGTGTCCCTTGAGCGTAGCCACCCCCAGGAGAAAATGCTCGTCGAATACCCGGTTCACGCGGTCGGGCCCAAACTGAGCGGGCGGGTACAGCACCGGGTCGAAGGCCAGCTCAATCTGGGCCAGGTTGAGGCGGGCCAGCACCTCCACGTCGAGGTCGGGGCGGTAGAGGCCTTCGGCCATGCCCCGGCGCAGGTTCTGGGTTATCTGGTTGAGAATGAAAGTGTTTTTGTGGGCTACAAATAGTACCCACGCATCGGGATGATACTTGCGCAGGTCGTAGAAAATGCTGGGGTGAATGTTGCTGAACTGCTGGTCGGCCCAGTGCGAGAGGTTCAGCATTTCTTCCACGGCGTTGGCTGCCGGGGCCGCTATGCTGGCGCACTCGCCCTGCACCTTAGCCAGGTGCGTGCTCATCACGGCCAGCACGATTTCGTCTTTGTTGGTGAAGGTCTTATAAAGCGTCTTTTTCGACATCGCCAGTTCGGCCGCGATATCGTCCATGCTTACACTCTTGATGCCGTTGCGCATAAACAGCGCGGCCGCTTGGTGCAGAATCCGGTCCTTGGTTTCTATCATGACGCTGCAAAGATACGACGGAAACTTTTGATGGGCTCAAAGTTTCCGCGTTGTTTTTTGCTCGCGTCAGCCGACCAGATTGGTTGTTTGAGTAGTTATGTAACCTGACGGATTAACTCCGCTTTTACTTTAAGCAGGTCCAGCATTTTCGGTCCTTTGGGGATAAGCCCGGCCAGCAACAGCTAACTTTATTGTCTGCGCAAAGCTAATAATATTAGTTAAAACTACAAGCTCTTTTTCAGTAAAAGTTAAGCGATACCGAGCGGCCTCTCACGGCATCCCCGCAGGTAAATACCTTTGCGCTCCATCCCGCTTACTCAGTGCTTATGAAAATCCGCGTTGGCTTCGGCTACGACGTTCACCAATTGCAGCCGGGCCTGCCGTTCTGGCTGGGCGGCATCCTGGTGCCACACACCCACGGCGCGCACGGCCACTCCGATGCCGACGTGCTCATCCACGTTATCTGCGATGCGCTGCTGGGCGCGGCCAACCTGCGCGACATCGGCTTTCATTTCCCCGATACCGACCCGCAGTATAAGGGCATCGACAGCAAGAAGCTGCTGGCCGAAACGCTACGCCTGCTACGCGGCAAAGGCTACGAGCTGAGTAATATAGACTCTACTATATGTTTGGAGCAGCCAAAGGTGAACCCGCACATCCCGGCCATGCGTCAGGCGCTGGCTCAAGTAATGGCCGTTGAGGAAGACCTGATTTCCATTAAGGCCACCACGACCGAAAAGCTGGGCTTTGTGGGGCGGCAGGAAGGCGTGGCGGCGTACGCTACCGTCTTGATTTATAAAGCGTAATACCAAGTATTTCTCATGAAATCCTTTTCTCTCTGGCTGGCCGCCCTGGCGCTTCCGGCATTGGTGCAGGCGCAGACCAGCCCGGCCAAAACTAAAATCAAGCTTAAAAACGTGCCGGCTGCGGGTATTGCGCCGCACGGCCCGGTGCCGGTGCCAGCGCAAACGGCCGACTACGTTACTACATACGCCGAGCGCTATATTACGCAGGAGCACCTGCGGCGCGACCTCAGCGTGCTGGCTTCGGATGAGTACGAGGGCCGCGAAACCGGCACCAAGGGCCAGAAAATGGCCGCCGCTTACATCAGCAAGCAGTTTGCCGCCGACAGCCTGGTAGCCCCCGTTACGACCAATACCGCCAACCCTTACCTGCAAACCTTCAACCTCGAGCGCAGCGCCTGGCAGCCGGGCGGTACCATCACCGTGGGCGGCAAGGCCTACGAGTGGCTGAAGGATTTTTATGCGTTTGGCCGCTCGCCGTTTCAGCAGGCTACCGCCGTGCAGCCGGTATTTGTGGGCTACGGTATTGAGCAGGGCACGTATTCCGACTACGCGGGCCACGACGTGAAGGGCAAGGACCTGATTATGCTGCTGGGTGAGCCCCGCACCACCGAAGGCAAGTCGGTGCTCAGCCCCGACGGCTCGGCCACCAAGTGGGCCGTTGATTTTCGGGCCAAGGCCGCGCTGGCGGCGCAAAAGGGTGCCCGCAGCGTCTTTTTTGTCGATTTTTCGCCCAAGGCCGATTTTGGCAAGCTGGCCGCTCGCCTCACGCCGCGCATTATGCAGCCCACCATCGCAGCCGCCGACCAGGCAGGCGGGCGGGCGCCGTCGTTCTTCGTGTCGCCGGCCCTGGGCCTGAAGCTGCTGGGTACCAGCGACGCAACCATTCGGAGCTACGAAACGGCCACGGCCGCCGCCAGGCAGCCGGTAGCCACTAAGGTTAAGCCCGCCAAATTCAGCATCAGCGCCCCGCAGGAGCGCAGTGCCGTAAGCACCGAAAACGTGCTGGGCTTTTTGCCGGGCACCGATAAGAAAGAGGAAATTCTGGTGGTGTCGGCGCACTACGACCACCTCGGCATCATTGGCGGGCAGGTGTACAACGGGGCCGACGACGATGGCTCGGGCACGGTGGGAATGCTCAGCATTGCGCAGGCCTTTACCAAGGCCGCCCACGCCGGGCACGGCCCGCGCCGCAGCATCCTGTTTCTGGCCAATACGGGGGAGGAGAAAGGCCTGCTCGGCTCCGAGTATTACACCGACCACCCGGTATTTCCGCTGGCCAGCACCATCACCGACCTCAACATTGATATGATTGGTCGCACCGACGATGCGCACCAGGGCAAGGCTGATTACGTGTACGTTATCGGGTCAGATAAATTGTCGTCGCAGCTGCACGCGGCGCTCATCGCGGCCAATCAGCAGCACGGCAACCTCGACCTCGACTACCGCTTCAACGACCCCAACGACCCGAACCGGTTTTACTACCGCTCCGACCACTACAACTTCGCTAAGAAGGGGATTCCGGTGGCATTTTTCTTTAATGGCGTCCACGCCGACTACCACGAGGCCAGCGACGAGATTGCCAAAATTGAGTTTGATAAGCTGGAGGCACGGGCCCGGCTGGTATTCTATCTGGCCTGGGATTTGGCGAACCGGGAGGCGCGGCCGGTGGTAGACTCGAATAAGCCCTGATTATTTAGCGCGAAGTTTCGCGAAGCTGAGCGCGAAGTCTGGTAAAGCCGCTTCTACTATGCATGAGAATGAAATTGATGGTCATATTCGCACGGCAGCGTTTAAGGTGAGCACGGTGCTGGGGCCGGGTTTGCTGGAAAATGTGTACAAGCTGGCTTTGGCTCATGAACTTCGCAAAGCCGGATTGCTGGTGGTGACCGAAGTAGGGGTGCCAGTCGTTTACGATGGCTTACAGCTGGATATCGGCTACCGGTTGGATATCCTGGTTGAAAAAAAAGTCATTATTGAGTTAAAGTCGGTAGAGGCATTGGCCCCGGTGCATTTTAAACAGCTGCAAAACTACCTGGGACTCACGGGCTGTAAGCTGGGCTTACTCATCAATTTCAACGTGGTTTCGCTCCGTGAGCATATTCACCGCATAGTGAACAAGCTGTAAGAGCCGGCTTTACCAGACTTCGCGTTCAACTTCGCAAAACTTCGCGCTAAATATGAAATTGACCGCCTTCCTCCAAGACGCCGAACGCAAAGCCTTCGACCTCGAGCACCGCCGCAAAATCCGATTCAACATCGGCAAATACGACGCGGCCGTGAGCGCCGGCATGCAGCATTACGCCGACCACGAGCTGGCCCGCGCCCGCGCGTCATATATAAAACATAATATATTAGAAAGGCTTGACGAATACCTGCTGGAGTTTGAGCAAAACTTCACCGCGCGCGGTGGGCGGGTAGTGTGGGCCAACGACGCCCAAGAAGCCCTGGCCGAAATCGGCCGCCTCACGGAAGCCCGCAACGCCCGCACCGTGGTGAAGGCCAAGAGCATGACCACCGAGGAAATCCACGTCAATAAATATTTGCAGAGCCGGGGCGTGGAATCGGTCGAAACTGACCTGGGCGAGTACATCGTGCAGCTAAACGGCGAGCGCCCCTACCACATCGTGACGCCGGCCATGCACCTGAGCAAGGCCGACATCGCCGATATTTTCGTCAAGCACCTTGGCATCGAGCATACCGACGATGCGCAGCAGCTAGTGCTCACGGCGCGCCACCTGCTGCGCGATAAGTACACTTCGGCTGAGGTCGGCATTACGGGCGGTAATTTTCTGATTGCCAGGGAGGGGGCCGTGGCCGTGACTGAGAACGAAGGCAATGCCCGGCTCTCGGCTACTTTTCCGGGGCTGCACATCGCGGTGGTGGGCATCGAAAAGCTGATTCCGCAGCTCACCGACCTTGACTTGTTCTGGCCGCTGCTCAGCACCAGCGGCACCGGCCAGCAGGTAACGGTGTATAACACCGTGTATTTCGGCCCGCGCCAGCCCGGCGAAACCGACGGCCCCGAGGAGATGGTCGTTATTCTGCTCGACAACGGCCGCACCAACCTGCTGGCCCGGCCCGACCGCCGCGAGGCCCTGCGCTGTATTCGCTGCGGGGCCTGCCTCAACGTGTGCCCGGTGTACAAAAATATTGGCGGCCACACCTACGAAACCACGTATTCGGGGCCTATCGGCTCGGTTATCAGTCCGCACTTGTCGGGCCTGAAAGAGCACCAGCACCTGAGCTTTGCCAGCAGCCTGTGCGGGGCGTGCACCAGCGTGTGCCCAGTACGCATTAACCTGCATAACTTATTGCTGCTCAATCGCCAGCAAAGCGTGGCCGAAGGCCATAACGCGCCCGTGGAAAAGCTGGCCATCGGCCTCTGGCGCTGGAGCATGTGCCACCGTTGGGCGCTCGATGTGCTGCCCGGCCGCCTCAAGGACTTTAGTCTTGGCTACCTGCTCGACCAGGCCGGCTGGCGCAAGCGCCGCGAAAGTCTGCACGTAGCCGACAAGTCGTTTCGGCAGCTGTGGCTGGCCAAATCATAGAGACGGCCAGCTTGCTTGCGCCGGCACTACGCGCTGGCAGCCAGTAAACGCTTCTGTCCGTACAGGTGCTTATGCCGTTTGCTGTAAAGTTTATTAGCCACCTGCTGGTGGGACTGGCCGGGGGCTGGGTCGTTATTATTACCGTATCGGGGGCCATTCGCTCCTTCATATTGCCACGCAACGAGTCGGTGCGGCTCAACGCCTTCGTGTTTGGGGGGGTGCGGGCGCTGTTCGACTTCGCGGCGCGGCATACCAGCACTTTTGCCCACCGCGACCGCATTCTGGCCCACTACGCGCCGGTAGCGCTGGTAGCATTGCCCATTGGCTGGCTGGCGCTGGTGGGAGCGGGGTTCACGGCCATCTTCTGGGCGCTGGGCGTCGAAAGCATTACCAAGAGCTATGAGCTGAGTGGCAGCTCCTTGCTCACGCTGGGTACGACGCCGGTACAGGGCCTGGCCCTCAACATATTCAGCTACTCCGAAGCCACGCTGGGCTTGCTGCTGCTTACGCTGCTAATATCGTATTTGCCCACTATTTACCAGGCCTTTTCGCGCCGCGAAGTGGTAGTGGCCCAGATAGAGCTGCGGGCCGGTATGCCCCCCGTAGCCAGCGGCCTGCTCAAGTGGCTCGGCCACGATGGCAACTTCGCCAACGACGACGCGCAATGGCTGGCCTGGGAGCACTGGCTGGTTGAAATTGACGAAAGCCATACCTCGCTGCCGGTACTCGCTTTCTTTCGCTCGCCGCAGGCTGGCCGGTCCTGGGTCACGGCGGCCGGGCTCGTGCTCGACACGGCCAACTTGCTGTTTTCGGCGCTCGACGTGCCCCGCTCGCGGCAGGTCGAGCTGACGTTTACGGCCGGCTGCCTGGCCGTAAACCGGGTGCAGCGCTTTTTCGATAAGAAAGCTGAAACGCAGCCCACCGAGCTGCGCACGCCCGAAGAAGTGGCCGCCGCCAACCCCGGCCGCGAAGCCTTTGCCAAGGTCTGGCAGGAGCTGCGCGAAGGCGGCCTGCCCGTGCGCCCCGATGAAGAAGCCGCCTGGCAGCACTACCAGGCGCTGCGGATGCGCTACGCGCCCTCCATTGAGTTTTTAAGTCAGCTGCTGCTGGCGCCGGCAATGGGCTCGCTGCATTAAGGGCTTACTCGTCGGGCAGGATGTTATACCCGTCACGAAGTGGGTTGCGAATCCAGGAGGTGAAAGTTGAGGGTAAGTAAGGACGCGAGTTCTTGGCCGAACTCGTTGAGTCGGGAGAAGAAGCCGAGCACGGCTTGTCGGAAGTGGCCCTTGGTGCGGTAAAAGGTGGCGTTGATGATTTTCTGGCGCAGGAACTTCCACAGGCGCTCAATCAGGTTCAGGTTGGGCGAATAGGGCGGCAGAAAGACCTGCACCAGGGGCTTATCGGCCAGCCACTGGGTCAGTTCCTGGTTTTTGTAGTAGCGGGCGTTGTCGCAGACCACGTAAATCGGTTGGCTGGGATGGGCGGCCAGCAGCTGTTCGTATAAGGCTTTTGTGCTCTGGGCGTTGACGCAGGCCGTTTCGTGCACGTACACCTGCGTAGGGCAGTGCGCGTTGAGGGCCGCGTTCAGATTCACCCGTTCGCGTCCGCTGACCGTAGGCAGGGGCCGCTGTGCGCCTTTTTCGGTCCAGGCCCGGGTGCAGCGGGTGTTGTGGGTGGGGTGGGCCGCGTCGGCAAAATACACCACGGCGTCGCCGGCCGCAGCCCGTTCCAGCAGGGGCTGCAACCGGTTGGCCAGAAAAGCGGCCTGCGCGTCGGCGTCCGCTTCGCAAGGCATGGGCGTGGTGAGCTTGTACACAAAGCCCAACCGGTGTAGCAGGTCCGTCAGGCCCGAAACCGAGTAGCGCACGCCGGTGGCCTGTGTCAGCCAGGCCTGCAACGGGCGGCAGTCGGTGTACAGGGTCCGGCGCAGCTCCTGGCACAAGCCGGCGAGTTGGGTGCTGGTCAGCAGCCCCCAGTAGCCGCGCTGCTCGTGGGCCAGGTACTTCTCCAAGCCCAACCGGGCAAAGGCCTCGGCGTAGCGGTACACCGTGCCATCATCCAGCCCCAAATCGTCGGCAATGCTTCCCGCCGAGCGCCCCTTGTCCAGCAACAGCACCACCGTCACTTTTACGTAGCCCTCGTCATCGCGCCGTTGCTTTTGCAACGCACGCAACCGTTGGCGCTCCGGGTCGGTGAGGGAAACCTGCATGCCGCAAGTTTAATCAACGGCTTTCGCTTTTTACTTCGCGACGAGTTTAACATCCTGCACCAGCACCATTTTCTCGATTTCGCGGCCGCGCCGGGTGTTGGCCAGGCCGCCGAGGGCCGTTTCCTTGTAGCGGGTTTCCATGCTCTGGCCCACCTCGCCGAGGGCGGCCACGCACTGGTCGACCGGAATAACCGGGTCGACGCCCGCGATGGCTATCTGGGCCGACGAAAACGCGATAGCCGCCGCCGAGGCGTTGCGCACCACGCAGGGTACTTCCACGAGGCCCGCCACGGGGTCGCACACCAGCCCGAGCATGCACTGAATAGTAATGGCTACGGCTGCAAAGGTCTCTTCCACCGTGCCGCCGAGGCAGTACACAATGGCCCCTGCGCCCATGGCAGCGGCCGAGCCGGTTTCGGCCTGGCAGCCGCCCACCGCGCCAGCCAGTGAGGCATTCTGCTCGATAATGAGCGCAATGCCGGCCGCTACCAGCAGCCCTTCCAGGATTTTACGGTCGTCGAGCTGATGAATGCGCTGAATGGTGGTGAGCACGCCCGGCAAGATGCCCGACGCGCCGGCCGTGGGCGCGGCCACCACGCGGCCCATGCACGAGTTCACCTCCTTGGCTCCCAGGGCGCTTATTATCAGTTGCTTGAACTCGGGCGAAAGTACCGTGACGGGCGAGGCGGCAATCTTCTTGGCGCCGTTGTTTATCATGCCCGACCGCGAGGTCATGTTGCCAGTCTGGCCCTCGTGCACGGCATCGCGCATCACGTCGTAGGCCCGTTGCAGGGTAGGCCAGATGGCTTCCTCTGTCGCCCCTTTTTGCTCAATCTCATAAGCCAGTACGGGCTGGTAGAGCGGCTCGCCGGTAGCGGCGCAGTGCGCCTGCCAGGAAGCAAAATCGGTGAATAAGAGCGACATGGCGGGGTGGGTTGGGGTAGAGCGGTAATAGAGAATGTTTAAAGATAAAAAAGAACGTCATGCTGAGCTTGTCGAAGCATCTCTACTGCGCCACCAGGATTACTCATCCGACGAAGCGGTAGAGATGCTTCGACAAGCTCAGCATGACGTTCTTTCTAGAAGTCGGCGGTGTGAGCCTACGCCGCCGGCTCCTTAGTCGTCACCAACCGGATGCTGGCCGAGTTGATGCACAGGCGCAGGCCGCCGGGCGGCGGCCCATCGGGAAACACGTGGCCCTGATGCGCATCGCACACGTTACAAAGAACTTCCACGCGGGTCATGCCATAGCTGGTGTCTTTCTTGTACCGGATGGCAGCCTCGTCGACGGGCTGCGTAAAGCTGGGCCAGCCGGTGCCGCTCTCAAACTTGGTACGCGAGTCGTAGAGCGGGGTGCCGCAGCACACGCAGGCATACAGGCCGGCTTCGTGGGCCTCGCAATACTCGCCGGTGAAGGCGCGCTCAGTGCCGTGCTCACGCGTCACGTGGTACTGCTCGGGCGTGAGCTGAGCTTTCCACTCAGCGGGTGTTTTTTCGACGCGGCGGGGCGGGGTCGGGGCCCCGTGGTTGGCCAGCCGGATAACGTCGTTCCAGGTTTGCATAAGAAAAAATAATAGGGAGTTGTGCAAGTAAAACGTCTGACGACGCCCAGGGTTCAAAGCGGCGGGGTTGGGGCGGCTAGGCCCACCCGCGCAGCAGTTCCAGCCCCGCCGGCCAGTTGCCGTGGCCGCTGGCCGCGTTGAGGTGGCCGGCGGCTTCGAGTAATATCAGCTCGCTGCCCCAGGCCTCGGCAAACTGCCGGGCCCGTGCCACGCTTACCCACTCATCGGTGGTGCTGGCGACTACTTTACTTGGAAAAGGCAGGCGTTGCAGCGGCATGGGCCCGAAGCCGGTGGTGGGAAAGACGGCGAAAGACGACGTATCTACGTCGGCGGGCGCCACCAGCAGCGCGCCTTTTATACGGTGGCCATAGGTGTTGGCCCAGTGCGCCACCGTCACGCAGCCCAGGCTGTGGGCAATGAGCACTACCTGGCTTAGGTCTTCGCCGGCCAGTGCCTGTTCGAGGGTAGCAACCCAGTCGTCTTTGTCCGGCGCATCCCATTCGCGCTGCTGAATGCGGGTGAAATCCGGGTTTTGCCGCTCAAAATAGCTTTGCCAATGTTCGGGCCCCGAGCTGCCCAGTCCGGGCACGATAAAGAAGTGAGTTTTTCTTTGCATGGCTAAAAGTAGCTCGCCAGCCATTTTTCGCGTTAGATACCGACTATGAAACTTCTTTCCGCCGCCCAAATCCGCGCCCTCGACCAGGCCACCATCGCCGAGCAGCGCACCACTTCGACTGCGCTCATGGAGCGGGCCGCCACGGCTCTGGGCGACTGGCTGCGCCGCCACTACAGTCCCCGCGAGGCCGGCGAAATATGGCTGCTGTGCGGCCCCGGCAACAACGGCGGCGACGGCCTGGCCCTGGCCCGCCTGCTATTTATGGCCGGCTACGCCGTGCGCCTGGGCCTGCTGCCGGCTGAGAAATACTCCGATGACTATCAGTACAACCATCACGTACTGCCCAAAGTCATCCCGATAACCGAGCTAAGCGCTGATAATCTGCCCGCTATTCAACCGGGCGCGCTGGTAATTGATGCGCTATTTGGCACCGGCCTCAGCCGTCCGCTCGATGGGCTGGCTGCCGCCGTAGTGCGTCGCCTCAACGACAGCCACGCCCGCGTGATAGCCGTGGATTTGCCCAGCGGCCTGCTCGCCGATGCGCCCCAGCCCGATGCCAGCGCCCCCATTGTGCGGGCCACCCACACCATCAGCTTCGGCCTGCCCAAGCTGGCTTTTCTGCTGCCGCAAAATGCCGGGTACGTGGGCGAGTGGCACGTAGTTAATATTCAACTTAGTGAATATTTTGTCGAACAGGCTGAAACGCCCTGGCAGCTTACGCGCATGCCGGGCACGTTGGGTTTCGATGCGGCTCTGGCCGCGCTTACGCCCGACGTGACCCTGCCCAGGCGCAGCAAATTTGCCTATAAAAATACCTTCGGCCACGCGCTGCTGCTGGCGGGCAGCCGGGGCAAGATGGGCGCGGCCGTGCTGAGCAGCGGCGCCTGCCTGCGCGGCGGCGTAGGCCTGCTTACGGTGGCGGTGCCGGGCTGCGGCTACGATATTATCCAGACGACGCGGCCCGAGGCCATGTGCCTGCCCGACGCTGAGGCCGACTTCATCAGTGAGTTGCCCGATTTGCAAGCGTATCAGGCCATTGGCATTGGCCCCGGCCTGGGGCAGGACGAAGCCAGCCGCGCCGTGCTCGAAAAGCTGCTGCGCGAAGCGAAGGTGCCGCTCGTCATCGATGCCGATGCGCTCAACCTGCTGGGCCAGCACCGCGAGCTGCTCGACCTGCTGCCCGAAAATACGGTGCTCACGCCCCACATCGGCGAGTTTACGCGCCTCACCGAAAAGGCCCGCGACGACTACCATCGCCTCGATTTACTGCGCCAGTTTGCGCAGCAGCACAAGTGCGTAGTCGTCCTGAAAGGCGCTTATACTGCCGTGGCTGCGCCCGATGGCCAGGTGTATTTCAACAGCACCGGCAACCCCGGCATGGGCACCGGCGGCAGCGGCGACGTGCTTACCGGCCTGGTCCTGGCGCTGCGCGCCGACCAGCGCCTCGACCCGCTGCGCGCCGCCCGCCTTGCCGTGCTGGCCCACGGCCACGCCGGCGACCTCGCCGCCCTCGAAACCGGTGAGGCCGGGCTGGTGGCCGGTGATTTGGTGCGCTTTATCGGCCCGGCCCTGCGGGCGCTGACGGCGTAGCGGGCAGTCTGCCCTGACGAAGTCTGGAATATTCAAAAAATAAAATACGCCGCTGCCTGCACCAGCAGCAGGCCATCGGTAACCAGGGCGAAGAAATAGTCGCCCCGCCGCTCCTGCGCGGCGATGACAACGGCGGCGCAGAGCGCGGCCGGCAACACAACCGCCAGCGGTGAGGCCTCGCGCCCCAGGCCCAGCGCCACGGCGGCGGCCAGAAAGCTCAGTGACACCAGCTTAGCCCCCTTTATACCCAGCAGCACCGGAAATGTGCGTAGCGCCACGGCGCCGTCGCGGCTGTAGTCGCGGATGTCGAACACAATGGCCAGGGCCACGACCAGGCAAAACCGCTGCCCCAGCAAACCCAGCGCCGAGGCCAGCGGCCGATGCAGCGCCAGCGCGGGCAGGCCTACCGTCACGGCGGCCCACACCCCCGCAATCAGAAATACTTTCAGCAGCGGCACTTCGCGGATGGCCCGCCAGCGCCCCCGCCACGGCAGCACCGGCCACGAGTAGCCAATGGCCAGCGCCGCCAGCGGCAGCAGTATCGGCAAAAAATGCACCCAGCCATCCGTGAGCAGCAGGTAGGCTCCCGTGAGAGCGGCCGTACCCGCCAGCCCCAGCATGGCCGGCCGGTGCCGCTGCTGCCAGGCCTTGCGGCCCGAGGTGCCCGGCGGCTGGCTGTGCTTAAAGGGCAGCGCCGCATCGAGATTATAGGTCAGCAGCGTGGCCGCAAACACCAGCACTACCGTGTGCAGGCCGGCTGCGCCGCCGCTGGCCGGCCACAGGCGCAGCGTGGCGGCCGTTTGGGCCGCGGCGGCCGCGGCCAGCCACCCGCTGCTGTACAGCAGCGCATCAAGCAGGCGCAGGGGCAGGGCACGGCTGGCAGCGGGCATGGCTGGGTAAAAGTGGCACAAAGAAAAGAACGTCATGCTGAGCGGTTCGCCGCTCGGCATGACGTTCTGCTAACGGTTGGGAAGGGCTAAGCGGCCGGCTTATCGCCAAACGTTTCTTCGTAGAGCTTGATGCTGTCGTTGATAATGCGGTAGGCTTCTTCGCGGCCCAGGAACTGCTTTACCTCTACGTGCTTGTTTTCAAGGGCTTTGTAGTCTTCAAAAAAGCGCTGCATCTCCAGCATCATGTAGGGCGGCAGGTCGCTCAGCTCATTATAGTGATTTACCGATACATCGTGGGCAGCCACGGCGATGATTTTATCATCCTCCTCGTCCTGGTCCAGCATCTGCATCACGCCGATAACCTTGGCCTCCACGAGGCACATGTGCGGAATATCGACCGAGCACAAAACCAGGATGTCGAGCGGGTCTTTGTCGTCGCAGTACGTCTTCGGAATAAAACCGTAGGCGGCCGGGTAATGCACGGCCGAGAACAGCACGCGGTCGAGCTTCAACAGGCCGCTGTCTTTATCCAGCTCATACTTGCCTTTGCTGCCTTTGGGGATTTCGATAACACCGGTAACAGTTTCGGGTAAATTATCGCCGCGCGATACGTCGTGCCAGGGGTTGAAATGGGTCACGTTTAGTGTGGGGATGAAGAATAAATGGGAGGATAACGTAAAAGTCGGGACGAACGCCGAACTACCTATTTCAGCACTTCCAAAAGCGGCGTGCCGCTGGTGCCGCTGGGCTCCTGAATGTGCAGGTAGCGAGCCACGGTAGGGGCAATGTCGACAATCTTAACTTCCTCGGCCGACTCGCCGTGGTGCACGTGCCAGCCCCAGAACAGCAGCGGTACGTGGGTATCGTAGGCCCATGAGGCGCCGTGCGTGGTGCCCTTCACCACGGGGTAGGCGTAGGCTTCGAGCCAGCCCGGCGACATCACGAACAGCACGTCGCCCGAGCGCGGGGCGTAGAAGCCGTTGGCCTGATACATGCTCAGGCCCACCGGCCAGGCGTTGCGCTGCAAGTCGGTAGCCGAGATGGCCTGCGCAATGTGGGGCTGCTGGCGCAGAATCTCGGCTACTTCGTTCTGCACCTTGGCCAGCTCCAGCTTTTTCTGCAGCAGCAGCGGGCGATTGAGGTATACCTGCTGGTTTTCGAAATCCAGAATCCAGTTGCCGGCGCCGTAGCGGCGCACCAGGGCGCGCTGCACCGAGTCGCGCACGGGCGCCGTGCCCATGCCGCCGCCCGGCAGGCGGTGCGCTTCCAGAAAGCCGGCAGCCTGGTCGGCGGCGTGGTCGGCGGTCAGAAATACCAGCGCCTCCCCTTTGCCCACTTGCTTGTCGAGCGCATCGAGCACGCGGGCCAGGTCGCGGTCGAGGCGCAGGTAGGTATCCTCCGTTTCGATGGCCGTGGTGCCAAACTGGTGCCCCACGTAGTCGGTGCTGCTAAAGCTCAAGGTCAGAAAGTCGGTTTGCCCGCGCTGGCCCAACTGCTCCTGGCGCAGGGTTTCGATGGCAAAATCGGCCGTGAGCGAGTTGCCAAAAGGCGTGGAGCGGATAAGGTCGAGGTTTTGGGTAGGCGCGGCGGGCTGCTTCTCGCCCGACGACTTTTCGGTGGCTTTCACCGAAGCCGAGGGCGTAGCGCTCAGCGTGGGCAGGTCGTGCGGAAAAACCGGCTTGGCCTCGCCCTTAAAAGCCGATTCCCAGGGCACGTCGTCGGGGGTGCTTTCGGTGTACTCGCCAATCGGCAGCAGGGTGTTCCAGGGCTGGCTAAGGTACTGTGCGGCGTGGCCCGCCGCATTAAACTTGCTGACCCAGTCGGGCAGCACCGGCATGTAGAACGTGCTGGTAATGAACGCTCCATTGGTGCCATCGTACCAATAAGCCGCGTTGGCCGCGTGCCCGGCCGGCAAAATACTGCCCCGGTCCTTGATGCACACGCCGATGACTTTGCTCTGGAAGTTGGTGGCCAGCCGCAGCTCGTCGGTAATAGTAGTGGCCAGGTTGTGGCGCGGCGACATCTGCCCGGCCGCCGCCGTGCCGCCCACGGCCTGCACGGTTTTATCGTCGGTCACGTACGTGGTTTTGCCGGTTTCGCGCTCGTACCAGTTGTTGCCCACAATGCCGTGGGTAGCCGGCGTGGTGCCGGTATAAATGCTCGTGTGGCCCGGCCCGGTATAAGTGGGCACGTAATTATAATGGCAGCTTTCGTAGCTAAACCCCTCGCCCAGCAACCGCCGGAAGCCGCCGCTGCCCAGCTTATCCCAGTAGCGGTAGAGGTAGTCGTAGCGCATCTGGTCGATTACAATGCCCACCACCAGCTTGGGCCGCGCCAGGGCCGGGCCTTTCTTTTGCGCCAGAGCTGGCAGGGCGAGCAAGGTCAGCAGCAATATCTTTTTCATGCAAAAGCCGGTAAAGAAGGCCGACAAAGATACCGTGCCAGTGAAAGAGCGAGGCGGCAATTCAGCAGAATGCTGACTTAAATCTGTGTTTCTATTGCCTGACGCGTTTTCGGCGGGCTGACTTTTCTCGATGCTTATGCCCAACCTTCAAGCTCTCATCTTCGATATGGACGGCGTCCTCATCGACAACACACCCGTGCAGGCCCGTGCTTTCCAATTGCTTTTCCGCGACCAGGGGGTGCAGGTAGATGCCACCCAGCTGCTGCGACGCCTGAACGGCGCGCCGGCCTCCGAAATTCTCGAGGAAGCCTTTGCCGAAAAGCCGCAGACCGCTAAGCAGCTCGAAGCCCTGGCCAGCCAGCGCGAATTTCTCTACCGCACGCTGTATTGGGACGACCGCCGCGCCCTGCCCGGCCTGGTCGATTTCTTGGAAGCTGCCCGCGCCGTCGGCCTCAAAATTGGCCTCGGCACCGGCTCGGGCCAGGAAACCATCGGCTACATCCTCGACGACCTCAATCTGCGCCGCTTTTTCGATGTGGTTATCACCAAAGACGACGTAGATAAGGGTAAGCCCCACGCCGATACCTACGCCGTGACGGCCCAAAAGCTGGGTGTGAAGCCCGAACACTGTGTGATATTTGAGGATGCCTTGCTAGGTGAGCAGGCCGCCTACCGTGCCCATATGCACTGCGTAGCCGTGGCTTCGACCCTGCCGGGCCGCGATTTTCAGGCCCCGCTGCTGGTCATCCGCGATTTTACTGAGCTTACACCCGCAAGGCTGCGTGAAGAGTTTGAGGCAGCCGGAGCAGTGCCAAAGCCGGATAAAAGCCGGGCATAGCAGCTTTCCGCACCATTAGAGCAGTTCCCTAACTGGCCCCTGAACTACCCAACTACCGCGCCCACGGCACGGCGGAACCGCGTCATTAGAGTCGTCTCAGAAGCTCATTCTATGGGAGGCACCGCCTCCCCCGAAAAGTTACGCTGCGCTAAACTCGCGCCAGTCTGAGGGCTGGCTGGGCAGCTTTAAAGCCAGACGAAAGAACCGAAAATACTATCCCATCTTAGCCGGCGCTTCCATATACGTGCCGCACATCTTGCACGTCCGCAGGTCGCCATTAGCCCAGAAACGGTCCATGATGGGCGGCAGCTGGGCCACGATGTCGGTAATCTCGGCAAATTCCTCGTAAAGCTGGTGGCCGCAGTTTTCACAATACCACTGGAAGCCGTCGAGCTCGCCGGCCGTGCGGTAGCGCTCCAGTACCAGGCCCACCGTGCCGGCCGGCCGGCGCGGCGAATGTGGCACGCCGGCCGGCAGCAGAAACATGTCGCCGGCTTTTAGCACGATATCCACTGGCTGGCCATCTTCGATAATCTTCACCACAATATCGCCTTCGAGCTGCCAGAACAACTCCTCGCCCTCGTCGACGTGGTAGTCCTTGCGGGCGTTGGGGCCGCCCACTACCATCACAATAAAGTCTTTATTATCCTTGAAAACCTGCTGGTTCCCTACGGGCGGCTTAAGCAGGTGGCGGTGGTCGGCAATCCACTGCGTAAAGTTGAAGGGGCGGGCAATGGGCATAGAAGTTAGCAAAAGAGGAACAATACAAAGCTAGCTACCGGTCCGCCGCTACTTTTGTTGAAATAATATAGATTAAGACTAATATTAAGTATGTTGCCTGACCCCGCTTCTTCTTCTGTTAATCATCTGGGCGGGCGATGGTTGGTGGGCTTGCTGATGGTTTATGCCGCACTGTTTGTCTGGTACAGCTGGCCGCTGAGCCGGGAATTTAGCACGGCCTTTGTGGGCTACGCCAACCAATACATCTGGAATGTCTGGAATTTTCGGCGGCAGGTAGTGGCGGGGCATAGCCCCATGTTTACGCCGCTGCTGCTCTACCCGCAGGGCACCAGCCTCTGGCTGCACACCTATACCCAGGTGCTGGGCGTGCTTAATCTGGTGCTGAACCAGGAATTCCGGTCCGTTAACCTGGGGTTGCTGCTGAGCTTCGTGCTGTCGGGGGTAGGCGCGGCGCGGCTGGCGGGGCGTTGGGTGCGCCAGCCGCTGCTGTGTGCGCTGGTGGGGTTCGCCTTCGCCTTTTCGCCCTACAAGCTGGCCCGCTGGCCCGAGCACTACAATCTGCTGCTCACGGCCACGGTGCCTTTCTACCTCTCCGCTTTTCTCGATGCCTTTGCCTTCGAAGTCGGTCGGCTCTGGCCGCGCATACGGAGCCGGCGGGCGCTGGCATGGGTAGTTATCTTAGTGCTAGTTACTTTCTTTAGCGATTATCACGTGCTGGCCGGTCTGTGCTATTTTTCGGCGGGCTACGCGGCGTGGTGGGGCCTGCGGCTGGGGGCTATCCGCTGGCGGCGCTGGCCGCCGTGGGCCTGGCTGGCAGCTATTTTTGTGCTGGGCCATTTTGTGTCGCGCGGCCTTGGGCTGCTGGGGCTCGATGACCGGGGTGGCATCTGGTGGGGCGGCGACCTGGCCGGCTACCTGGTACCGCCCGTGGGCAGCCGCTGGCTCGCCACCGCCGCTACCGATGCCTTCTGGCACAGCCCCCACTTCCACAGCCCGGCCTCCGTCGAGAATATTAGTTTTTTGGGATATATACTGCCGCTGGCCGCCTTATTTCTGGCAGTGGCCGCGCTGCGTTCGCCCCGCCTGGGTAGCCTGCCAGCCGCGCCCGCCACTCCCGCCGAAACCCGGCCCTTCTGGGCACTGCTGCTATTGTTTGTGCTGCTCACCATGCCCGAGCTGCGCTGGATGGGCCACGACCTGTTTCGATTACCAACTGGCATCGTGCATTTTGTGCCCTTCTTCAACAATATTCGCTGCCCCGTGCGGCACGTAATGATGGCCTCGCTGCTACTGCCCCTGGCAGTCTGCATCGGCTTGGACAGGTGGCTGTTGGGGCGGGCGCGGGGCTGGCGCCTGGGGCTGCCGGCGCTGCTGCTGGCGGGCGTTTTCGGGGAGTATCAGCACACGGCCTACCCGCTTATTCGGGCTGCTGACGTGCCGGAGGCTTACCGCTTGGCCGCGGCCTTGCCCGGTGGTATCCTGTTCCCAGTTCCCCTAGGCTTGCGCGATGGCAACCAGCAGGTGGGTACCATGAACCCTGCGGAGCTTTTTTACCAGACGCGCCACGCCAAGGCGCTGCGGGGCGGCTACCTCTCGCGGGTGCCGGCCGCCACTTTTGCGGCCTTCGCCCACGAGCCGGTACTGCGCACGCTGCTTATTGCACAGCAGCATCCCGATTCGCTGGCGCTGCTGCCTGCCCCCACGCCCGCCGAGCTGCTGGCTTTTCGGCAGCGCTACCCGCAAGCCATCTTTGTCATTCGTCCCGAGCAGCACGAGCAGCCGGCGCATCGCCTGCTGCGCCAATGGCTGCTGCCGGCCGGCTACACCGAGCAGCTGGTAGCGGGCTACGAGGGAGATTACAGCTTGCTAAAGCCTCCGCTGCCTGCGGGCTATTAAAGCCGTTTCGGGAACAGCGTAGTAGTTGGGCTGAGGCGGCGGCAAAGCAAAAAACTACTTGCTTTGCCGTAGCGCACTCACGCTCAAATTGTCGATATAGAGGGTGCTGGCGGAGGCCCCGTTCATGACATACACCTTTACCTCGTCTTCGGGGCGTGCTTCGGCGGGTAGCTGACTGGCAAACTTTACCTCGTCCCACAGGCCGGGAGTGCCGCCCCACAAGGTGGTTATCTCTCCGATTTTATTGGTAATGCGGATAGCCTGCCACTTGTACGGGTCGGCATTGGGATGCCGAAACTCGATTACCAGCTGTGGCATCCCGTGGATATTGTATACTTTTTCCGGAGAGTAGGCCTGCACCCGCGCCTCTACCCAGTCGCCGGCCCGCAGGTTGGCGGCTCCCAGCTGCCCCTGGTAGCCGGGGCTGTAAGGATGCGCCTTGTTTACGAGCAGCGCCGGGGGCATCTGGGCAAACTCTGTGGTGCGCGCTGAGCTGGTATCGTGGCTGAAGTCGTTGAAATACACCATTTCGGCCTGGTAAAGCCGGAGGTCGGGGGCCGGCTCGTTGGTGTCAAACTTGGTCAGGGCCTCTTTATCAACCTGCGTTTTACCGAAAATCGCCAGGTAATAGCGCTTATTCATGTACTCCGTGATAAATATGCCCTGGCACATCTGCCACGCCTGGAATACGTTGAGTGCCACACAGCCCACGAGAGCCAGTGTGGTGAATGCGCGCACCAGCCGCCCGCGCTGCCACAGCGTCTGCAGCGCTACGCCCAGCGGCAGCGTCAGGATAGGGTAGGCCTGCACCATCGTGCGCGACCCCACGCTATCCATATACCACCAGCACCACCAGCTGTAGGATATGAGCAAATGCAAGGGTAAGTAGGTAACGAGCAGCCAAAACCACTCGCGCCGCTGCCGCCACAGCAGCGCAATGCCCAGCACGGCCAGTCCCATCAGGGGCGTATAGGTAAGCCAACCGTTATTGAAGCTAAACAGCCCCTGAAGCAGATGCGGGTGCCGAAAATCGAACTTCTCGCCGGGGTACGAGTCGTAGAGCCAATGGCCCGACATGTGGTGCCAATATAGGATTTGTGGAATGTTTAGGGCTATTGCTACTGCTGCCGCCAGCAGTATCTGCTTCCAGTGCCGGGCCGCCAGCTGCAGGCGGGCACGCAGGCCCGCCGCAGTAGCAACTCCAAACAACAGCGGCGCCAGCAGGATAATAGCCTCCGAGGGCCGAATCAGCACCGCGAGGCCCATGGTCAGGCCCAGGCCGCCCGCCAGGTACCAGCGCGGCCGCTCCAGCCAGTGCGAAAGCAGCAGCAGCGTAGCCGTGTGCAGCATAAACAGGCTATTGTGCGAGTACAGGCTGCGAAATACACTGTATACCAGGTAGTTGGTGCCAAGGTGCACTGCCAGCAGCAGCACCGCGCTCAGGCGGTCGCTGAAGCAGCGCAGCAAAAATCGCCGGAGCAGCCCCAGCCCCAGCAGGGCGTAGGCCAGTCCGGCCAGGTACAGCATCAGCTGGTAGGGTGGCGAGTAGCCGTCGGCGGGATACTTGCTAAAATGCTGGGTGTAAAAGTGCGCAGCCTGAAAAAAAGGCCACCACAGTAGGGCCTGCCCCATGGTGTACTTAATAACGTACTGGTCGGGGTTGGTGCGCGCTCGCGATACTTCCCAGTTGCCCAGCGGGTGGGCCGGGTTGTCGCGGTTGGTAAGCCCCGTGCGGTCGAGCAGCTCGGGCACAAACCCGAGGCCATCCAAATCGTGGTAAACCGTGGTGGCGGGCAGGTAGAGGTAATACCCGAACATATCCCAGCGGGTCACCTTCAGGTTGGGCCAGTTGGCAGTAGAGGCAGCCATGCCAAGTAGCACGGCTACCAGCAGCCACATGGCTGCCCCTGACCACGGAGCCCGGCGCCGGGCGGCCCGCAGCCTGGCAGGCAAGGAGGAAGGTGCTACGGCGGCTAGTGGGGTCATGGCTAAACGCAAAGAGAATAGGCCCGGAAGCAGGTCGGTAGATTAATCGGCCCGCAGTAGCTGTAAGTCGTCGAGGTAAGCAGGTTGCGTGCTGGTATTGCGCCACATATATACTTTCACCCGGCTGGTAAAGGGGGCGCCTTCGGGCAGCGTGATGACATGGTCTACCTCACACCAGTTATTAACCGAAGATTTGGCCGTTACTTCCTTAAGCAGGTCAAAGCTGTCCCAAAGCAACGGCTTATCCTCGCCGGGGTTTTTAAGCTCCGTCACCAGCAATACGCTCGCCTTGTCATTGGGCAGAAAAACCCAGCCGTGCAGCCGCAGCTTGCTGAGCCGGGTGCCGCTGAGCTTGCCAAACAGGTTGTCGTAGCCCATGCTATACTCCGTTGCCGGGTCAACTTTGGCAGAATAAGCGCCCGAATGCGCCCGCTCTTTTGTAAGCGAAGGCACGTTGGCACCATTCTGCCACCCGTCGAGGTCGTCGAAGCTGGTGGCCGCCAGCTGGCCCGCCGGGGCGCTGGTAGTGGGCCCGCCGCACGAAAAAAGGACAACGCCAAGAAGCGTAAAAAGAATAATTTTCATCACTTATCGCAAGAAGACAACGGGCAAAAGTAGGGCGCACGGACCAAGGAAACCACAACTAAGCTATATGCTTTGCTATGCACGTAGCTTGGACGAACGCCCGGAGGGGAGTTTGTGCAGAATGAAGTCTAGTTTTGGAGTTCAATTTCAGGAGGCGTGGTCGCTGACCAGCCCTTTCGCTCTTATTTTGGTGCAGTTCACAACCCTTTCCATCATCGTGCCCGTGTACAACGAGGGCCGCACGATACACCAGATTCTGGACTTGCTGCGCGAGCTGGAGCTGGTGAACAATATTGGCAAAGAAATTATCTTGGTGAACGACTGCTCTAGCGACGATTCGGCGGCTGTCGTTCGGGCCTATGCTGCGCGCTATCCCGAACTGGGCCTGCGCCTGCTCGAGCACGCCGTGAACCAAGGCAAGGGCGCGGCCCTGCACACGGGCATTGCTGCCGCCACGGGTGAGTACGTCATTATTCAGGATGCCGACCTGGAGTACGACCCGCAGGAGTACAATCTGCTGCTCAAGCCTATTCTCAAGGGCTTTGCCGATGTAGTGTATGGCTCGCGCTTTATGGGCGGCAACCCGCACCGCATCCTGTTTTTCTGGCACAGCATCGGCAATGCCTGGCTCACGTTTCTCACCAATATGGTGACCGACCTGAACCTGACCGATATGGAAACCTGCTACAAGCTGTTTCGGCGCGACATTATCCAGGGCCTGCAACTCGAAGAAAAGCGCTTTGGCTTCGAGCCCGAAGTGACGGCCAAGGTAGCGCGGGTGCCCGGCGTGCGCCTCTACGAGGTAGGCATTAGCTACTACGGGCGCACCTACGCCGAAGGCAAAAAAATCGGTTGGCGCGATGGTTTCCGGGCCATCTATTGCATTCTTAAGTATGGTCTGTTGCGCCGCTGATTATTCTGAAAATAATACAAATTATATTTTTCGTAAATGTCACCTGCTTATACTGCCCCAAAGCACCGAATTCACTTTGCAGGGCTCAATGCACTCCGGTTTGCGGCTGCGCTGGCCATCGTTGTTTATCATAGTACACTGGGAATACAAGAGGGTAAGCCATCTGCGCTAAAGCTTCTATTGCATAACTTAACTGTAGGTGTTGACCTGTTTTTTATAATAAGCGGTTTTTTAATAATCTACCTGCTCTTAGCCGAGAAAGCAAATACGCTAACCATCAGTTTAAAAAGATTTTACTTGCGTCGTGCACTGCGTATACTTCCGCTGTATCTGCTGATTGTGGCTATTGCCTACTTTCAGTACCATGAAAGTAATCCCGGAATAGATTTTTCAAAGTACTTGTACTTTTGGGGTAATTTTTGGATGATTGGCAAGGGTGACTGGACCGTAGCGCCGCTCAACCCGTTGTGGTCATTGTGCATAGAAGAGCAGTTTTACTTGATAGTTCCGCTCCTGATTTTCCTGATTCCTACCAAACGTCTGCCAGCGCTATTTATAGGGATTTTTTTATTGAGTTTGTCATTCCGCATCTACACTGCGCTAACTGTACAGGCCGATTGGATGATTATCTATTGCCACACTCTTAGCCGCTGCGATATGCTGGCGTTAGGTGGTTTGCTGGCCTATGCGCACTTTAAGCGGCCCATTGTACTAAGTTTGCCCGACTGGCTTTTGGGGATACAATTGTTTGTATTTATTGTGCTGCTGAGCGTCTTGGATACCAGCAATTACGAAACCTTCACTTTCGCTACTTTCAAGAAGTACCTGATTGCCTGGCCCCTTTGCTTTATCTTCTGCTTCTTTGTTTTCAATAATTCTCCTTTTGTAAAATCATTGGTTAAAAGCAGTATAATTGATTACCTAGGCAAAATATCTTTTGGTTTATATATGTATCATAGTCTGGTTATTGATTATCTTGACCGGCACAATTGGCATCTGCCACAAAGTATGGAATATGGTCGGCCAATAGTGGTTTTTGTGTTGACTGCAGGCGTTGCAGCAGTTTCATATGAGCTCTTAGAGAAGCAGATTTTAAAGCTGAAAAATCGGTTGGAGGTTATATATACCCAGCCAAGCGAGAAGGCCCTACCAGAAGCAGATTAGTGCCTTCATTATCCGTCGACCATACTGTCAAGATGTGCAGTACAAGGAGGCATTAGGGCTAGGTGCTGGCAGAAGTAAATGCTATCAGCAACACACTAAATACCGGACTATTCCTTCGTATTACCATCTGTACCCGCAAGCTATGCGGGTACAGGCGGACTGATTATTCTTAATATACGTTCAGCCTATGTTGCTTCCTACTACTTATGCTTCTCGTTGGCCCGCGCGTCTAGGGCTACTAGCTATGCTGGTTTTACTAGCATTATCGTGGCATTTTTACTTGGAGCGTGCAGTATACTCCGATCTGGCAGGCCATGTATTCACGAATATCAGGACTAAGGCGATGTTCATTCAGAACCGGCGCTTTGCCCAGGCCCCCACGCAGGTACTACCCCTGCTGGGCATCTGGGCTAATGCCTCGCTCGACCTACTGTTGCGGCTGTTCTCTAGTAGTTTTATACTATATTACCTGATTGTGTACCTACTCAGCGCCTACTGGCTGCGCAACGAGCGGGCGGCTTTGCTCATGCCTTTTTCGCTGGTGCTGATAGCCTCGCGCACCTTCTACTGGCCGCAGTCGGAACTGGCGCAGGCTATGGCTATACTGGTACTGGCGCACGCCGGCATCAGCCGGCGCACGCCGCTGGCGTTCAACTTCACTACGCTGGTACTGGCACTACTCATAGTTACGGGCATCTTTGGGCACCCGCTGGCAGTCTTCCCCTTTCTGTTTTTGTGGGCCTATGAGTGGTTGCTGCGGCGGCGCTGGCGCGACTGGGGCTACTACTCGTTGCTGGCGGTGGGCCTGCTTACGTATGTTTTTCGCTCGGCGTCGGTGCCGGCAGGCAGCTACGAAGACGTAGGCTCGGCCTTTAGCACCAACCTGCGTATGCTGTTTCCACACTACCTGAGCTTGCCCAGCTTCGGCGACTTCTGGCACCTGTGCCGCACCAACTTTGTGGCTATTCCGGTAATACTTCTGGTGCTTACCGGCTACTACCTATGGCAGCGCAGCTGGCCGGCCACGCTGCGCCTGCTGCTGGTGTGGGGAGCGGTGAGCAGCTACGCGTTTATCGTTAATGTGTGGCGCCCCGAATTCGGAGAGTCCACTTATATGGAAAACCTCTACCTGCCCCTCGGTATTCTGGTAGGAGCACCGCTTGCCTTTGAGCTACTTCCGGCTCTTGAGGGCAGTCTGGGCCGGCGTGGGCCGTGGCTGGCGGCTGGTGTGCTGGCCCTGCTACTGACCGGGCGCCTGGCGGCCGTGTATCAGGTACACGACACCTATACCGGCTATCAGCACTGGTTGCAGCGGGTATTGGCCTATACTCATCAATTTCCCGAGCGCCGCTTTTTTCTAGATGATGTCAATGCCGACCCGACGCGCCTGCGCGCTGGCTGGCCCTGGTGGTCTACTCCCTACGAAACCCTGCTTCTTAGCGCCCGCCAGCAGCCCAATTCGGCCCGGTCGGTATACGTCTGCAATGATATGCCGCACTTTACGGAGCTGGGCAAGCAACCTGGCCTGTTTGTGGCACCCTTCGAGCAGCTTCCCCTGCAGGAGCTTCCCGCCCGCTACTTCCGCATGCCCGATACCCAGCTGGCTTACCGCCTGCTGAACAGCGACCCGCCAGCCGATACACTGGCCCTGGGCCCTTACATAGCTTCCCGCCGACAGGCCCACATTGAATTGGTGGCCATTCCCGAAACCCTTAAAAAAGATCATCAGCGCACGGCGCTGGTGCGCATCAGCGCTCCGGCCGCAGCTATGCCGTTGCACTCGGGCTTGCACACCGACCACCCGACGCTGGTGCGCAGCCGCTTTTTGGGGGCCGGCGACTGGCCCACTGATGTCCCCAGCGTCGAGGTGCCGCTCGAAGTAGATGTGTGGCAGCCCTGGCTTCAGGATATTCCGCTTAGCTGCCCATCCAAGCCAGGGAGCTATACGTTGGAAATCAGCCTCTTCAGTAAAGGTTACCGCGACTGGCCTGTGCAGCTGCGCGTGCCGGTAGAAGTAAAATAGCCTTTATAGCGACCGTTCAGGAAAAGGGCTGGAACAATTGCTGTTCCAGCCCTTTTCCTGAACGGTCGCTATAAAGGCTGGCTAACGCGCTATTTGGCTTCGTTGTCGAGCGAGAGCGACAGGTCATCGAGATAAACCGGCTGACCGCCATCGCCGCGCCAGAGGTATACTTTGAAGGTCGAAGTAGCTTTTGCCGTGGCCGGAATAGTGATGACCCGCTCTATTTGCTGCCACTCGTTGAACTTCTTCACTTCCTTTTTCAGGTCAATGCCATTCCAGAGAAGCACGTTATTAGTCGGAAGGGTAGGGTCTTTAATCTCCGTCACCAGTTGGGCGCTGGCCTGGGGGCTCGGCAAATAAACCCAGCCGCTAATCTTTATTTTTTCGGGTCGGCTCGTGCTCATTTTGCCAAGGGTGTTATTGTAGCCCAGGCTATAGTCAATTCCCGGCCGCACCGACACGCTGTACGCGCCAGAGTGGGCCTTCTCCTTCGTCAGGGAAGGCGGCGGCGTATCCCCCATCCAGCCATCAACCGACTCAAAGTTATTGCTGGCTAGCGAGTTGGCAGGAGTAGAGGTCGAATCGCCGCAGCTGGCTAACGAGGCCATCAGTAGAAGGGCTAACCAGTTTTTCATGAGTTAAGAAGGTAAATCTATAAAATTCAGCCTCAAAGATAGGCGCCGCTAATGCGAGTTGACATAGGCTGGGCCCCGGCAGCGAACGCTCGGCTACGGCCTGCTTTTTATTGGTTGAAGCACCAGCGCAGTTCTCGGGAGGCGTGAGCGGGCTGCCCGCTCACGCCTCCCGAGATAGGTTGGGCGCTATAATATTCAAGAAAATAGATTTATGTTAAAGTAACTCGCTTACTCCTTAACCCCCTTGCTTTGCTACCTTTGCGGTCGCAATTGCTTATTCCGCCCCGTGTCCACCCTTCCTGCTGATTTTTATGCGCACCCCACCGCCGTGCTCGACGCGGGCTGCCGCATAGGAGCAGGGAGCCGTATCTGGCACTTTTGCCATGTGGCGGCGGGGGCTGTGCTGGCCGAAAACTGCTCGCTGGGCCAAAACGTATTTGTAGCCGATGGCGTCACGCTGGGTCGTAATGTGAAGGTGCAGAACAACGTAAGTCTTTACGGCGGCGTAGTATGTGAAGATGATGTGTTTCTAGGCCCGTCGGTGGTATTTACCAATGTACGCAATCCGCGCTCGGCCGTGCCGCGCCGGGGCGAAGGCCATTACCAGACGACCTATCTGGAGCAAGGCGTGAGCATCGGGGCAAATGCAACCATTATCTGTGGCGTCCGGCTTGGGCGCTATGCCTTTGTAGGTGCCGGAAGCGTGGTTACGCACAACGTGCCGGCCTATGCGCTCGTCTACGGTACGCCCGCCCGCCCGCAGGGCTGGATGAGTGCCTATGGCCACCGGCTGCGCTTCGATGAAGCGGGCCGGGCCACCTGCCCCGAAAGCGGCCAGCAATACCAGCTAAGCCCGGATAAAAAAACAATAGTTGAAATCGATTAAAAATTGAGAATTAAAAATTAAAATGGGGCAGCAAGTAAGCCTGGGTTTAGTTTTTAGTTTTTAATTCATAGTTTATAATTCCTACAAAAGTGTACGACGAACTCCTCCGCAAAGAAGCCAAGCTGGCCGTGATTGGCCTCGGCTATGTAGGCTTGCCCATCGCCCTCGAATTTGCCAAGCAACTCTCGGTTATCGGCTTCGATATCAATGCTGGCCGCGTGGAGATGATGCGCAACCACCAGGACCCTAGCGGCGAGCTCGATAGCTCAGCTTTCGAAGGCTGCGATATCACTTTTACTGACTCGCTGGAATTGCTTCGCGAGGCCCGGTTCTTTATTGTGGCTGTGCCCACGCCCATTGATGAGCATGCGCAGCCTGACCTCAAGCCCCTGCTGGGGGCTTCGGGCTCGGTGGGCAAGGTGTTGAAAAAAGGCGACTACGTGGTGTTTGAAAGCACTGTGTACCCCGGCTGCACCGAAGAAGACTGTATTCCGGTAATGGAAAAGCTTTCGGGCCTGAAATTCCAGACCGACTTCAAGGTAGGCTATTCGCCCGAGCGTATCAATCCCGGTGACAAGGAGCACACCCTTACGCGCATCGTAAAGGTGGTGAGCGGCTGCGATGAAGAGTCGCTCGACGTTATCGCCAAAGTGTACGAGCTGGTAGTAAAAGCGGGTGTTCACCGCGCCAGCAGTATCCAGGTAGCCGAAGCAGCCAAGATTATTGAAAATACCCAGCGCGACGTCAACATCGCCCTGATGAATGAGCTGTCGATGATATTCGACAGGATGAATATTAATACCTATGAAGTGCTGGAGGCGGCCGGTACGAAGTGGAACTTCCTTAAATTCTCCCCTGGTCTGGTAGGCGGCCACTGCATCGGCGTAGACCCGTACTACCTTACTTATAAGGCTAAAGAGTTGGGCTATGATGCCAAGGTTATCCTGAGCGGCCGCACTACCAATGACAACATGGGGGCTTATATCGCCCGCAAAACGGTGCAGATGATGATTAAGCGCGGCAAGGACGTGGCCAAAAGCCGCGTGCTGGTAATGGGCGCAACCTTTAAGGAAAATGTAGAAGACATCCGCAACTCTAAGGTGGCCGATGTGATTCAGGAGTTGAAAAACTTCTCGGTAAACGTGGATATAGTTGACCCACACGCCAGCTCCGACGAGCTGCACCACGAGTATGGCTTCCGCCTCACGGCCGCCGATAAAATCCGTACCGACTACGATGCCGTTATCGTGGCCGTGAGCCACCAGATGTACGTGGGCAAGGATGAGGCATACTTTAAGTCCATCACGGCCGGCAATGCTGTGCTGGTAGACATCAAAGGTCTCTACCGGAACAAGCCGATGGAGGAAATTCATTACTGGAGCCTGTAAGTAAATGCGTAATGCATTGGTGGTTAATAAGTGATTTACTCTAATCTGTTAGCTATTAATCGTTACTCACTAACTATTACTCACTATGAAAAAGATTCTGGTTACCGGCGGTGCTGGCTACATTGGCTCCCACACGGTGGTTGAGCTGGCCCAGGCCGGCTACGAGCCCGTTATTGTCGACAATTTCAGTAATTCGAGAAAGTCGGTGCTGGACGGGTTACGGGCCATTCTGGGCCATGATGTGACGTGCTACCCCATCGATTGCGGCGATGCCGACGCTTTGCGTCAGGTATTCAAGACGGAGGGTAACGTGCAGGGCGTCATTCACTTCGCGGCTTTTAAAGCCGTTGGCGAATCGGTAGCCAAGCCATTGATGTACTTCCAGAATAACGTGGGCTCACTACTCACGCTGCTGAAAGTAATGCCGGAGTTTGGAGTAGAAAGCCTGGTGTTTTCTTCTTCGTGCACGGTTTATGGTATCCCCGACGCGCTGCCCGTAACGGAGGCTACGCCCACCAAGCCGGCCTCGTCGCCTTATGGCCGCACCAAGCAGATGTGCGAAGACATTGTGCACGATGTGTCGGCTGCGCCCGATAATAAGCTGCATACCATTCTGCTGCGCTATTTCAATCCGATTGGGGCCCATGAGTCGGCGCAAATAGGTGAGTTGCCCCTGGGCGTGCCCAATAACCTAGTGCCGTTTATCACCCAGACGGCGGCGGGTATTCGCGAGAAGCTGACTATCAATGGCAGCGACTACGATACGCCCGACGGTACGAACGTGCGCGACTATATCCATGTAGTGGACCTGGCCAAGGCCCACATTACGGCCGTGCAACGTCTACTCGACCGCAAAGCCAGCGACGTGGTCGAAACCTTTAACGTGGGCACGGGCCACGGCAATTCGGTGCTTGAGGTAGTAAAAACCTTTGAGCAGGCCAGCGGGCAGAAACTTAACTACGTCATGGGTCCGCGTCGGCCCGGCGATGTGCCGGCCATCTATGCCGACGCCACCAAGGCTGCCGACGTACTTGGTTTCACAACGACTACCTCGCTATTAGATTCGCTGGCCAGCGCCTGGAAATGGCAGCAGGCTTTAAAAAATGTGGGAAATTAGAAAATGGCAAATGTGAAAATGAGTAGGCTATAGATTTTCTTTTTAGCACACTTACAATTTTCATACTGTTATATTTCTCACATCTTCAAATTTTAAAAATATGAAAATTCTCATCACCGGCGGGGCCGGCTTCATCGGTTCGCACGTAGTGCGGCTGTTCGTTACCAAATATCCGGAATACCAGATACTTAATCTGGATGCGCTGACGTACGCCGGCAATCTGGAAAACCTGCGTGATATCGAGAACGCCGCCAACTATAAGTTTGTCAAGGGCGATATCGCCGACCAGGCATTTATCGACCAGCTCTTCGCCAACGAGGAGCCCGATGCCGTCATTCACCTTGCCGCCGAAAGCCACGTTGACCGCAGTATTACTGACCCGATGGCGTTTGTGAAAACCAACGTCATCGGCACGGTTAACCTGCTGAATGCGGCCAAAAACCTCTGGAAGCCCAAGGGGTTTGAGGGGCACACGTTTTACCACGTCAGCACCGACGAAGTATACGGCTCGCTTGACTTCGGCCCCGAGCTGTTTACGGAAGAGACGTCGTACGACCCGCGCTCGCCCTACTCAGCCTCCAAGGCCGCGTCCGACCACTTTGTGCGGGCCTGGTACCATACTTATGGCCTGCCCGTGAAGCTGAGCAACTGCTCGAATAACTACGGGCCCAACCACTTTCCCGAAAAGCTGATTCCGCTGGCTATTCACCGCCTGCGCACCGGCCAGAAAGTGCCCGTGTATGGTAAGGGTGAAAACGTGCGCGACTGGCTGTTTGTGAAAGACCATGCCACGGCTATCGACGCGGTATTTCACAAGGGAAAGCTGGGCGACACTTACAACATCGGGGGCGTAAACGAGTGGCAGAACCTTAAGCTCATCGAGCTGCTCTGCGACGTAGTAGATGAGAAAACCGGCCAGCCTCAGGGTACTTCGCGCCAGCTCATCACCTTCGTAACCGACCGCGCCGGCCACGATATGCGCTACGCCATCGACAGTAGCAAAATCATGCACGAGCTAGGCTGGAAGCCGAGCGTAACCTTTGAGCAGGGCCTGAGCCAGACCATTGACTGGTACCTCGCCAACCAGGAATGGCTGGATAGCGTGACCAGCGGCGCCTACCAGGAGTACAACACCAAACAGTACGCGGGCCGCTAAACTTATTTTGTTATTGCGAGCGCAGCGAAGCAATCGCACCTGCACGATACCCCAGCGATTACGTTCTGATGCGATTGCTTCGCTGCGCTCGCAATGACAAACCGACAGCTATGTACGAAATCCCTTTTACCGACCAGCCCATCACCGAACTCAGCTTCCTCGTCACGGGCGGCGCGGGTTTTATCGGCTCCAATCTGGTTGAATACCTGCTGAAGCACAGCGCGAAAAAGGTGCGGGTGCTGGATAATTTCTCCAACGGCTTCCGCAAAAACCTGCGTTTATTTGAAGGCAACGCGGCGCTGGAGGTGCAGGAGGGCGATATCCGCGACCGTGAAGCCTGCGCGCGCGCCGTGCAGGGTATCGACATTGTACTGCACCAAGCGGCGCTGGGCTCGGTGCCGCGCTCCATCAACGACCCCGTGACGACCGATGAGGTAAACGTGGGCGGCTTTGTAAAAATGCTGTTTGCGGCCAAGGAAGCCGGCATCAAGCGCTTCGTGTACGCGGCTTCGTCGTCGACCTACGGCGACCATCCCGGCTTGCCCAAGGTGGAGGACCGCATCGGTAAGCCGCTCTCGCCCTACGCCGTCACCAAGTATGCCAATGAGCTGTATGCCGACGTATTTGCCCGTACCTACGGCATGGAAATTATCGGCCTGCGCTACTTCAATATCTTTGGCCCGCGCCAGGACCCGGGCGGCGCGTATGCGGCAGTTATTCCGCTGTTTATCGACGCCATTCTGGAAAATAATGCCCCCACGCTCAACGGCGACGGTGGCCAGACCCGCGACTTTACCTTCGTGGCTAACTGCGTGCAGGCCAACATCCGGGCGGCGCTCACCACCAATCCGGAAGCGGTGAATCAGGTATATAATATCGCCGTGGGCGACCGTACCTCGCTGGTGCAGCTATACGATATCCTGCGCGAAGAAGCCCACTCGGACCTGGCTCCCAGGTTTGGCCCCGACCGTGCCGGCGATATCCGCGACTCACTGGCCGACATCACGAAGGCCGAAACCCGACTGGGCTACGCGCCGCAGGTGCGCATCCGCGAAGGCCTGCAAAAAACCTTGTCGTGGTTTAAAGACAACCAGGATTTTATCAAAGAGCGCAACTAAAGAAGCGCAGAGTCTCGCAAAGTTGGCAGGGTTCCGCAGAGTACTTAGCCACCAACTTTTGCGAAACTCTGCCAACTTTGCGAAGCTCTGCGCTAAAAATAACTCTATGAAAGGCATTATCCTCGCCGGCGGCTCCGGCACCCGGCTGCATCCGCTCACCCTGGCAGTCTCGAAACAGCTTATGCCGGTGTATGATAAGCCGATGGTATATTACCCGTTGTCTATATTGATGATGGCTGGTATTCGGGAAATTCTTATCATTACCACACCCCACGACCAGGAGCAATTTAAAAAACTGCTTGGCGACGGCCAAAGCCTGGGCTGCGACTTTCAGTACGTAGTGCAGGAAGTGCCCAACGGCCTGGCGCAGGCCTTTGTGCTCGGGGCTGATTTTATTGGCCAGGACAAGGTGGCTTTGGTGCTGGGCGATAATATCTTCCACGGCGAAGGCATGGAGGAGCTACTCAAAGCCAATAACAATCCCGACGGCGGCGTGGTGTATGCTTACCATGTGCATGACCCCGAGCGCTACGGCGTAGTGGAGTTCGACGCCAATAAGGTAGCCCTCAGCATCGAGGAAAAGCCAACTCAGCCCAAGAGCAATTATGCCGTGCCGGGCCTGTATTTCTACGATAACGACGTAGTGGAGATTGCCCGTAACCTGCAGCCCAGCCCCCGTGGCGAATACGAAATCACGGACGTAAACCGCGAATATCTGCGCCGCGGCAAGCTAAAGGTGGGTATTCTGGGCCGGGGCACAGCCTGGCTCGATACCGGCACTTTCGAAAGTCTCATGCAGGCCGGCGAGTTTGTGCGGGTGCTGGAGCAGCGCCAGGGCCTCAAAGTGGGCTCTATCGAGGAAGCCGCTTTCCGCCAGGGCTTTATCGATGCCGCGCAGCTCCGCAAAATTGCGGCCCCGCTGCGCAAAAGCGGCTACGGCGATTATCTGATGAACCTGCCCGACCAATTGGTAATGGGTGCCTGAGTCGCGGATTTAGCGGATTCTTCGGTCTCAAAATCCGACCAATCCAAAGAATCTGCTAAAGCCGCGGTTCCGACTACTGATTCAGCACCAGTCGGAACGTAGTGCCTTTGCCCACTTCGCTCCACTTCACGAAAAGACGGCCCTCGTGGTAGTTTTCGATGATGCGGCGGGCCAGCGCCAGGCCCAGGCCCCAGCCGCGCTTTTTGGTGGTGTAGCCGGGCATAAATACGTTTTCGAGCTTGTTTTTAGGGATGCCTTTGCCGGTATCGGTAATATCGATGGCGACCTGGGGGTGGGGCGCGCGCCGGCGCCACCACTGCCGCCGGGGCTTTACCCGGCGCAGCCGCAGCGTGATGGAGCCGCGCCCATCCATAGCATCGACGGCGTTTTTGCAGATATTCTCGACTACCCAATCGAATAGCGGCACGTTGAGGCAGGCTGGCGTATCGAGCGGGAGGTCCGTTTCGATGGTGAATTTTACCTTGCGCGACACCCGGCTTTCGAGATAGGCAATGGCGTTGCGGGTGGTCTGGTACAGGTTTTCGGCCTTGAGCACCGGCACCGAGCCGATATTGCTGAAGCGCTCGGTAATGATTTCGAGCCGTCGGATATCCTTGCCCAGCTCTTCTACAATCGGCTCGTCCTGAAACCGTTCGGACTGCCGCAAATACTCCTGCCAGCCCACCAGCGAGCTGAGCGGCGTACCTAGCTGGTGCGCCGTTTCCTTGGCCAGGCCCACCCACACCCGGTTTTGCTCGGCCCGCCGCGAATAGCTGAACGAGATGTACGCCATAATGCCCAGGGACGCGATAACGGCCAGGGCTGCCAGCGGGTAGGTGCGCAGCTGCCGCAGCAGCCGCGAATCCTGATAGAAAATATAGTTGCGCGTGCCGCCCGCCAGCTCAATCACAATGGGCGGGTGGCGTTTCTGCATTTCCTGCAATACCTCATTCATCCGCCGCACTGAGTCGGCCGCTGGCAGGTGCGTACCCAGCCCCAGGTTCTTGGCATCGTTAATATTCTCGCCATCAGTCAGGATAACCGGGATGGTCGTGTTGGCTTCAATAATCTGCTCTTGTAAAAAAGGCAGGTTTTTAGTGTCTTCCGTATTTATAATGTAGCGTAGCGTTTTGGCGTATAAGTCAATCTGGCTCTGCTCGCGCTCCGACAGTCGCTGCACGAGCACGTTGGTATAAATAACAGTAGCCCCGGCAATAAGCAAGGCCATTACCAAGACCAAGAGCTTGATGCGCGATTTTTGGTCGTAAAGGGGAGGAAGCATAGGGGGTAAAGGTCGGGCCTGCTGCCCGGAGCGCAGAATACGCAGTTCAACGAGGAAAAGCCCGGGTTTGGGTAGTTACCGAGTCTTCCGAACCCAATCGGCACTCTACCTGTTTCCATCGCAGTTATTTATACCGTAATTTTGCAGGCCGGCCCAGCGTCGTCCCGTGCTATGTCCCATCCGTTTAAGGCTGTCAGTTTATCTTTCCGGAATGCCCCTCTTGCTATTCGCGAGCTGCTGGCGCTGGATGAGGCCGCCTGCCGTCGCTTTTTAGAGCAGCTCCGTACCGAGCTGTACTTATCGGACCTGCTGGTGCTGAGCACCTGCAACCGCACCGAAATCTACTACGCCCACGAAGACGACCACTCGGCCGCCATTATACGGGCGCTGGGCCAGCTTAAGCACCGCCCCGATGCGCTAAGCTTTGCCCCGTATTTCGACCTGTTTGCGGATGCCGACTCGGCCACCCGCCACCTGTTCGAAGTGGCCCTGGGGCTCGATGCGCAGGTAGTGGGTGATATGCAGATTATCAATCAGGTAAAAAACGCCTACCAGTGGACGGCCGATGCCGACGCGGCGGGGCCATTTTTGCACCGGTTGCTGCACACTATCTTTTTTGCCAATAAGCGCGTGCAGCAGGAAACCAGCTTCCGCGATGGGGCGGCTTCTATGAGCTACGCCGCCCTGGAGCTGGTGGAAGAGCTTACCGCCGATGTAGCGAGTCCGCGCGTGCTGGTGGTAGGGCTGGGCGAAATCGGGAGCGACGTATGCCGCCACCTGGCCGATAGCAGGAGCTTTGGCAGCGTGACGCTCTGCAACCGCACCCGCGCCCGCGCCGAGGAGCTGGCCGCCGAGTTTGCGCCCGGCCGCCTGCGCATTGCCGATTTCGAAAACCTGACCGAAGCGCTGCGCGAAGCCGATGTTATCATCTCATCCATCAACCGCGAAACGCCTTTCTTTACCCACAGTCTGGTTGCGCACCTCGATGTGCTGAGCTACAAATTCTTTATCGACCTGGCCGTGCCGCGCTCCGTGGCCGCCGAGGTGGAGCAGGTGCCGGGCGTGCTCGTGTATAACGTAGATGCTATCCAGAGCAAGGCTTCGGCCGCGCTGGAGCAGCGGCTGGCGGCCGTGCCGCAGGTGCAGGCTATTATCGCCGAAAGCCTGGTAGACTTTGCCGACTGGAGCCGCGAGATGCTGGTATCGCCGCTTATTCAGCGCATGAAAGCGAGCCTCGAGCAGCTGCGCCAGCAAGAGCTCGACCGCTTCCAGAAAAAAGCTACCCCTGCGGAAGTGAAGCTACTCGACGAAGCTACGCGGGCCTTTATGCAGAAGGTATTGAAGCAGCATGTGCTGCACCTTAAAGCCGCTTGCCGCCGCGATGAGGCCGAGCAGCTCCTTCCTTTGCTTACGGATATCTTCGACCTGGAGCAGCAGCCTGTCAGGGCTTAAAAGCCGCTTGCCCGAGCAAAGCCGACAGGCAGCAAATCGGGCCCGGATAACATTCAATTAATTGAATGTTATCCGGGCCCGATTTGCTGCCTGTCACGAACTAGATACGGCCTGAGTAGTCTTCCAGGGTATCAATAATCTTCAACAGCTGCGGAACAGCCAGCGAGTAGTAGATTTTGGTGCCCAGCTTGCTCGACTTCAGTACACCGCGGTCTTTCAGCGTGATAAGGTGCTGCGAAGCAATAGCTTGAGGGATATCGAGTGCCTGGTAGATTTCGGTTACCGACATCTGATGGTCTTTGGTCTTGCTTTTGCCAAGCAGGTCAACAATGGCGAGGCGCTTGGGGTGCGAAAGCACTTTGAGCATGGCGGCTGCGCGGTCTAACTGCTCAGCTTCAACGCGGGAATGCAAAGGTTTCATGGTGACTTAAAGTTAAAAATGGTAGAAGGGAGAATAGAAGAATGAACCCAATCACCTATTACTAGGATGCTGGTGCTGCAAAGTAAACGAAAGAATACTATAGTACACCATACTTTCTGCATAAAGGGCAATAAAAAATTTAGCTGCGGTACTTGGGTAAGTACAATTTAGTGGCTTCAAACAGGGTTTAAGGCCTTTTTTTGGATTTTGAACATAGCGGCACGATTCATAAATTTTCCGGGAAACTAGCGAAAAAATTCTTACTTCGCCCTAGCCACGGTTAACTGGCCTATAGCTGATGTGAGCTGTGAGGGGCTACTCTTTCACCGGGCTTTCAGGAAGCAGAAGCGTGCCGAGGCGATATTGCACGAGCACAAATGAGCACGATTTATCAGTTCTTCATAGAGTGCAATAATGCGGGCGGGAGATAACGCGGGAGCGAAAGAATATTAAAGTTATAGCATGTTCTGGTGGGTTGCTTGCCAGTAGCCTGGACCATAGGCAAGGGAATCAGCAATCGTTAAGCTACCGACTCACGTAAGGGACCGGCTTACTTTTGCCATCGGGTTTCGGTTACAGCGGCTTTGCAGTCAGTATATGGGGGTATAATTGCATGGCTGGGCTTCGCCAGGAGTCAGTCGGGGCGGCGCAGCGGTCCATAATCCGTAAAAGGATAGGCTTGTACGACGCTGCGTACCCGAGACGTTTGATTTACCCCTTACCAATGGCGATACCTGACTTTTTGCGCCGGGAAATACTCGGCAATCAGCTGTTTGACTACCTGATAGCCGCAGTTATTATGCTGCTGGGAGCGGCGCTGAACCGACTGCTGTCGCGGCTGCTGAGCAAGGCGCTGTTTCGCCTCACCAAGCGCTACACGGCGGGGGTGTCGGAAGCCGAGCTGCACAACCTGCTGATTCAGCCGCTGGGAGCACTTTTATTCTTGGTAGCTTTTTACCTGGCTTTCAGCGTGCTGCGCTATCCTATGCCGCTGGCGCCGGTGCCGGGCGTCGAGCCCTGGCCTAAGGTGGCGCTGCTCGGGCTGTTTCATCTGGGCGTAATTGCTACCGTAGTGTGGGTGATTATGCGGCTGGTCGATTTTGCCTTGCTGGTAGTGCAGCGCCGGGCCGAATTGATGGCCACCACCGGCAGTCGGCGGCTCGACAGTCAGTTTCTGCCTTTTGCCAAAGACCTGCTCAAGGTTTTTATTGTGGTCATCGGCTTGCTCGTAGCGCTGGGGCAGGTATTTGCGGTGAATGTGACGGCCCTGATTGGCGGCCTTGGCATTGGCGGGCTGGCCGTAGCCTTCGCGGCCAAGGAAAGCCTCGAAAATCTGCTGGCTTCGTTTACCATCTTTATCGACCAGCCTTTTGGGGTAGGGGACCTGGTAACGGCGGGTAGTGTGAGCGGCACGGTAGAAAAAATCGGCTTTCGCAGCACGCGCCTGCGCACGGCCGAGAAAAGCTACCTCACGGTGCCCAATAAAAGCATGATTGACAAGCCGCTCGACAACCTGAGCCTGCGCACGGCCCGGCGGGTTGGCTTCACGCTGTATTTTGACCAGAAGACGACCAGCGACCAGCTGCAGGCCATTATTCGGGAGGCAGTGGCGGCCATCGCGGCGCACGCGCTGGTGACGCAGGATGTGCAGATGAAATTCAGTGCCATCTCGCCCGCTGGCAAGGAGGTAACCGTACAGTATTTTGTCGAAACCACAAGCTACGACGAGTACCTCGACGTGAAGGAGTCGCTCAACTACCGGCTGCTGGAAGCTGTCGAGCACCAGGGCGGTAGCTTTGCGGTGGCCGCTCCGGCTGCGCCGGCGGCCTCGGTTTAGCCGGGCCGCAGCGGCTATTTTTGCCGGCCCGCAAAACTTGTGGGGGCCGTATAGGCTTGTTGCTGGCGGTAGCCGCCAACCGGCCTCATTTACTCCTCTCATGTCTGAAACGCTGTTCCTGACGCCGGACCTCTCCAAGGCCGCCCGCTACGCCGAGCTGCACCCGCAGCTGAACGCGCTCACCGCCGCTGAAGCCGACTGCACCGCCAATCTGGCCAACACGGCCGCCGCGCTGCGGCAGGCCTTTGGCTTTTTTTGGGTGGGTTTCTATATAGTAAAAAATGAAGAGTTGGTCCTCGGCCCGTTTCAGGGACCCATCGCCTGCACCCGCATCCGCAAGGGGCGCGGCGTGTGCGGTACCAGCTGGGCCCAGGCCCGCACCATACTGGTGCCCGATGTGGAGGCTTTTCCCGGTCATATTGCCTGTAGCTCCGACTCGAAGTCGGAAATAGTGGTGCCCATACTGAAAAACGGGCAGGTAGTAGCTGTGCTCGACGTGGACAGCGACCAACTGGCTGACTTTGATGAGGCTGACCAGGACGGTCTGGAGCAGCTGATGCAGCTGGCCAGCGCCTGGTTTTGAGGTAGTATACGTTTTGCCGTTTGGCCAGGCTCTACCAGAGCCTGGCCCGGCAGCCGCTAGCAAGTAGAAATAATGGCCGACTATTCATCTTCCGCAGCCGAGGCTGCGGCCGAGCCGCTGGTAATAATGGGGGCGGGGCTGATAGGCTCCCTGCTTGCCTTGTACCTGGCGCGGCGCGGCCACCCGGTGCAGGTATTTGAGCGCCTGCCCGACCCGCGCAGGCAGGGCTTGCTGGGCGGCCGCTCCATCAATCTGGCCCTCTCGGACCGGGGCTGGCGCGCGCTGGCCGGCGTGGGCGTGGCCGACGACATTCGGCAGGTAGGTATTCCGATGTACCGGCGCGTGATGCACGACGGGCAGGGAAAGCTCACGTTTCAGCCCTACGGGCAGGAAAACCAGGCCATCTATTCCATCAATCGCGGCAGCCTCAACTGTACCTTGCTCGACCTGGCCGAACAGGAGCCGCGTGTGCAGCTGACCTTCGGCCAGAAGCTGACCGGGCTCGACCTGCCGGGCCGCCGGCTGCACTTGCAGGATGTAGCCAGCGGGCACGAGCAGGATGTAGCCTACGAGCGGCTGTTTGGGGCCGACGGGGCTTTTTCGGCCGTGCGCGCCGCTTTGCAGCGCACCGACCGCACCGATTATTCGCAGCAGTATCTCGAATATGGCTATAAAGAGCTGACCATTGCCGCAGGGGAGGCCGGCAGCTGGCAGCTCGAAAAAAACGCGCTGCACATCTGGCCCAGGGGTAATTTTTTGATGATTGCCCTGCCCAACCCCGATGGCTCGTTTAATGCCACGCTGTTTTTCCCGTATGAGGGCGACAAGTCGTTTGCCGCACTGCAAACGCCGGCCGAAGTAGCCGCATTTTTTGCCGCTACCTTCCCCGACGCCGTGCCGCTGATGCCGCAGCTTACCAACGAGTTCTTCGACCACCCCACGGGTTCGCTCGTTACCATTCGCTGCTTTCCGTGGGCCTACCACGATACGGTGCTTTTGCTGGGCGACGCGGCGCACGCCATTGTGCCGTTTTACGGCCAGGGGATGAATGCCGGCTTTGAAGACTGCACGGTGCTCAACCAGCTGCTGGAGCAGTATGGCGAGGCCAACTGGGGCCAGGTAATGGCTGCCTTTGAGCACCAGCGCAAGCCCAATACCGACGCCATGGCCGACCTGGCCCTCTACAACTTTGTGGAAATGCGCGACCGGGTGGCCGACCCACGCTTTCTGCTGCAAAAGCGCATCGAGAGCAAAATAGCCGCCCAATATCCGGGCCAGTGGGTGCCGCTCTACTCGCGGGTCACGTTCTCGCCCGATACGTCGTATGCCGAAGCCTGGGCCGCCGGCCAGCGCCAGGAGGCCATCATGGCTCAGCTCATGCCGCACATTCAGGCCGAAGCCGATTATGAGAAGCCGGAAGTGCAGGAGCTGGTAAAGCAGGAGCTCAGTAAAAAATAATCGCTTGTCATTGCCGGCGCAACTGAGTGAAGCGCGGCAATGACAAGCGATTTAAAGAGGTAGCGCCGGGCTAGGGAGCTACCGTAATAGTGCGCGTAACGGAGTTGTACGGGCCGGGAATCAGGTTGCCGCTACTGTCGAGCAGCTCCAGCTTGATAGTGGCCTGGCCGGCCGGCAGGCCTTCCATCATGTAAGGCAGCCACTGGTCGAGCATAAACTCGGTGCCATTGATAGTAGCTCTTACCTTGTTGCCATCGGGCGCCAGCGTGGTATTTACGAGGTAAAAGTCCAGCATAATTTTCTGCGCGTCCTTCCCCGAATACGTGTCCTTGGGACGGCTATAGAAAAGGTGCGGGGCCTTCAGGTCGAAGTTCAGGGGCGGGGTGCCGGCAGGCGGGGTACCTACCGTGATGGTGCGCAGGTCGTAGGCGCCGGCGTGCTTGAGGCTTTCGTGGTACGAGCGCGACAGAAACGACAGCACTACGTGCTGGCCGTCGGCGATGGGCTTGGTAAATTTCGTATCGTAGTGCGCCGTGTAGGGCTGATTGTCCACGATGTTGTGGATGTGCTGGCCTTTCATCGAGTTGGCCATTTGCATGGCGTGGTCGCTGGCCGTCATCTTGGTCAGCTGAAAGTTGGTGAGGTCGTACGAAAACGCTACTTCCCCACTGGGTAGCGTTGAGCCCTCAATGGGCGCATTCACCCGCATCTGGGCACTCGGAAACTTGGGCGAGTCGTTGTAGGGTGTGAGGGTAATCCCGCCTTTGGTCTGGGCCTGGCCCGATACGGTAGAGGCGGTGCGCGGCGCCCCGATAGCGTTGGGGCGGTCGGCGGGGCTAACGGTAGAGGTTTCGGCCTGCTGCGAAGTGCTGCAGCTGCCCAGCAGCGCCAAGGCCGCCAGGGCCAGGGTACCACTAAGAGGGGTGGCGAATCGGTTCATGTGAAAAGAACAGAAAGAGGTAAGAAGTTCTGCAAGGTACGCGACGGGTGCGCCTTCAGGTTTTGTATTAACTTCGCGGTGGCTACTTACTGGTTGCTGCTGGTGGGAGGGAGCCGGCGGCCAGCTGCGTACGCAGCTGGCCGGCTCAGCCCGCTACCAGAAGATAGCCGTCATCAATCAGCAACCAACAACCCCTTTTTGTTATGGCTGATAATCTGCCTGACCACATTCCATCGCTCGACCTAGCTGATTTCCGCTCGGGCGACCCCACTCGTAAAGCCCGATTTGTGCAGGAGCTGGGCGCTGCTTACCAAAGCATCGGCTTCATTGCCCTCAAAAACCACGGCCTCAACGAGGAACAGACCAAAGAGCTTTACCACGACGTGCAGCAGTTTTTTCAGCTGCCCGACGCGCAAAAGCAAGCGTATGAAAACCCGGCGCTGGCCGGCCAGCGGGGCTACATCAGCAAAGGCAAGGAGCACGCTAAAGGCCGCAATACCGGCGACCTGAAGGAGTTTTACCACGTTGGCCAGGAGGTGCTTGATGACACCGACCCGGTGAAAAACGACTACCCGGCCAATATCTGGCCCCGTGAGGTGCCCCGCTTTGAGCAGAGTACCATGAAGGCGTACCGTACGCTGGAGGCGGCCGGCCAGGATGTGCTGCGCGCCATCGCCCTCTACCTGGAGCTGCCCGAAAATTACTTTGACGACAAGGTGAAGCACGGCAACAGCATTCTGCGCCCCATTCACTACTTCCCCATCGAAGACCCCGACGCGGTGCCGGCCGATGCCGTACGCGCCGCCGAGCACGGCGACATCAACCTCATTACCCTGCTGATGGGGGCCAGCGCCGATGGCCTGCAAGTGAAGCGCCGCGATGGCCAGTGGATACCGATTACGGCCCTGCCCGACCAGATTGTGGTGAACGTGGGCGATATGCTGCAGCGCCTCACCAACGGCGTGCTCAAGAGCACTATTCACCGCGTAGTAAATCCGCCCCGCGAGAAAATGAATACCTCGCGCTACAGCATTCCCTTCTTCATGCACCCGCGCTCCGAAATGAGCCTGGCCGCCCTGGCGCACTGCGTAACGCCCGATAACCCCAAGAAGGAAGCCGACATCACGGCCGGCGAATTTTTGAATGAGCGTCTGATTGAGCTGGGATTGAAGAAAAAATAGTTTATATAATATATTCAAAAAGGACAGCAGTTGACTTCCTGGTCAATCGCTGTCCTTTTTGCGTAAAAACGCCAGAGGAGCGGGTGAAGTACGCCTGGATTTTTGGCGGCCCGTTCTATCTTCGGTACCGCTACTCATCCGCGCTGTGTCCGACCAATTGCCCGCCCACTCCGATTTGCCTGTGCCCCTGGCTCCGTTGCGCCGGGCAGGCAGGCGGCTGCGTCACACCCGCAACTTTATTTTTCTGAAAGACGTGGCGGCCCTGGCCTGCACCGCTTTTGGTGGTCCGCAGGCGCACCTGGCCATGATGTTTCGGCTGCTGGTGCATAAGCGCCGCTACCTTACGGCCGCCGAGCTGCTGGAGCTACAGGCGCTGTGTGCCCTTTTGCCGGGCCCGACTTCTACCCAAACCATGACGGCCATCGGCTTCCGGCTGGGCGGCCCCAACCTGGCATACCTCACGCTGCTCATCTGGTGCCTGCCGGCGGTTACGATTATGACCCTGGCCGGGCTGCTGCTTACGCACTTCGACGCCGCTTTTACCACGCGGCTGGTGCAGTTTGTGCAGCCCGTTGCGGTGGGTTTCGTTGCTTTTTCAGCCTACCGCATTGCCGAGAAGGTAATTCAAACCAAAACCTCGGTAGCGCTGATGGTGGCGGCCGCCATGGTGGCGTATTTTTTTCAATTGCCGGGCGTGCTGCCGTTGCTGCTGCTGGCGGGCGGGGCCGTGACTACGCTGCGCTACCGCAAGCACGCCATTGTGCAGAACAAGACGCCTATTCGGGTGGAGTGGGCCAATGGGGCGCTGTGGCTGGGCACGTTTGTGGCGGCCGCGCTGCTGGGCCATTACACCCGCCTGCTGCCCGTGCGTCTGTTCGAGAACTTTTACCGCAACGGCTCGCTGGTATTTGGGGGCGGACAAGTGCTGGCCCCATTGCTTTTTGCCGAGTTTGTTGAGTACAAGCGCTACCTCACGGGGCCGGAGTTTTTGTCGGGCCTCGGCCTGGTGCAGGCGCTGCCGGGGCCTAATTTCTCCTTTGCCGCCTACATCGGGGCGCTGGCCATGCGCCCGCTGGGCGGCATTGCGCCGCAGGTGCTGGGGGCCGTGGTAGGCACGGTGGGTATCTTTTTGCCGGGTACTTTCCTGATATTCTTCGTTATCCGCTTCTGGGACGGCCTGCGGCAATACCGGGTGGTGAAGGCCTCGCTCGAAGGCGTGAATGCCGTGAGTGCCGGCTTGGTGTGCGCGGCGGCGCTGCTGCTCTACCATCCGCTGCCCGACCGCCTGCTGGCCCTGCCCGGCCTCTGGGCCAGCGCTCATCGCCTGGCCCTGCCCCTCAACCCGCTGCTGGTAGGCCTCACGTTTCTGCTGCTGCTCTGGGAGCGGGTGCCGAGCGTAGCGATAGTACTAGCCGCGCTGCTGGCCGGAGCGCTTGTCTGAACCGCGGTTCAGACGTTACCGATTGGTAATTTCCACATAGGCCTTGCCCGTCACGGGCTGGCCGTTGTGGGTGCCGCTTACTTTGCACATGCCTTCCCAGTAGTACATAGTGAAGGCGTGGAAAAAGCGCAGCGCCAGCTCCTGGTTGGGCACCAGCGGCTCCACTACCAGGTCGTAGCCCTGGGCGGGCACCTGCACGCGCCATTTGGCGGGGTATTTCCTGCCGGATGCGGGGCTGGTCCAGTAGGTGAGGGGCGTAAGCTGAAAGTCGGTGCCCGAGAGGTGCACGTTCTGGTTGTCAGCGCTGTAAAACGAGCCGTTGTTGAGGCCCTGGCCGGTGGCGTTATTGCGCAACGTGTTGAGCATCAGCTCCTCGCGGGGTTGGTCGAGCTGAATGCTGAGCCAGTCCCAACCCACGTCCTTGCTCACGATGCTGGTGCAGTTCCACTGGCGGTCGTACCACAGCTCGCCGCTTACCTGGTGGGTTTTGCCGCCCACCGTAAGCGTGCCCGTGGTAGTCAGGCGCGGGTACGAGTAGTAGCCGGCCGTGATGCCCTGGCCGTAGTTTTCGTAGCCGGTGCCCCCGTGCAGTAGCACTGGCTTGGCCGGCATGGTACTCAGGCTGAGCGCATAGCCCGCGTTGCCCTTACCCGTGAGCGCGGCCTGCAGCTGGTAAGTGCCCTCCTGGCCGTCAAATTTCCAGACCTGCCCGGCCTTGTGGTCGCGCAGGCGCACGGGCAGCGAGTCGGTGAGCAGGCGCGGCAGCTTGCCGAGCTTATAGTCGTACTTAAACTGCTGGCCCTGTGGGTCGGTCAGGGCCACGTTCACCATCTGGTAGTCCTGCTTGCCATCCTTCAGGTTGAAGTGAAAAAAGACATATTCCACGCCGAATTCTTCGCCGGTAGTCTGGTCGCGCAGGTGGCCGGTGAGGTACCACCACTCCAGCGAGTTTTTGGGGTGCGCGGCCTCGTCGTGGGGCAGCTCGGCGCGGGTGGCGGTAGGGTTGAAGCGGGTAGTGGGTACCGGCTTAAAGGAAGCGCAGGCAGAAAGCAGCAGCGAAAGCAGCAGGGCCAGGGGTAGTCGCATCATACCCTGGCAAAAGGACTTTTGGGGGCGAAAGGTTTAGCAAAAACGCTACTTTACCCAGCTCGAAAAGACTTGGTCAGCCAATATTTGCTCCAGTTGAAGAAGCGGCGCGGGTGCCAGGGCCACGGTCGCTGGTAATAAATGCCACCCGCTACTACTACCTCGCCCAGTAGGCCATGCACATCGGGTTTCAGCGCAACAGTCAACAGCTGATTATTCTCAGCTATAACCAACTGTTCCTGTGAGCTATATCCAACATAACTGAAAGTCAGCCGTGCCGAAGCAGTGCCCGCTGCCAACGGCAGCGCAAAGTGGCCACTAGCATCGGTCGAGGTGCCGGTGGTCGTGCCTTTCAGCAGAACCGTCACGCCCGGCAGGCCTTCGTGCGTGGTAAAATCGGTTATGATGCCGCGTAGCAGTACTGGCCCGCCTGGGGCTATTGTAGGCACAGCCGGAACAGGAGCTGCTGTGCTGCCGGCGGCCGGTGAAACTGAACTGCCTGTTGGGGCAAGGGCCGGGGTCGGGCCACCGCTGTAATAAGAAGTTGCCGCCTGCGCCGTGGCCCGGCTTGCACTCAGTAGGCTGCCGGCGGCCAGTACCGCGCCCAGCCACGTGCGCCAACGTGAGGCGGGCACGGTAGGCAGCAGCGGCCGGTTTAGCTGGTCGGCACGCAGGCGGCCGCAGGTTGTTCCTGCTGCTATCTGCCGGAGCACGGCCAGTATTTCAGCATCGGTTTTCTGAGTAAAGTCAATTACCACTTTCCGGCAGGCAGCACAGTGACGGCCGCCGCTGGCCGGGGTCATGGCATCCCAGCTTTCGGAGCAGGGCTGCGGAATGCGGATAGGGGTAGCGTGCTGGGCCATAGACAAAAAATGGAGAGGTGGTTTTTGTCTTGATGCCGGGCCGCGCCCGATTGCACACGAGCCGGCCGTATCTTGGGCGTTTACTAGTTTGCGTGCCCAATCCTCCCCTGGCCGAATGCCCCCCACCAATTCCTCGCTCTTTCGCCGCAAATCCATCGCGGCCATTCTTGCCAATCCGCCCGCCGATGCCGAAGGCCATGGGGGTGCTCCCGGCGGCCTTGCCCGCCACCTCACCGTGCGCGACCTCACGGGCCTGGGCATCGCGGCCATTATCGGGGCCGGCATCTTCTCTACCATTGGCCAGGCCAGCTTAAATGGCGGACCGGCCGTGTCGCTGCTGTTTGTGTTTACGGCGGTGGCCTGCGCTTTTTCGGCCTTGTGCTACGCGCAGTTTGCGGCCACTATTCCGGTCAGCGGCTCGGCCTATACCTACGCCTACACCTCGTTTGGCGAGCTGGCCGCCTGGATTATCGGCTGGGCGCTCATCATGGAGTACGCGGTGGGTAATATAGTAGTTGCTATATCCTGGTCGGACTACTTTACCGGCCTGATGGACGGGATTGGCCTGCACATTCCGCTGTGGCTGACTATGGGCACCCAGAGTGCCCACCACGGCTACGAGGCCGTGATGGCCATTATGCAGGCCCACAAGCCCCTGGCCGAAGCCACGCCCGCTCAGCTCGATGCCTACAAGGCCTGGGCGCAGGCGCCCGAGCTGCCCGGCGGCTGGCGGCTGGTCGTCGATTTGCCGGCCTTCCTCATCACGGTAGCCATCACGGCGCTGGTGTACGTGGGCATCAAGGAAAGTAAAAATGCCTCTAACCTGCTGGTGGTACTGAAGCTCATAATCGTGGCCGTGGTCATTGTGGTGGGCGCGTTCTACGTGAAGCCGGCCAACTGGTCGCCTTTCGCCCCCAATGGCATCGGCGGCGTACTCAAAGGCGTATCGGCCGTATTCTTTGCCTACATCGGCTTCGATGCCATCTCGACCACCGCCGAAGAGTGCAAAAACCCGCAGCGCGACCTGCCCAAGGCCATGATGTATGCGCTCATTATATGCACTGTTCTCTATGTTATCATTACGCTGGTACTCACCGGCATGGTGAGCTACAAAGAGCTGGGCGTGGGCGACCCGCTCTCGTTCGTGTTTGCCAAAGTAGGCCTGCCCCGGCTTTCGGCGCTGGTGGCGGTGAGCGCCGTGTTTGCGATGGCCTCGGTGCTGCTGGTGTTTCAGCTGGGGCAGCCGCGCATCTGGCTCACCATGAGCCGCGACGGCCTGCTGCCGCCGGTGTTTGCCAAGGTGCATCCCCGGTTTCACACGCCCTCGTTCAGCACCATCATAACGGGTATTTTCGTGGGGGTGCCGGCGCTGTTTCTCAACATGGATTTGGTGGTTGACTTAACGAGCATCGGCACGCTGTTCGCCTTCGCGCTGGTGTGCGGCGGCATCCTCATCATCGACCCCTACGGCAAGTCCGAGGCCCGCTTTCGGGTACCCTACATTAGTGGGCGCTGGCTGGTGCCGCTGGTGCTGATAGCCTGCTCCTGGCTGCTCTGGCGCTACGACCACGCCACTATCGTCAAGTTTATTGAGGATAGCGACGGTACCACGGCCGCCCGCACCGGCGAGGGCTGGTACGCCGTGTTTCGCCACCAGATTCCGTACCTGGTATTTATGCTGGCCTCGCTGGCCATCATGGTCGTTACCTTCCGGAAAAAGCTCTCGCTGCTGCCGGTGCTGGGCCTGCTCACCAACCTGTACCTGATGACGCAGCTCGGCATCAACAACTGGACAATGTTTCTGATTTGGCTGCTGATTGGGCTGCTTATCTACTTTGGGTACGGGTATCAGCACTCCAGGCTGAATAAAGTGGCGGCCGGGTAAGCCGAAAATAGTTACTGGCGGGCAGCGTATGCGCCCGGCGGCTGGTGTTGCTGAGTTGTTTGCTCTGGTGAGCGGCCGGCCTGGCGTCGGGCCGGGCGGCCACGCCGGCCGGCGCTGGCTTTCGGAAATGGCAAACTGCAACCGCAGCCAACCCTGTGCCTACCGGGCCCGGTGAATGATAAATACGCCCGCCAGAATAATGACCATGCCGGCCGCGTGCCACAGGTTGAACGCCTCGCCATCGAGCGCGCCCCAGGCCAGCGCCACAATGGGAATGAGGTAGGTGCTCGATGAGGCAAACAGCGTGGTAGAGCGCTGAATGAGCATATTGAAGAGCATGGTGGCCACGGCCGTGCTCATAGTGGCCAGCAGAGCGATGTAGCCAAACGCCGGCCACGCGCCCGGCACCGTAGCCAGCTTGTGCACGAAGCCCGTGCCCAGCAACAAATACGCCAGCGCAGGTCCGCCGATAAGCAGTAGGAGCAGCGAGGTGACGGCTACCGGCCTCATGGCGTGCAGACGATGCTTTATCACGTTCACGCTGAGGCCATAGCCCACGGTAGCCACCACAATGTAGAGCCCGTACCAGGCATTGCCCGCGCCGCCGGCCGGGGTGGTGGCGTCGCCGCTGCCGCCGAGCAGCATTAGCACCACCGTGCCCACCAGGCCCAGCCCGATACCCAGCACGCGCAGCCCGGTGAGGCGCTGCCCGAACAGCAGCGCCCCCACCAGCAGCGCAAATACTGCCGTGAGAGCATTGAGCACACCCGCCAGCCCTGAGGCCAGTCGCGTTTCGGCATAGGCAAAGAGGAAAGCCGGAATAAGCGTGCCCACCGTGCCGCTGAGCGCCAGCCACTTGAGGCGGCTGCGCTCAACGCGGCCGATTTCGCGCAGCCCAAACGGCAGGAGCAGCAGCGCCGCTACGCTCACCCGCGTTGCGCCCAGCTCCATCGCCGAAAACACCACGAGCCCTTTCTTCATCAAAATAAAAGAGGTGCCCCAGATGAGCGAGAGTACCAGCAGCAGGCCCCAGGCCGAAGCGGGCGGGCCGGCCTCGTGCGCTACTACTTCGGGGGCGGCCGACACGGCGGGGGCAAGGGCAGCTTCTGGTAGGCTGGCGGTAGGGCGGGGCAGGGCAGGGGCAGGCATTGCTCAAAATTACGCCCGGCCGGAGGCGTAGCTGTGCCGTAACATTGTCGTGGCTTTCACTTTCTCATCTTTATGGCTTCTCTCATCCCCGCTCTTTCGCCCCAAGAATATGAAAAACAACTCGCTGCCGCCGCTGCCGTGGGCTGGGTGCGCGAGGGCATGCTGCTAGGACTGGGCACCGGCACCACGGCCGCGCATTTTATTACCCAGCTTGGCGAAAAAGTGCGCAATGGCCTGAAAGTGCAGGGTACTGCCACCTCGCTGGCCAGCGAAGCGCTGGCGCGGCAGGTGGGTATTCCGCTGGTGGAGCCGCGCCGGGGCCTCACCTTCGACCTGGCCGTGGACGGCGCCGATGAGCTCGATGGGCAGCTGCGCCTCATCAAAGGCGGGGGCGGCGCGCTATTGCGCGAAAAAGTGCTCGAAACGGCCTCGCGCTATCTGCTCGTTATTGCCGATTCTTCCAAGGTGGTGCCCGTGCTGGGCCGTTTTCCGCTGCCGCTCGAAGTGGTGCCCTTCGCCCTGCCCTGGGTGCTCGATGCGCTTGAGCAGCTGGGCGGCGCCCCAGTGCTGCGAATGCGCAAAGACGACCCGGCCGCACCCGCTTATTCCGACCAGAAAAACCTGCTGGTCGACTGTCATTTTCAGCAGATTGCGGAGCCGGAATGGCTGGCTACGCAGCTCAAAACCATTCCGGGTATTGTGGAGCACGGCCTCTTTATTGGCCTGGCCAAGGCGGCAGTGGTTATTCAGGGCGGCGTAGCCCAGGTGCTAAAGCCCGGCGAAGCCGCCCGTCCGGCTGCGGAGTTTGCCGAGCTGCCATAAGAAAAAACAGGGCTATTTAGGAAGCGATAAAAACTAAAGAAGAACGTCCTAAACAGCTTCAGTAGTTGTTTTATAAAAAGGGAAGGCCACGCTAAGCATGACCTTCCCTTTTCTAGCGGTTACCTGTGCTTGATAAGCGCCGCCGCCGCCTCGTCCAGAAACCACTCAACTTCTCCGTGCTCCGGTTGAATCAGCTGGGCCGGATACTGCTCCATATTGCGCGGAAGCTCCAGCACCTGCCGCACGGCCTCGGCCTTGCCCGCGCCGTAAACCAGGAAGGCCACGGCCCGCGCCTGGTTTATCAGCGGAGCGGTAAAAGTGATGCGAAACACTTCCTGTTCGGGCAGCCATACTTCCTTCACGCCCACGGTGGTATCGTGCAGCACGGGCGTGTGCGGAAAGAGCGATGCCGTATGCGCGTTGTCGCCCAGGCCCAGCAGCACCAGGTCGAATACTGCTTTTTCTTCCCCAAAAAACTCCTCCACGGCCACGCCATACTGGGCGGCCGCTTCGGCCGGGGCCAGCCTGGTATCAACGGCAACAACCTGAGTGGGGCGAATATTCAGCGAATTGAATAAAGTCGTTTTGGCCAGCAGGTAGTTGCTCTCGGGCGAGGTTTGGGGTACGTTGCGCTCGTCGCCAAAAAAGAAGTACACCTGCTCCCAGGCCAGCTGCGAGCGATATTCGGGCGAGGCCAGCAGCTCGTAGAGCTTCTTGGGTGAGCTGCCCCCCGACAGCGCCACCACAAAGCGGCCGCGGGCCGCCAGGGCCTGGCTGGCAACCGCCACGAAGTAATCGGCAAGCGCGCGCAGCGTGTCATCGGCGCTCTTCAACACGTGTAGGTTCATGGTTTCTTGTTGTTGAGCGGCAGCGTAAACCAGTGGAAGCCATCCTTGGCCACGAGGGCTTCGGCCACTTCCGGCCCCCACGAGTCGGCCGAGTAGTTGGGAAAATTCTGGCTGATGCGGTTTTGCCACGACGTCAGAATGGGCATCACCAGGTCCCAGGCTTCCTCTACCTGGTCGCCGCGCATAAAGAGCGTCTGGTCGCCCAGCATCACGTCGAGCAGCAGCGTTTCGTAGGCTTCGGGCGCTTCGCTCACGTAAGTGCCTTTGTAGTCAAACACCATATCCACGGTGTTGAGCATCATCTCCACGCCGGGGCGCTTGGCCTGCACTTGCAGGCGAATACTCATTTCGGGCTGAATGCTGATAACCAGACGGTTCTGCTTCATGGTGTCCACCGTTTCGGGCGGAAAAATGAAGTGCGGCACCTCCTTAAACTGAATGGTTATGACCGAGGCCGACCGGTGCAGCCGCTTGCCGGTGCGCAGGTAAAACGGTACCCCGTGCCAGCGCCAGTTGTCCACAAAAAACTTTACCGCCGCGAAGGTTTCCGTATTCGATTGGGGGTTAGCGCCGGGCTCCTCGCGGTAGCCGGGCACCTGTTTTCCCTCAATCCAGCCCGGCCCGTACTGTCCGCGCACGGCCTGCTCGCGCACGCTTTCGGGCGTGAAGCGGCGCATGGCCCGCAGCACGTCCACCTTGCGGTCGCGCACTTCTTCGGCGCTGAAGCTCACCGGCGGCTCCATGGCCACTATGCACAGCAATTGCAGCAGGTGGTTCTGAATCATGTCGCGCAGCGCCCCCGAGCCATCGTAGTAGCCCGTGCGCTCGCCCACGCCCAGGCTCTCGGTTACTGAAATCTGGACGTGCTCGATGTAGTTGCGGTTCCAGAGCGGCTCCATTATAGCATTGGCAAAGCGGAAAGCCATGATGTTCTGCACCGTCTCCTTGCCCAGATAATGGTCGATTCTGTATATTTGCTTTTCCTGGAATATGCGACCCAGCAGCGTATTTAGCTCCTTGGCCGAATCGAGGTCGTGGCCAAAAGGCTTCTCAATAACGATGCGCGTGCGTTCGGCATCTTCCGTCAGGCCGGCTTTGGCCAGGTTTTCGGCAATAATGGGGAAGAAGTTGGGCGCTACCGCCAGGTAGTAGATGACGTTGGCGGGCGCTTTCCAGTCTTTTTCCAGCTCCTTGATGCGCGTGCCAAACTCCTTGTAGGTCTTGGCATTCTGCACGTCGGCGGCCTGGTAATAAATGTGCGGCCCGAAAGCCTCCCACTGCTCCTGCTTCACCTTGCCGCTACGCGAAAACTCGTTTACGTCGCTCAGCATCCGGCCCCGGAAGTCGTCGTCGGTGAGAGGGGTGCGGCCCGTGCCGATGAGGGCAAACTGCTCGGGCAGCCAGCCTTCGAGGTAAAGGTTATACAGGGCCGGGGCCAGCTTGCGGGCGTTCAGGTCGCCGGTGCCGCCAAAAATGACGAAAACGGTCGGCTGTGATTTTAAAAGCGCGTTCATCTACAAGTGCTTGTTAAGAGGCTCTTCGTTTGACTGCTTAGTGCCGGGCACGGGCGGCGTGGCCGGCGCCTGGTTTGCCTGCGGGCCGGCCGGCGACTCTACCTTGTCGCGCAAGCCCGTCCATTGCGTATGAAAAACACCTTCTTTCCCAATCAGCTCGTAGGTGTGCGCCCCGAAATAGTCGCGCTGCGCCTGAATAAGATTCGAAGGCAGGCGGGCCGTGCGGAAGGCATCAAAATAGCCCAGCGCCGAGGTGTAGGCCGGTACGGCCAGCCCGCTCGTTACGGCTGCCGCGATAAGGCTGCGTGCGCCGCCCACGCTGCCCTGCACCAGCGGCTGCACCTTGCCATCGAGCAGCAAGTGAGCCAGCTGGTTATTGCCTTCGAAGGCATTGAAAATGTCGTTCAAAAATGCCGAGCGGATAATGCAGCCGCCGCGCCAGATTTTAGCAATGGTGGCCAGGTGCAGGTCGTATTTGTACTCTTCCGACGCCTTGGCCAGCAGGTGCATGCCCTGGGCATAGCTCATTATCATGCTGAAGTAGAAGGCCTGCTCCAACTGCCTGAGCACTTCTTCCTTATTGCCAGGCAGCTGGCCGGCTTCGGGGCCGTACTGCGCAGCCAGCTGCACCCGCAGCTCTTTGTACTTCGATAAGTCGCGCATCGACACGGCCGTGTCGATAGTCGGGATGGGGGCCTGCAGGTCCATCGCCACCTGCGAAGTCCACTTGCCGGTACCCTTGGCGCGGGCCTCATCCTTGATGTCGTCGAGCAGCAGGTGGTCGGTGCCGGGGGCGTTGAAGGCAAATATATCCTTGGTTATATCTAACAGGAACGACTGCAGGCGCCCCTCGTTCCACTGCGTAAATACCTGGCCGATAGCTGCGTTATCAAGACCCAGGCCGGTTTTAAGCACACCGTAGGTTTCGGCTATCAGCTCCATCAGGCCGTATTCGATGCCGTTGTGCACCATTTTTACGAAGTGGCCCGCCGCCCCTGGGCCCATGTAGGCCACGCAGGGCGCGCCATCAACTTTGGCCGCGATGGCCTCAAACACCGGCTGCATTACTTTGTAGGCCTCGGCGTCGCCGCCGGGCATCATGCTAGGGCCAAAGCGGGCACCTTCCTCGCCGCCGCTCACGCCCATGCCGAAGAAGTGCAGGTTTTTGGCCGCCAGCTCCTTGGCCCGGCGCTCGGTATCGGTGAAGTGCGAGTTGCCGCCGTCGATGAGAATATCGCCGGGGCTAAGCAGCGGTGTCATCTCCGCAATCACGCTGTCGACAATAGCGCCCGCGGGCACCAGCATCATGATAGCGCGGGGCATTTTAATGCTCTGCACAAATTCTTTGGAGTCCATAAAGCCCTTTACGGGCTTGCCCTGGCCTTCCTGGCCGAGCAGGTCTACCTGCTTTTGGTTTTTGTCGTAGCCAGCCACCGCAAAGCCGTGGTCGGCCATGTTCAGCAGCAGGTTGCGGCCCATCGTGCCGAGGCCAATCATGCCGAATGCGTAGTCCATGGGGGTGTCGCTCATTGTGCGAAGAAATAGGAGTGAAAGCGCAAAGGAAAGCTATACGCACAAACGGGCGCCGGGCTGCCGGTGAACGCCTGGTGAAGCAGCCACCTGGCCGCGCCGGGCTCGATTAGCGTAAGCAGCAGGTAATCTCCTTGGCTTGAACATGACGGCTTCCACCTGGATATTTTGCGGGCTGGCTATGCTCGGGCTGCTGGCTGCCCACCCCACCCCCACACCCAGCCTGGCGCACACGCTGCAAGCCAGTCGCTGGCAGCACCGGCTGCTGCTCATTGGCGCGCCCACGGCTAGCCAAGCCGATTTCCAGCAGCAGAAAAAGCTGCTGGCTGCCAGCAAAAAGGGATTAGCCGAGCGCGATTTTCAGGTAATTGAGGTTGTCTACGACCAGCTTTCGCCCGCCGACCGCCAGTGCTGGACCCAGCGGCTCGCCCAGCCGCTGGCCGGCTTTCGAGCCGTGCTCATCGGCAAAGACGGCGGCGTGAAGCGCACTGAAAACCAGCCGCTAGCCCCTGCCGACCTCTTCGGCACCGTCGATAAAATGCCCATGCGCCGCACGGAGATGCAGAATGGGAGATAGTGACAGGCGATTTTTGTGATAGTTATTATTTTTAAACTATCAATCCGTAAGCCGCCGGCTAGCCCACCAGCACGGCGTCGCTGGCCGCAATTTCTTCTAATATAGCGTATACCTGCTCCCCGTTTTCAGCATCGACCAGGCGGGTGCGCCACTGCTTGGCCCCTTCGAGCCCGCGGAAATAATGCGCGTAGTGCCGTCGCATCTCAAAAATACCGGCCTTCGGGCCTTTCCACTCCAGGCTTTTGTCGAAGTGCATCCGGCACATGGCAATGCGCTCTTCCAGCGTGGGCGGGGCCAGGTGCTGGCCCGTAGCCACGAAGTGCTTTACTTCCCGAAAAATCCACGGATAGCCGATAGCGGCCCGGCCTATCATCACGCCATCCACGCCGTAGCGGTTCTTGTAAGCGAGCGCTTTTTCGGGTGAATCAATATCGCCATTGCCGAATATGGGAATTTTAATGCGCGGGTTGTTCTTGATTTTGGCGATAAGCCGCCAGTCGGCTTCGCCTTTGTAGAGCTGCACGCGGGTGCGGCCGTGCACGGTAAGCGCCTCAATGCCCACATCCTGCAGGCGCTCAGCTACTTCCTCTACGTTCAGCGTGTCGTTGTCCCAGCCCAGGCGGGTTTTTACGGTCACCGGCAGGTGGGTATTTTTGACTACGGCGGCGGTCATGGCTACCATCTTGGGAACGTCGCGCAGCAGCGCCGCGCCCGCGCCGCGCAGGGCCACCTGCTTCACCGGGCAGCCGTAGTTGATGTCAATCAAATCGGGCCCGGCCTCGGTGCTGATGGCCGCGCATTCGCCCATCGTGTCTACGTCGGAGCCAAAGAGCTGAATGCCAATGGGCCGCTCGTAGTCGAACACGTCGAGCTTCTGCCGGCTTTTGGCCGCCGCCCGAATCAGTCCTTCGCTCGAAATAAACTCGGTGTACATGAGGTCGGCCCCATTGGCCTTGCACACGGCCCGGAAGGGCGGGTCCGATACGTCTTCCATTGGCGCGAGCAGCAGCGGGAAGTCGGGCAGCTGAATAGTACGAATCGTAACCACGGAAATAGGCGGGCTTTAAGTAAAAGAACGTCGCGCTGCAGTAAGCACAGTACGTCGGACGAATATTTATTGCGCAAATTTACACCCCCTTGAACACCTCTGGCTTTATGAAAGGTTTGACGCCCCGCTCCGTACACCCCGCTGTGCAACTTCTGATGCTGCTGGGGCTGGCCGTGGCGGGGCTGTGCCTGGCCAGCCTGCTGGCCCTGCTGCTGGCCAATGCCCTCTACGGCGTGTCGATGCTGCAGTTTGGGGCGCTGGCCGCCGCGCCCGAGCGTGCCCCGCACGGCTGGGAGGTGCTGATGCTTTACCAGGGCCTGTCGCTGGCGGGGGTGGGGGCCGGGGCAGTGGTGCTGCCACTGCTAGTGGGGCAGTCTGTCGGTAGCTACTACGCGCCGCGCCGGCTGGGGGCGGCCTGGTGGCCGGCCGCCGCGGGGCTGGTTATTATCTGTTCGGTGCCTTTTCTGTCGGCCCTGGTAGCCTGGAATGCCGGGGCGCACTTCCCGGCGGCGCTGCATGGCTTTGAGCTATGGGCGCGCGATAAAGAAGACCAGGCCGCCGGCCTCACCAAGTTTCTTACCGACTTTCACACGCCCGCCCGGCTGCTGGTTGGGCTTATCGTTATTGCCATTGTGCCGGCCGTGGCCGAAGAGCTGGTGTTTCGGGGCGGCGTGCAGCGCTGTCTGGTGCGGTGGTTCGGCTCAAGGCATATGGGCGTGTGGCTGGCGGCCGCCATTTTCTCGGCCATTCATGTGCAGTTTTTCGGCTTTATTCCGCGCTTTGTCCTGGGCCTGCTCTTAGGGTATCTCTACGAATGGAGCGGCAATATCGTCGTATCGATGGCCGCGCACTTCACGCAGAATGCCTTGCAGCTGGTAGTGCTCTATCTGTTTCAAAACAAGCTGCTGCCCGCTGCTTTCGACCCCGACGCCAATGCCGCGGTGCCTTGGCCGGCCGTTATACTCTCGGCCGCGCTCACGGCAGGGCTGCTCTACTGGCTGCATCAGCGCTGGTCGGCCAGCCAGCCAGCCCCTTCGTTAGACTCCGTACTGCCCAGCGAGCGCGTGTCCCGCTAGCTTCTTTACGCCTTAATCTTTGCCGATTTGAATCCAGCTACTACCTCGCCCGCCCCCGAACCAGCCGAGCCCAAAGGCCCCAGCAACCTGCGCCTGCGCGTTATCTGGGGTGCGCTGGCGGCGGCGCTGCTCATCGGCTGCACCTTTGGCGGACCTATCTCCTTTGCGCTGTTTTTTGCGGCCGTCCAGGCCGTGATTTTGAAAGAGTTTTACCGGATAATGCGGGCCAGCGGGCATCGGCCGGCCAGCTGGGCTGGAGGGATTGTAGGAGTATTGATTTTCGCAGTCATCAATTTTCTTGTCGGCTGGACTGTATATGGGGGGCTATTTCACTTATCCGTTAATAGTACCCTTTATCCTCCTTTGTCAGCCTTTCCGCAGGCTACGCCTGGGTCATTCAGGTTATTCGACCTTGTAATGCTGCTATCAAGCATTCCCCTCTGGATTGCGGCGGCTATTCTACTATTGGTCGTGTTAATAATAAGAGAAACCGTATTGTGGCCGAATCATGGTCAGCCTTTCTCAAATATTGGGGCTACGCTCACTGGCTTACTTTATGTCAGCCTGCCGATGGCTTTGCTGAGCGTTATAGCCTACGGCTCGGGCCACTTCGAGCCCGGCCGTATCTTCTGCCTCATTTTCTTCGTGTGGGCGGCCGATACCGGCGCCTACTTCGCGGGCAAAAACTTTGGCAAGCACAAGCTGGCGCCCAGCATCTCGCCCGGCAAAACCTGGGAAGGCTGGGCCGGAGGAGCAGCGCTTACGCTCGTTACGGGCTGGGCAGCCGGCTATTTCCTGCCCGATATTCCGCTGAGCCACCGTCTGGTGGCGGCGGGTGTGGTGGCCGTGTTCGGCCCGCTCGGCGACCTCGCCGAGTCGATGCTCAAGCGCAGCGCGGGCGTCAAAGACTCGGGCACCTTCCTGCCCGGCCACGGCGGCCTGCTCGACCGCTTCGACGCTTTTTTGCTGGTGCTGCCGGTGCTGGCCCTGCTGCAAGCGCTGCTGGGATGATGGGTAATGGGTAATGGGTAATGCGGGCCTGCTCAATTGAGCAGTATTGCTCATTGCTCTACCGCTCATCAATTACTCATTACCCATTACTCATTCCCAACCGGCGTACCTTTGCGGCGCGTTTTCGTAAGCGCATCTGTCCTCCATCATCCCACCCACCCCTCACTTTTTATCCTCTCACATGGCAGCCACCACTGTGTACAAAGAGCCGGCCCCGCGGGTCGACACCGAAAATCCGCTTGAGTCCATGATGTCGCGCTTCAATATCGCGGCCGAAATATTAGGACTTGACGATACTACTTATGAAGTACTGAAGGCGCCCGATAAGCAGGTTATCGTGCACATGCCCGTATCGATGGATGATGGCAAGGTGCGCGTATTTGAAGGCTACCGCGTGGTGCACAACACCATACTGGGCCCCAGCAAGGGCGGCATTCGCTATGATATGCACGTGCACCTCGACGAGGTGAAAGCCCTCGCCGCCTGGATGACCTGGAAGTGCGCCGTGGTCGATATTCCCTACGGTGGGGCGAAGGGTGGCATCATCTGCGACCCTACTACCATGAGCGTGGGCGAGATTGAGCGCCTGACCCGTGCCTACACCGTGGCCATGAAGGATGTATTCGGCCCCGACCGCGACATTCCGGCCCCCGACATGGGCACCGGCCCCCGCGAGATGGCCTGGATTATGGACGAGTTTTCCAAGACCGTGGGCTCGACTGCCTCGGCTGTCGTGACGGGTAAGCCCCTGGTAATGGGCGGTTCGCTGGGTCGCACCGAGGCCACCGGCCGCGGCGTAATGGTATCGACGCTGGCCGCGCTCAACAAGCTGGGCATGAAGCCCGAAGAAACTTCGGTAGCCGTGCAGGGCTTCGGCAACGTAGGCTCGTGGGCCGCCAAGCTGTTGTTTGATAAGGGCTTGAAAGTGAAGGGCGTATCTGATATTTCGGGTGCTTACTGGAACGATAACGGCATCAACATCGACGAGGCTATTGCCTACAAAAATGCCCACAGCGGTCGCCTGGAAGGCTTTGAAGGCGCTGACCCCATGGACCCCACCAAGCTGCTGACCTCAGCGGTAGACGTAATTGTGCCGGCCGCTGTCGAGGATGTGATTACCGAGCACAATGCTCCCTTTATCCAGGCTAAGCTCATTGTGGAAGGTGCCAACGGCCCCACCTCGGCCTCGGCCGACCCCATTATTAATGAGAAGGGCATCATGGTAGTGCCCGACATTCTGGCCAACTCGGGTGGCGTAACCGTAAGCTACTTTGAGTGGGTGCAGAACAAGCAGGGCTTCAAGTGGAGCCTCGATATGGTAACTGACCGCGCCGACCGCATCATGACCGAAGCCTTTGAGAAAGTGTACGTTACCAGCCAGAAATACAGCGTCCCGATGCGTATTGCGGCCTACGTAGTAGCCATCGATAAGGTAGCCCAAACCTACAAGTACCGCGGCGGCTACTAAGACCACTGATTAGCACGAATTTTAGCGGATTTCACGGATTTTGTGGACGGCTATCGGCTGGCTCCTTCTGCCATGAGGAGCTAGCCGATAATTGCTTGGTTAAAAGAGCGCGTTAACAACTGTTGCCGTTAATTTACGTGTTAATTAAGTGAAGTGCCGAGGGCGGTTAACCGTCCACAAAATCCGTGAAATCCGCTAAAATTCGTGCTAATCAGTGATTAAGATACACAAAGAAGGTCGCCGCATCTTGTTCGTGACGCTACTCGTGCTGCTGGCCCTCAACCTGCTGCTAAGTCGCTACAACGGCCCCAACGTGGTGTTTAATCGCATTTTTGCAGGTGCATCAGTAGTAGCTTTTCTGCTGCTGCTGCAGTTCTTCCGCTCGCCCTTTCGCCGCTTGCTCACGCACGAGGACCTGCTGCTGGCCCCGGCCGATGGCAAAGTGGTGGTGATTGAGGAAGTGATTGAAACCGAGTATTTTGAGGATGCCCGCCGGCAAATCAGCGTATTTATGTCGCCCATCAATGTGCACATTACCCGCAATCCGGTGTCGGGCATCGTCAGGTATTTTAAGTATCACCCCGGCCAGTACCTGGTGGCCTGGCACCCCAAAAGCAGCACCCAAAATGAGCGCACCACGGTAGTAGTTGAGAGCGACGCCGGTCCGCTGGTACTCTTCCGGCAGATTGCCGGGGCCATGGCCCGCCGCATTGTGTGGTATGTGAATGAGGGCGATGAAGTAAGCCAGGGCGAAGAGTTTGGTTTTATCAAGTTCGGCTCGCGGGTCGATATTTTTGTGCCCCTCAACGCCGAGATTAAAGTAGAGCTGGGTCAGAAAGTGAAGGGCGGTGAAACCGTGCTTTGTCAGCTCATAAGCTAATCGCTGCAAGCGCTTCAACAGTAAAAAGCCCGGCCGCAATCGTATGCGGCCGGGCTTTTTACTGTTGACGGAGACGGAGCTGAGGCCTATTGCTGCTGCATTTGTTGCTTCATAAGCTGGGCAGCTCCGGGAATGTGTTGGAGCAGCAGCCCCAGCGCCAGCATAACGCTGAAGCAGATGAGCAGCGGCAGCAGCCACCCGCGCGGCTTAAACTGATGCGTACCCACGTAGCGCGGCCAAAACCAGAGAATGTAAGCCAGGATAGCCGGCAGATTCAATAGCGGCACTAGTAAAGGGTTGATAGTATATTTTTGCATAAAAATATTTACTATCACCGCTTCTCCAATCAGGTACGCCAGCACGAATGCAACCAGTCCCCAGATGGCCTTGGTGCGCTTGAGGCGGCTCAGGTTCATCGCCAGCAGCACGGCACCCGCAATAATAGTATTGAAGAGCACCGAAAAAAGGACAATTACACCCGGCGTGTACAGCACGGGCTGCTCTTCGGCGGGTAGCCCAATGTTTTCGGCACGGTTGAGCCGGGCTGCTTCGGCCGCTGCGGCGGCCTGGGCCTGGGCCGCGGCCTCCAGCTGGGGCCGTAGCGTCGTTTCCTCGGGGGCGGGCTGGCCGCGTCGTCGCAGTTCGTCGAAGGCGGCCAGCACGGCGTCTTCGCGGTACTGGGCGTAGCCAGTCACGTACTCGCGGAGCGCCGCATCGGACTTAAGGGCCATCTTGGCCGCGTAATCTTCCATAATAGGGGAGTGAGCAATGAGCAGCGCGCAATGAACAGTGGCCGGTTGGGCAGCAACTGTTCACCGCTCGCTACTGATTGTAAAACTCAGAAATAGCTGCGCCTGCCCGGCGCACATCTTCAAACGAATTATAGAGCGGTACGGGTGCAAGGCGAATGACGTTGGGCTCGCGCCAGTCGGCAATAATGCCCCGCGCAGCCAAAAAGTTGAATAAGTCGCGCCCGCGCTCGTGCACCAGCAGCGAGAGCTGGCAGCCGCGCTGCGCCGGGTCGGCGGGGGTAATGATTTCGAGCCTGGTCTTCGGTAAGCCCAGTTGGTTGATAAGAAACTCGAGGTAGCCAGTCAGCTTTTTGCTCTTGGCGCGCAGCACAGCCACGCCGCCGGCGCGGTCAAAAATCTCCAGGTTGGCCCGGTGCACGGCCATCGGCAGCACCTGCCCGCACGAGAGCTGCCAGCCCGATGCCCCCGGCGACGGCCGGAAGCCCGGCTTCATCTGGAAGCGCTCTTTGGGGTCCTGGCCCCACCAGCCGGCCAGTCGCAGCAGGTCGGGCTGATGCGCAAAGCGCTCATTAATAAATACTCCCGACGTGCCGCCCGGTCCCGAGTTCAGGTATTTATAGGTGCACCAGCAGGCAAAATCCACGTCCCAGTCGTGCAGCTTCAGCTCTACGTTGCCGGCCGCGTGCGCCAGGTCGAAGCCCACGGTGGCCCCCACCGCGTGGCCCGCCCGCGTAATGGCCGCCATATCAAAGACCTGCCCCGTGTAGTAATTGATGCCGCCAAAAATGACCGTCGCCAGTGAGTCGCCCAGCTCGGCGATTTTGGCCTCGATGTCTTCGGTCCGCAATAAGTGCTCGCCGGGGCGCGGTAGCATCTCCACAATGGCCTCGGCCGGGTCGAGGCCGTGCAGGCGTGCCTGGCTTTCGAGCGCGTACTGGTCGGAGGGAAAGGCGCCGCCTTCCATCAGCACCTTGTAGCGGGTGGCAGTGGGCCGGTAAAACGACACGAGTATTAGGTGTAGGTTTACTGTGAGCGTGTTCATTATCACCACTTCCAGCGGGTGGCCGCCCACCAGGCGGGCCGCGCCTTCGGTCAGGTTTTCGTGGTAATACATCCACGGCGACTCGCCCTGAAAATGGCCTTCAACGGCCCGCGTCTCCCACGAGTTAAACTCGGCCTCCACGGCGGCGCGGGCGGCGCGGGGCAGCAGGCCCAGCGAGTTGCCGCAGAAGTAGGCAGTGGGCCGGCCATCCGGACCGGGCGGAATGTGAAATTCCTGCCGGAAGGCAGCCAGGGAATCGGCCGCATCCTGGGCGGCGGCAAAGGTGGGCGAAAGGTCGTAGGTCATGCGGGGTGGGAAGTAGCGCGGACTCTGCGAGTCCGCGCGCAAGTAGTTCAACGCGTGGGCTCTGTGAGTCCACGCTACGCTTACATTTTCTCGAAAACCATGGCGATGCCCTGGCCTACCCCCACGCACATGGCGGCGAGGCCGTAGCGAACGCCCTCGCGGCGCTGCATCTCGTGCACCAGCGTGGCCACAATGCGGGCCCCGCTCGACCCCAGGGGGTGGCCAATGGCGATGGAGCCGCCATTCACGTTCACCTTGCTCACGTCGGCCCCGAGCTCCCGGATAACGGCCAGGCTCTGGGAGGCAAAGGCCTCGTTCAGCTCCAGCAAATCCATGTCGGCCAGGGTGAGGCCCGCGCGGTCCAGCGCCTTGCGGATAGCCGGCACCGGCCCCATGCCCATAATGGCCGGGTCGACGCCCGCCACCGCCGAGGATATTATCCGGGCCAGTGGCTTGAGGTTGTAGCGAGCCAGCGCCTCGTCGCTCACCAGCAGCGCGGCGGCGGCCCCGTCGTTGATGCCCGCCGAGTTGCCGGCCGTTACGGTGCCACCGTCGAGCTTGAAGGCCGGCTTAAGGGTAGCCAGCTTTTCAAGGCTCGAAATACGAGGCTGCTCGTCGGTGTCAAACAGAGCCGTATCGCCTTTGGGCTGCGGCAGAAACACCGGCACCAGCTCCTTACGGAAGCGGCCTTTTTCGGCGGCGCGGTGGTACTTGCGCTGGCTCTCAAACGCGAACGCATCCTGCTCCTCGCGGCTGATGTTGTACTGGGCGGCCACGTTTTCAGCCGTTTCGCCCATCGTGTAGGGGTAGTGCTCCTTGGCCAGGCGCGGGTTCACGAAGCGCCAGCCCAGCGTGGTATCGTGGGCGGTGAAATCGCGGGCAAAAGCTGTGGCCGACTTCGCCATCACGAAGGGAGCGCGGGTCATGCTCTCCGAGCCCCCAGCCAGATACACGTCGCCTTCACCCACTTTAATGGCGCGGGCTGCATCCATAATGCTTTGTAAGCCGCTGGCACAGAGACGGTTTACAGTGTTGCCCGGCACAGTGACGGGCAGGCCGGCCAGCAGGGCGGCCATGCGGGCCACGTTGCGGTTGTCTTCGCCGGCTTGGTTGGCGGCCCCCATTATTACGTCTTCTACGGCGTTTTTGTCGAGGCTGGGGTTGCGGCGCAGCAGCTCACGCAGTACGAGGGCGGCCAGGTCATCGGGGCGGACGCTGCTGAGCGCGCCGCCAAACTTTCCAATCGGGGTGCGCACGGCATCCACGATATACGCATTGGGCATTCCAGAGTATCGTTGGGGCGAAGCGAGTCCGCCGGTTGAGGGCTAATTTTGGCCTGGCAACGCGCACCGGCGCGGGCCTTTTCCACAACCGCAAAGATGATACAAAGAATTCAAAGCGTTTTTCTGTTGCTGCTGGCTTTAGCCATGCTGAGCCTGCTCGCCCTGCCTCTCTGGCACAAAGTTGATGCCCTCACGCATCAGGAACTAACCCTGACGGCCTTTGGCTTTACGCCGACCAACATGCCGCGCCCCGCCACAAATGCGCCGGTCTGGGTAATTGGCGTGCTGGCCCTGGCCTCGGCGGCGGTGGCCATGTACGAAATTTTCCAGTTCCGCACCCGGTTTACCCAGCTCAAGCTGGGTATGCTCAACCTGCTGCTGATTATGGCCACCTTCGGGGCCGCGTTTTATTTTTCCAATCAGGGCGAAACGTTGCTTAACCCCAAGCTCGAAGGCCAGTTTCAGCCGGCTTTCTACCTGCCCACGCTGGCGCTGCTGCTGAACCTGCTCGCCAATCGCTTTATCCGGCGCGATGAGCAGCTGGTGCGCAACAGCTACGACCGGTTAAGATAGCATATTTTATATATGGCAAAAGCCCCGGTTGCCAGTCTGGCAGCCGGGGCTTTTGCGTGGTGTTTGAAGGTCGGAAAGGTAGTTAGTCTTGCGGCAGGCCCACTGCCTGCTTCAGCGTGCGTATGCTCGATTTGAATTGCAGCGCGCTGTACACGTGGCTGAAATTCTGAGGGTCGCTGAGGTGCGAGTAGCCAAAGCGCGCCAGCTCAATGCGCGACTCATCGTGAACAAAGGTCCTGACCAGCTCGGCCAGCTCATCGGCGCTGAGGCTGCTTTGGTCGAGGGCCTGGGTAGCGGTGCGCAGGCGCTCCTCATCGGTGGCACGCTGGCGCAGGTCCTGGCTGAGGCCTTCTACGTCGGCCGGAGCCAGGGGCTGCAGGCTGGCCGCGCTGTTGGGGACCGTGCTCGGGTCGTAGCCGCCGTTGGCGGTAGTGTCGGGGTAGCTGCCGGCCGGTGCGTTGTTATAATCGCCGGAATTGCTCTGCGGCTGGCCGTTGCCGGGGTAAGCGGGAGCCGGGGCAGGGGCCGGGTAGGACTGAGGCTGCTGGCCGGGGTAAGTCGGGGTAGGCACCGGTGCCGGGTAGGGCTGGGGCTGCCCATTGCCAGGATAGGCCCCGCGCGGGTCATAGCCGCCGTTAGGGTAGCCCCCCTGAGCGGGAGCCGGCGCCTGGCCTGGGCCGTAATAGCCGCCCTGTGGGTCGTTGTAACTGCCCTGGCCATTGCCATACGGAGCAGCGCCCTGGTCATAATAGCCCCCCTGCCCGTAGGCCGGGCTGCCAATCGGCAACACGCCAACCTGCCGCAGCTGTGGCCCATACGGGCGCACTAGCAGCACGTAGTCGGTTTCCAGGCCGGGTTGCAGCCACACCGTAGTGCGAAAGCGCATCGGCGGGCCGTAGCCGGTGGGCACGCTGAACTCGGCCCAGTGCCGGCCGGGTGCCAGCAGCGCTACCCGTACCTGGGGCGCTACCGGCCGCGTCAACAGCCGCCCATCCAGCACCAGGCTAAAGGGCTGGCCCTGCTCGGCCGTAATAGTCAGGTTGGCCGGCGGCGCGGCCAGCGCTGGGGCTACCGCAGTCCAGGTAAGGAGCAGCGTTGCAGCCAACTTAAAGAGGGTTTTCATAAATGACTAAACCAGGAAGCAGTAAAAATCCTTGCAGCTTCGGACAGCTAAATTCAAACCCCGTGCCAACAAAAAAGCCTTCGCTAAGCAAAGGCTTTTTCGGGATGTATTAATTATTCAATATATATTTAATAATTAATATGATTATCGGCAAAACTGGTTGGGCCATTCTTATTTGTCTATTCGCGTCACTTTAAACTCGGTGCGACGATTGCGCTGGTAGTCGGCCTCGGTCTTGGCATCTTTCACGATAGGCCGGGTTTCGCCGTAGCCTTTGGCCGTGATGCGGCTCTTGTCGATGCCCTTGCTGATAATGTACGCCACCGCCGCCTCGGCCCGCTGCTGGCTGAGCTTGAGGTTGTAGGCATCTTTGCCCCGCTGGTCGGTGTGCGAGCTCAACTCGATGTTAATCTTGGGATTGTCCTGCAAGGTTTGCACCAGCGTATCGAGGCGGATAGCCGCGTCGGGGCGGATATTGAACTTGTTGTAGTCGTAAAAAATGTCCTTGATTTCGATGGCCCGGTTCACGACGATTTTATTGAGCGTGAGCGTCACGGGCAGCTTGATATCGTTCTGGGGCTGAGTCAGTGCCTCCGGGTTGGGATAGTGCCCGATGGTGCTCAGGCTGGCCCGCGCCGTAAAGTCGCCGTTGCGGTCAGCAAATAAGCCGTAGGTCTGAGCCGAGTCGAGCTTGGTCGTGAATTTGCCATCGGGGCCGGTGAGCACGTCGCGCTTCTGACCGGTGCCGCTGGTGATGGTTACCGTTTCATTGGCTACGGGGGTGGTTGCGCCAGTTTTGCTATCGCGCTCCACTACTGTGCCATCGGCAAAGAACGTAACGATTTTGCGCGGCTTCTTTTTAAATGAGTATAAGTCGTCCGAGCCTTTGCCGCCCGCCCGGTTGGAGGAAAAAATACCTACGCCGGGGGCCGTGAAATACGGCGCAAAATCGTCGGCCGGGCTGTTGATGCCGGGGCCCAGGTTTACGGGCTTGCCGCCTTTCACCTGGAAAATATCGAGCTTGCCGTAGCCGGGCCAGCCATCAGACGAAAAGTAGAGCGTGCCATCGGGCGCTACGCCGGGGAAGTTGTCGTTGCCCACCGAGTTGATGGCCTCACCCAGGTTTTCGGCGGGCGAGAAGCGGCCATTGGGGCCCAGCGTGGCCTTGTACAGGTCGTTGCCGCCCTGCCCACCCTTGCGCCCCGAGGCAAAGTAGAGCGTGGTACCATCGGGGGCAAAAGCCGGGGCAAAGTCGTCGGCCGTGCGGTCATTGATATTAGCCAGGATGGGCGTCGTCCAGGCCCCGTCGCGGTAATAGGAAATCCACAAATCGACGCTGCGGTAGCCTTTTTTCGAGCCATCATTTGAGCGGGCAAACACCATCGTCTTGCCGTCGGGCGTGTAGGTGGCGCTGGCTTGCAGCTCTTTGTCGTTATTAAAAATGGGCTCCAGCTTGCGCGGCGTACCGCCGGTCAGGGCCGTGGGGTCGTCAAATTTCTGGGCATAGAGCGCCGTGTAGCGCTCGCCATTGCCAGGATAAGGCTTGCCGTCGCGGCCCGAGGCAAACACCAGCTCGCCGCTCGGCATGCGCGAAGCGGAAAAATCGGAGCTGGGCGAGTTTAGGGCCTCTACGGGAGATACTTCGTAACCGGCCGCCGCGCCGGCCAGCGCCTTGCTGGCCAAGGCATTGCGTGCTTCGGCTTCCGCACGCGCGGCCAGCGTGTGGTTGGTGCCGTTTTGGGCGTAGGCGGTAAAGCGGGCTGCGGCCTCGTCAAACTTGCCATTAGCTTTCAGGGCTTCGGCATAGCGGTAGCCGAGGTCGGCGTTGCGCGAGTTGCCATCGAGCGCTGCTTTATAATAGGGCTCGGCCTGGTCGAGCCGATTGGAAAGCCGGTAAGATTCGCCCAGGCGGAAATTGGCCGTAGCCGCACCCTTACCCTTGGCCGCGTCGGCTTTGTAAAGCGGGATAGCCGCCTCGTACTCGCCACGCTGAAAGCGTTTATCGGCTTTGCTTAGCTTGCCCGAGCTGGCACAGCCGCTCAGCGCCACAGCCGGGCCGGCGGCCCCGATAAGCAGTAATTTTCTGAGGGACGAAAAGCGAATTGAGAGAGCCATGCAGCCAGGAAATGCAAGTCGGGGTTTGGTAGGCAATAATACAACTGTTTGGGCCAGCCCCCGCCCGATGCTACCCGGCAAAATAGCTGGCTAGCCAGGTTTGACCGGCCGGGGCGGGCCAGTGGTCGTCTAATTCCTGCTTGGTGCCCAGCGTATTGTTGAAATACAAGGTCTCAGGAGTCAGCTCACCGGCCGCGATGGCCTCGCGCAGCTCGCGGCGGGTGAGCAGCCGGAGCCCGTCGTCGCCCAGGAAAGCCATGCGTGACTTTTCCAACAAGCTTAGCCCCAGCTCTTGTTCCAGGGCCTGCACAAATCGCACCGATGCATCAATAGAGCAGCCGCTGGCCCCCGCCACGGCTTCGTCGAGGCCAATCACCAGAAACTGCCGGTGCAGAAACTGCGCCGAAGCGGCCAGGTCCCGGCCGTGGCTCGTCCATTCTTCGGCAAAGGTGGCCAGGCGGGGTAGCAGCCGCACCAGCTCTTCTTCGGTGAGGGGGCGGCTGGCCTGATATATCCACACGCGGGCATGCGGGGGCAGGTGGTCAAAGGCAACGTACATAGCACCACGGAGTAGCACGGGTTTTGGCGGACTGCACAGATTTTGTAGGTGCCGTGAAGCCGTAAAGCCCGTTGGTTGAAACGAAGGGAAGAGTGCAACAGCAGGCAGGTGAGCCAACGCGCACCGACTGCAAAATTTGGGATATCGGTTCAGCAGGTTGGCCCTGCCCCTGGGCAAACGCAGGAGCACCGGCTACAAAATCCGGGCTAATCCGTGGTCTCAGGCGTTGATGCCTTCGGCGCTGGCCACCAGCTCGGCCAGGTCAAATACCTGCACGATACCTTCCTGTTCCTTGTTTTTCACGCCGTCGCTCATCATGGTCATGCAGAAAGGACAGCCCACGGCAATGATACTACCCTGCAGCTCGTGCTGGCCGGGCGCGGGGCGCTCGGTTTCGACGCCGCGCAGGTTATCCAGCGCCGCCGCGGCGCCGCTCAGCGTGGCCAGCGCCTCCTCGGTGCGCTCGATGTTGATATCCTTTTTGCCGGGCTCGGGCTCTTTCCACATCTGGGCGCCGCCGGCGCCGCAGCACAGGCCGTTGGCGCGGCTACGCTTCATCTCCACCAGGTCGGCGTCGAGGGCCGCCAGTACGTCGCGCGGGGCTTCGTAAATGTTGTTGGCGCGGCCCAGGTAGCACGAGTCGTGAAACGTGATGCGGCGGCCCTTGAAGCTTTCGCCGCCCTTCACCGCTACTTTGCCCTCGTTGATAAGCTCTTGCAGGTAGGTGCTGTGGTGAATTACCTCGTATTCACCACCCAGCGCCGGATATTCGTTTTTGATGGTATTGAAGCAGTGCGGGCAGGCCGTCACGATTTTCTTGATGCCGTAGCCATTCATCGTCGTGATGTTTTGCATGGCCTGCATCTGAAACAAAAACTCGTTGCCGGCCCGCTTGGCCGGGTCACCGGTGCAGCTTTCTTCGAGGCCCAGCACGGCGTAGTTGGTGCCCACGTGCTCCAGAATGCGGGCGAAAGCGCGCGTCACGCGCTTGTAGCGGTCATCAAAAGCGCCGGCGCAGCCCACCCAGAATAGAATTTCAGGCGACTTGCCCTGGGCGGCCAGGTCGGCCACAGTGGGCACGGTAAGCTGGCGCTTGGCCGGTGCAGCAGGGGAGGAGGTAGGCGTCATATTTTTTTGCTAAATACTCACAATTACTAACAACGAGGGCTCAATCAAGCGAAATCACCGGGGTGCTCCAAGCGGTCGAGACGACGGTTCGTATCGCGCTGCAACCGGGCCGCGGGGTCCAAAATACCCATACTATCTTCAAGCTCGCGCTGATGCTTTTGCTGGTTGAGCGCCAGCGTACGCGAAATTTGTTGGTGCGCCACCTGGTCTTCTGCCACCGTGTCAAGTTGATGTTCTACGTTGCCCAGCCGATTATTCATCTCCGCTAAGGTTTCATGAGTCAAGTCTTGTTTACGCAGCAGTTCGGCCAGCAACTCTAAAATTTGGTCTTCGCCTTTCATAGAAAGATAAGCTAGTCGGCGCGTACTAATTTATGTCGTCACCTTCTCCGCCACGTACAGCTCGTCGGCCCAGTTGAGGCGGTCGGAAGGCGAGAAGGCCCAGGGCGCACCGTTGTTTTCGATGTTGGAGAACATGACGTTGAGCGAGTTGGGTGCGGCCGACTCTTCCAATACCAGAAAACGGCGCATCTCGATAATACTTTCCAAAGGGTTGATATTCACCGGGCAGCTTTCCACGCAGGCGTTGCAGGTGGTGCAGGCCCACAACTCCTCGGGCGTTACTTTGCCGCGCAGCAGCGTAGCATTGGCCAGGTCCGTAACGGGCTCGTGCCTGGCTTCGGGGCCGTACACGTTGGGGTGAAATAGTAGCGGCGAATTATATTTCTCTTCCACCCGGTCGCGGGTGTCCATGATGATTTTGCGCGGCGAGAGCAGCTTGCCCGTGAGGTTGGCCGGGCATACCGAGGTGCAGCGCCCGCATTCGGTGCACGAGTACGAGTTCAGCAGAGCCGTCCAGGGCAGGTCTTCCACATCCTTGGCGCCAAAAGGCGTCGGGGCCACGGCCGAGCCGTCGGGGTTGGTAGCCGGCGCCGGCACTATGTAGCTCGGGTCCATCATGGCCTTCACCTCGTGGGTAATGCTGTCCACATTGGAAAATTGCCCCTGCGGCACCAGGCGCGAATACCATACGTTCGGAAAAGCTGCCAGTATGTGGAAGTGCTTGGAGCTGGGCAGGTAATTGAGAAACAGCAGGATGCCCGTAATGTGAATCCACCAGCCGGCGCGCTCCAGCACTTCCAGCGTCCCCACGTCAGAGGTCGTGAGCAGGCCCGATAAGAAGTGGCTGACGGGGAACGCGCCCGGCAGCCCCTTGCCTTCGAGTTGGTGCAGCCGAATATCGGCCGAGTTCATGAAGAATAGCGCCAGCATAAGCGCTACTTCTATATAGAGAATAATATTGGCATCGAGCTTAGGCCACATGCGTAGCTCCACGCCGGTAAACCGCTGCACCGGCGGGCGGTGGTTGCGCCGCCACCAAAACGCCGCTACCGCCACAATAACCAGCGCCGCCAGTGTCTCATTCACGGCCATCAGGGCGCTATACACCGGCCCCAGAAAGCTCAGGAAGCGGTGCGTGCCAAACAAGCCATCGATAATAATCTCGATTACCTCGATATTGATGACGATGAAGCCCACGTACACCACCAGGTGCAGCAGCGCGGGCGTAAGGCGCTTAAACATTTTTTGCTGACCAAAAGCCACCAGCAGGGTTTTGTTGAGGCGCTCGCCGAAGTGGCCGCTCATATCGCGGTCGCGGCCCACAAGGATATTCGCCCGAATTTTGCGGACCTGCCAGGTAAACAGGCCGAAGGCTGCCAGCAACAGCAGCGCGAAAAGAATGGGTTGCAGCATAGACGGTAAAGGTAAGCGGCGGGGTGGGATAGGGCCGCAATTTAGTAGGCATGACGACTACTTTAGGTGCTCCTCGCGCACGTTTCTGAAATTTTTTCGCCCAGATTCTTGCACGGTAACCCGGTTTTCGTACCTTTGCGCTCCCAAGCCGCTAACCCGGCTTCGGAAAACCCGGCAACATAGCTCAGTTGGTAGAGCACAGCACTGAAAATGCTGGTGTCGTTGGTTCGATTCCAACTGTTGCCACAAAAAAAGCCTTCTGCATCAGTGCAGGAGGCTTTTTTTCTTTCCAAGAAATGGGTGGTCGGCTTCTTCGCTTAACTATAGCCAAGCAAGATTTGAGCGGGCCGCGCTAAATTTTTACAAACTCGACGCGGCGATTCTGGGCCTTGGCTGCGGCGGTATTGCTGGGGTCGAGCGGCTTGGTTTCTCCCAGGCCCTTGGCGGTGAGGCGGTCAGCGGAGATGCCTGCTTTGAGCAGGGCAGCCCGCACGGCCTCAGCGCGTGCCTGCGACAGTTTTAGATTGGCCGCGGCATCACCATCCGAGTCGGTATGGCCTTCGATGGTGAAGCGAAGCGCTGGCTGGCTTTGCAGCAGGCTTGTCAGCTGGGTGAGAGCGGGCTGCGAGCTTGGCTTGATAACCGCCTGGCCAGGGTCAAACAAAATATCGTGGCTTACGATGCGGCCATCGGTCATGAGGCGGGCATACAGGTCTTTGCCACCCTCGGCCAGCCGCACATTGCGTACCAGTAGTGGCTTGGTATCGCCGTAGATGGGCCGGGCCCCGATGGTAAGGCCCGTCGGCTTGCCGTGCACATCGGGCACGTTCAGCAAGCGGCTCTGGTCGAGGTAGCCTTTAAGGCTGCGCTGGTTGAAAGCCAGCGCGAGGTGATGCCAGCTGCCGGCCGGCACCGTTTCGGTCAGGGTTTCCTGTCCCAGGTTTTTATCGGGCATTGTAATGCCTTTTTCCGTGATTTGCAGGTATCCCAGCTCGCCATTCACCTCCTGGTGGTGCTTGCGCTCGTCCCACAGCCACACAAACATGCGTTGGGAGGGCAGCAGAAATACGTCCATCTCCAGCGTAAACGCCGCTGGCAGATAGTTGGCCTCCTTGATAAGCGGGCTGATGTCGGCATTACGGGCGATGGCAATTGCTGGCTGCCCGCTCGCGCTCAGTACTTCGGCGCTGCCGTCGAGCAGCTCCCAGCGGGCCGGAAACTCGCCCAGTTGCTCGCCGGCCAGCCGGTCTTCAAAAATAATTTTGGTGCCGGGCACAAAGTCGTAGCGGGAAGTCAGGTGCTCACCGCTGGCCGGCGCTGGGCTACCCGCCGCCTCGGTGGCGGCCGGGCTGCTTCCTGTGCCCTTGGCGGCCGAGGTAGCCGCGCTTTCGGTTTTGTCGAGACCTTTGTTAATGGCCTGGTCAGTGCGCTGGCTAAGGCGATTGTTCACCGCATTCTGCACGCGGGAGCCGATATCAGGTAGCCGGAACTGGGCGTGGGCGCCCGGCGCTGCGCCAAGCAGCAGGAGTGCTAAAGCGGTATGATATAGATTTTTCATAATATTGATGGGCGTAGCCTGAGCTGCCGTTTGAATGGAAATTTTGAGGAAGAGTGCTGGCTGCTTAAAACGAAGGGGCTCTTACTCGATGTCGGGCCGGCGAGCCAGGTCGAAGCTGCCCTTGCCGATGGTAAGTAGCTGACCTTTATCTTCTACCAGTGTGCCGGTAATCGTGCCTCATACCCGCCCGGCCGCTTGCCAGCTCGCAGCTCGCCCGCTAACCAGCATGGGCACAACCACCAAAACCTATGTATTACGTCCGCAAAGCGGACGCGGAGAAGAGCAAAAACCTGCCATGTAAAGTAGGATGAAAAGCCGGGCCGACGTATGCCTTGCTGCTGGTGCTGTGCTCGGCGTAGGGGTGCAAGCCATTGACTTCGGCAAAGGTGGCTGACTCCCGCTGGTGGTAGTTAGCAGGAATTTTGCAAAAGCTAGCACTTTTGTAACAGAGCGTGTAGTATGCTCATAATCAAGCCTGATTAATGAAAAAGCCCGATGCTATCGGGCTTATAGCTGCAATTTAAATCTCCGCCAGTGGGCAATGAAGGCTCATGCTTCTACTCCGTGAGGGCCGCCTGGCGGGCAGCGTGTTCTGACGGCGGGTAGCCATACAGCTCCCGAAAGCACTTGGTAAAATAGGATAAATGCTGGAAGCCTACCTGGTAGCACACTTCGCCGACATTGCCGGCTGTGGCAGCCAGCAGCTGTGCGGCCCGGCGTAGCCGCACGGTGCGAATAAACTCGGTAGCGGGCTGGTCGGCCAGTGCTTTGAGCTTGCGGTGCAGCTGCATCCGGCTCAGGTGCAGCGCATCGGCAAATTGGTCAACGCTAAAATCGGGGTCGGCCAGGTGCGCTTCTACCACCTCCAGCGCCCTGGTCAGAAAGTGCGCATCGACCGAGGTAATGGCGATATCGCGGGGCTGCAACGTCATTTCCTGCCCGAAGCGCCGCCGCAGCAGCTGCCGCTGCTGAATGAGGTTGCGCACCCTGGCCCGCAGCTCAACCGGGCGGAAAGGCTTGGTGAGGTAGTCGTCGGCGCCCAGCTCCAGGCCGGCCAGCCGGCTTTCGTCGGTGGTGCGGGCCGTGAGCAGCACCACCGGAATGTGGCTGGTAGCTTCATCGGCTTTCAGCCGTTCGCACAAACCCAGGCCATCGAGGCCCGGCATCATCAGGTCGCTCACAACCAGGTCGGGGTTGTGGGTATGGGCTGCTGCCAGGCCAGCCGGCCCATCGGGAGCGAGCAGCACGCGGTAGTCGGCCGCCAGGCAGGTGCGCAGGTACTGACGCATGTCGGGGTGGTCTTCCACAATAAGTACCAAGGGCCGGCTCCCGGAAGTGTCGGCTGCTGTCCGGGCCGACCGCTCGGTTGGGCCGGGCCGCTCGGCCAGGGCAGTAGTTGCCGGCACTTCGGCTGCCGTGGGCTGGGCCATTTGCTCGGGCGTTAAGTGAGCGCAGCCCAGCCGAAGCCGTACTTCAAAGGTAGTTCCCTGGCCCAGCGTGCTTTGGACGCGTACCTGGCCTTGGTGCAGCTGCACGAGCTCTTTGACCAACGCCAGGCCCACGCCCGAGCCACCGTACGGGCGCGTAAGGGAGTCATCTGCCTGCTGAAATCGCTCGAAGATGCGGCCCAGGTGCCCGGGGGCAATACCCGGCCCGGTATCCTGTACCTGAAGCACGGCCTCCTGGCCGTCGGCATAAAGCCGCACGCGCACCGTGCCACTGGCTGGCGTAAATTTCAGGGCATTGCTGAGCAGATTACCCAGGATTTTTTCCAGCTGGTCGGGCTCTACCCAGGCTTCCACGGCGGGGCCATCGGCCTCAATAAGCAGGTGCAGGCCGCGGCTGGCGGCCAGCGAGCTAAAAGCCGCCGTGTGGGTGCGCACGAAGCGGTGCAGGTCGGTGGGCACTGCCCGGAGCCGGAGCTGGCCTGCCTCAAGGCGGGCCACGTCGAGCAGCTGATTGACAAGCTGAAGCAGGCGCCGGGCCTGGTGGTGCATCAGCTCGTACTCGGCCGCCGCCGGATGGTCGGCGCGGGTATCAGCCACGAGCTGTTCGAGCGGGGCCAGAATAAGCGTGAGTGGCGTGCGCAGCTCGTGGCTGATATTGGTAAAAAAGCGCGTCTTTAGCTCATCCAGGCTTTGCAGCTTATCGGTGGTTTGCAGGCTGGTTTGCAGCTCCTGGTAAGCGTGCTGCAGCTGCGCCGCATGGCGGGTCAGCTCGCGCGTGGCCTGCTCGCGCACGTCATCCTTTTCGCGCAGCGCCGCAATAGTGGCCTCCTGAGCCAGCTGCCGCTCGCGCCGGGCCACGTTGATGCGGTCGGCCAGCCCCAGCGAGAGCAGAATTACATCGAGCGCCGAGGTAACCCGAATACCATATTCGGTAAAAAACGATACGGGCAGCAGCCGCAGCGTGCGCAGGTAAAACGCGATAACGGCGAGCAGTACCAGCGTCCAGCCGGCCATATAATACCGCGCCGGCCGGTAGCCGGTGAGGGTGACGGCGATGCCGGCGGCCAGCAGCGCCGCGCTCACGGCCAGCGCCACCAGGGGCGCCAGCCAGCCACTCCAGTCATAGGGTACGAACGCAGCCAGCAGGGGCAGGGGCGTAAAGTAAGCAACTACTCGCAGCGCCCGGTCGAGCCGCGGCGCAAGGCGCCCGGTTTCCAGAAAGGAGCGCACCGTGAGAATGCCGGTAAACAGCGTAGCTCCCAGCAGCAGGCCCTCCAGTAGGTCGATGTGCTGGCTGGTCAGAGCCGGCGCGGCCAGTATCGGCGCCAGCCACTGGCGAAGGTAGCCGGTGGCCTGCGCTTGTAAAAGCGCAAAGCTGCTGGCATACAGCACGTAGTAGAGGTAGGTGCGGTCGCGGATAGCCAGAAAAAGCAGCAGATTGTACACCACCAGTACCAGGAAGGTGCCAAAAAAAAGCGTTTCCCACACGTCTCCCTCCCGAAACAGCTGCAGCAGCTGCGTGCGCTCGCAAATCTGGAAGTTATATATACTGCCGGCTGAATGCAAGTAAAAGGTGCGGAGCTGCCCGCTGGGCAGCGTCAGGGCGATGTTGAACCGCCGGCCCGGTAGCGCGTGCAGCGCCGCCCAGGTGTAGTCGGGGTCGAGGTGCTGAGCCCGTACCACCCGGCCTCGCTTGTCTACCGTAAACAGGTCGAAGCTGGTCAGGAAAGCCCGCATGCTCAGTACCCATTGGGTGCGTGTGTCGAGCGCGTTGCCGAGCTGCCACCGTACCCAGTACGTGTGGCTGCCGGCAGTATTGGGAATAAGCTCGGGGCTGCGCCGAAAGCGGCTCGCATAGGGCGCCGACAGCACCTGAGCCAGGCTCAGCGGCGCGCCGGGCGGGTCGGGCAGCAACTCTAACAGCGGCGAAAGCTGATACGTCTGGGTCGTATCGCGCAATAGCAGGGCGGGCGGGGCCGCCGTAGCCGGCACGCGCTGCGCTGCCAGGCACCGGGTGGCCGGCCACAGGCTCAGAAGTAGAAATAGCCAAAACCGCATATTTTGCCAGGTGAGCAGCGCCAGATAAAAATCGGCCGCCAGTGGGCAGCCGGGGTTAGCGGCAAATTACAAATAATCAGGAATCTGGCCGCCGCAATGCAGCCGGGAGGTGGCCAAATTCTGAGGCGTAATGGCCAAGAGCGGCCTGCTTTACGTAGCTTGGGCGTCATGGCCGAATTTGCTGCTCCCTCTTTCGACGATTTACCTGTAGCATACCCGCCCGATGAGCTGCTGTGGGCAATGCTTGAGGTCTCGCTTACCGGCATGGCCCTGTACTCGCCCATTCGGGACGCCGGCGGCGTCATCGTCGATTTTACCATCGACCTGCTAAATCCGGCGGCGCAGCGCATTCTGAAGCAGCCGGCGCGGCCGGGCGGCACCTACCTGCACTACTATCCGCACACGCTGGAAACAGGCGTATTTGCCTTTCACCGTGATACGTTTGAGGCTGGTGGCCCGGCGCGTCTGGATGTCAACTATCAGGGCGACAGCCTGGATAACTATTTCCGGCTGTCGGCGTGCCGGGTAGGGCAGGGGCTGCTCGTGAGCTTCACCGACACTGCCGACGAGTCGCGCTCGGCCGTAGAAGTGGCCCTGCGCCAGAGCCAGGTAAGCGAGCGGGCCGCCCGGGCCGAAGCCGAAAGCCAGCGCCAGCAGCTCTATAGCCTGTTGCAGCAGGCTCCCGTAGCTTTTGCGTACCTGGAAGGCCCTGAGCACATTATTACCCTGGCTAACCCCCTGGTTTGCCGCTTGTGGGACCGCCAGCCCGAGGAGGTAATTGGCTTGCCGCTGCTAGTGGCCCTGCCCGAGATTCAGGGCCAGGGGTTCGACCAGCTGCTGGCCGAGGTGCTGCGCACGGCGCAGCCTTTTCATGGCACAGAAGTGCCGGCCGTGCTGAAGCGCCAGGGGCAGCTCGAAACCGCCTACGTTACGTTTACCTACCAGCCCCAGCGCAGCGACGATGGCACCGTGACGGGTATTGTGGTGGTGGCAATTGAGGTAACCGAGCAGGTGCGGGCCCGCCAGCTGGTAGAAGAGCAGGCGCGCCAGACAAACCAGCTAAATGAGGAGCTGGCGGCTGCCAATGAAGAGCTACAAGCTGCTAATGAAGAAATACGAGCCAGTACCGACGAGCTGCTGGTTGCCCAGCACGAGCTGCGACAACTAAATGAGGTGCTGGAGGCCCGCGTAGCCAAGCGCACGCAAGCCCTGGTTGAGGCGCTAGAAGAAACCCAGCGCCAGCGCGAGCAGGTGGCGGTTCAGGAAAATCGGCTTCAGCAAATACTGAGGCAGGTGCCGGCCGCCGTGGCTACCCTGGCCGGTCCTCACCACCACTACACTTTTTTCAATACCAGCTTCCAGGCCCTTACCGGGCACCGGCCACGCCTGGGAGCTGCCCTGGGCGAAGTATTGCCCGAGTTGCTTGAGCAAAGCATGGGGGAGCTGCTCGACCAGGTATATGCGAGCGGCGAGCCGGTATCGGGTGCAGAGCGCCCCTTGTGGCTACAAAACGCCGCCGAAGCTGAGCCCGAGCAGCGCTACGTTGATTTTAGCTTTCAGCCACTGCTCGATGCCCAGCAGCAGACCACTGGTATTCTGATATTTATTGTCGATACGACCGATAAGGTACACAACCGCCAGCAGGCCCAGGCCGCCCAGGCCGAAGCTACGGCTGCCGCCGAGCGGCTGGCGGCGCAGCGCCAGGCATTTTACCACGTATTTGAGCAGACATCGGCCCTTATTTTTATTGCGCGGGGCGCGCAGCACTTTATTGAGTACGTCAATCCGGCCTACCAAGAATTGTTTCCCGACCGCGTACTCATGGGCCGGGCTACGGCCGAGGCCATTCCGGCCGCCGTTACCGGCGGCTTTATTACCTTGCTCGACCAGGTGTACCAGACCGGAAGCCCCTACTTCGGCAATGAGGTGCCCGTGGTGGTATACGACGCGGAAGGCCGGCCCTCTACACGCTACCTGAACTTTACGTATCAGGCCGACCGTGAAAACGGGGAGATTGTCGGCGTGTCGTCGTTTGCCTTCGACATAAGCGAGCAGGTAGTTGCCCGCCGGCAGCAGCTGGAGCAGCAGGCCCAGCTGGCCGACCTGTTTGCCCAGGCCCCGGTTGCCATTGCCATCATGCGCGGCGCGCACTACGTTATCGAAGTAGCCAACCCGCTGATGGCCCAAATCTGGGGGCGCACGCCGGCCCAGGTAGTTGGCCGCGAATTGCTGGAGGTGCTGCCCGAAGTGCGCGACCAGGGATTTATGGAGCTTCTCGACCAGGTGATGGCGACCGGCGAGGCCTTTGTGGCTCAGGAGGTAAGCGCCCTGCTTGAGCGCGAAGGCAGTCTGAAGCAAGTGTACCTCAACTTTGTATACCAGCCCTTACGTGATGCGCAAGGGCTGATTACGAGTGTGGCGGTAGTAGCTACCGAAGTAAGTGAGCAAGTGGCCGCCCGCCAGCAGGTATCGCTATCTAATCAACGCCTTACTGCTGCCAATGAGCAGCTTATTCGTACCAATGCCGACCTCGACAACTTTATTTACATCGCCTCACACGATTTGCGGGAGCCTATCGGCAACATCGAGGGCCTGGTAACCGCGTTGCGCGAAGAGCTGGACCAGGTAGCCGACCTCACTAATATTACGCCGCTGCTGACCATGATGCAGCGCGCCATAGAGCGCTTTCAGCGTACCATCGGTGACCTGACGGAGGTTACCAAGCTGCAAAAAGCGTACGAGCAGCCTGGCGCTGCTGCTATCGACCTGGCCGCGCTGGTTGAGGCCGTGCGGCTCGATTTGCAGCCCCAGCTGGTTGCCACTGCGGGGAAGCTTTCGGTGGATGTGGCGGCCTGCCCTCGCGTAGCTTTTTCGGAAAAAAACCTGCGCAGTGTTATTTACAACCTACTCAGCAATGCTTTTAAGTACCGCCACCCTCACCGCCGGCCGCTGGTGCGCCTGCGCAGCTACGCAGCTGGTGCCTACAGCGTGATAGAAGTACAGGACAACGGCCTGGGCCTCGACGAAAACCAGCAGCGCCAGCTATTCGGCTTGTTTCAGCGCCTGCACAGCCACGTAGAGGGCACGGGCATCGGGCTCTATATGGTCAAGAAAATACTGGACAACGCCGGCGGCCGCATAGAGGTGGCCAGCCAACTGGGTGTGGGGTCCACTTTTCGGCTGTACTTTCCGTAAGTAATCAGGCAACTTACGCACGGCTTTAATATATTAAATTTAATATATTAAACTTCTGTCGGCTTGCCGGCTACGGAGCCGGACGCTGCCGTAGTCTCCACGCCGACGCAGCGGCCTTTGCCGCGCATTTATACTGCCTATGCTTTATTTTGCTCGGCAGTAGCCGGGCTGCGCACTGCCTGCGGGTTAGAAACTCCTGATTGTCAGGCCAATTTAGTAGCTGTTTTTTTGTTGCTTACAGTAGCGCTTATGCTTTCTTCCAAGCTACCTGATGTTGGGGTCAGTATTTTCAGCCGGATGACCTTGCTGGCCCAGCAGACTGGTGCGCTCAACCTGGCCCAGGGTTTTCCTGATTACGACCCGCCGCTGGTGCTGCGCGAGGCGTTGGCGCGCCATGCGCTGGCCAGCGGTAGCCATCAGTATGCGCCCATGCCGGGGCTGCCCCGCCTGAGAGCGGCCATTGCGGCGCAGGTAGGCCGCTTGCAGCCCGATGCGCCTGCCCCCGACCCCGACACCGAGGTAACCATCACGGCCGGGGCTACGGAGGCGCTCTATGGCGTACTGGCCGCCGTTGTGCGCCCCGGCGATGAGGTGATTATTCTGGAGCCGGCCTATGACCTGTATGGACCGGCTGTGCGCCTGCAGGGTGGGGTGCCGCGCTACGTGCGCCTGCCGGCTCCGCAGTTCCGGCCCGATTGGGACGACGTGCGCAAGGCGCTGTCGCCCCGCACCCGGCTCATTATGGTGAATAGCCCGCACAACCCCAGCGGCGCGGTGTTTGGGGCTGCCGACTGGGACGCGCTGGCGGCTCTCACTGAGGGCACCGATATACTGGTGCTCTCCGATGAAGTGTATGAGCACCTGGTGTTTGACGGCGTACTGCCGGGCAGCGCGCGCCGGCATCCGAGGTTGCGGGCGCGTAGCTTTGTGCTGTCGTCGTTTGGCAAAACCTACCACGCTACCGGCTGGAAGGTGGGCTACTGCCTAGCTCCGCCCGCCCTCAGTGCCGAGCTGCGGCGGGTGCATCAGTTCGTGACCTTCGCCGTAAGCACCCCCACGCAGCACGCCCTGGCCGATGTGCTGGAAGCCGACCCTGCCGATGCGCACGCCCGCGGCCTGGCCGGGTTTTATCAGGCTAAGCGCGACGAGTTTGCGGCCCAGCTGGCCGGCACCGGCTGGGGGCTGCTGCCGGTGCCGGGCGGCTACTTTCAGCTGGCCAGCTATGCAGCGCTTTCTACCCTGCCCGACCTGGCTTTTGCCGAAGAGCTGGCCCGGCAGTGGGGCGTGGCAGTAGTGCCGGTGTCGGCATTTTACCACGATGGCTACTCTACTGGTCTGGTGCGCTTTTGCTTTGCCAAAGGCTCGGCGATGCTGCGCCTGGCCGGTGAGCGCCTGGCCCGGCCACCTTTAGTGCCAGGGCGTTAGCTCCTGAAAAGATAGTGGTGCCTCCTGGGAAGCCGCTTTGGTAACAGAAATTACGAGTTGGTATGATGAAGAAAGATTTAACGGTATCCCTGGTCCAAACTACTTTACACTGGCATCAGCCCGCCGAAAACCGCGCACTGATTACTGATCTGCTGGCCTCAGCACTGCCCGAAAAAGGCCTCACCGACCTGATTGTGCTGCCGGAAATGTTTACCACCGGGTTTAGCATGGAGGCTGAGTCGCAGGCCGAAACGTTTCCCGGCCCCACGCTGGACTGGATGCGCGAACAGGCTGCCCGCTACGATGCCGTGGTTACGGGCAGCGTACTCACCCGCGATGGCAGCTGCTTTTACAACCGCCTGTTCTGGGTGCGGCCCGATGGCAGCTATAGCGCCTACGACAAGCGCCACCTGTTTCGGCTGGCGGGCGAGCACCTGGTGTACTCAGCCGGCACCAGCCGCCTGCTGGAAGAGTGGCGCGGCTGGCGCATCCGGCCGCTTATCTGCTACGACCTGCGCTTCCCGGTCTGGAGCCGCAATGACCGGCACGACCCCTACGACTTACTGCTGTACGTGGCCAACTGGCCGCAGGCGCGGGCCGAAATATGGAAAACCCTGCTGCGGGCGCGGGCCATCGAAAACATGGCCTACACCTTGGGAGTCAATAGGCTGGGGCTTGATGGGGTTGGGCAGGAATATTCGGGCCAGTCGGCGCTGCTCGATATTCATGGCGAATACCTGGCGCAGGCCGGCAACCTTCAAACGGTGCTTACGCACACCCTGCAGGCAGGCCCTTTGGAGGGCTACCGCGAGCAGCTACCATTCCTGCTCGACGCCGACGATTTCATGCTAAAAGACTGTGGCTGACCAGCAGCTCCCGGTAAAAAAGTATAGCGAAGTATCCTGGTTGCTCCCGGCCTCTTACTCTACGGCCAGGCGCTGGCTGGTAGCAGTGCCATCGGTTGCAGTGGCCTGCACTACATACAGGCCGGGGGCGAGGGCACGCAGGTCGAGGTGGTGAGTGCGCGCGGGCGTCAGGTCGCTGAGCACCTGGCGCCCGGCCAGGTCAAACAGGCGCAGGCGCGTAGGCTGCGCGGTTTCGGTGGTGGCGGCCTGCGCGGCCGGATTGGGGTAAATACTGAGGGCCAGGCTGGCGGCAGCAGCCGTGCGCGTGGCCAGCACCGTGCGGTTGCGGGGCATAAAGCTGATAATGCCGCCGGTTTGGGTGCCTACGTATAGCTCGGGAGTGCCATCCTGGTTGAGGTCGGCCGCGGCGGCCGCAAAGCGCAGTACGTAGCCCTGACCCAGCCGGGCCGGTTCATAAAGGCCACTAAAGCTGTTGTAAAACAATTCATTGCGCGCAATGAACTTGGGGCCCTGGCTGCGAAAGTTACTGTAAAAGCTGACCGTGCCTTTGCCGTCGAGCGTCAGCAAATCGGGCTGGCCGTCGCCGTCGAAGTCGGCTACTGCGGGCGCCAGAAAAGCCGGCCGGCTGCCATTGTTGAGCAGCTGCCCATAGTCGCCATCGGCCAGCACAAAAGCATTGGCCAGGTTGCCCAGGCTGCCTGCGCCCTGGTTGCGGAAGTAGCGCAGGCTGCCGCCGCTGGGCTGCAAGGCATTGGTGCCCAGCAATAAATCTACGTACCCGTCATTATCAACATCAAAAAAGCAGGGCGTGTCGCCTTCCAGCGAAGAAACCACGGGGTTGCCGGTAAGGCCCGGCAGCTGAAAGTAGCTGGCCTGCGCCGCCGAAAAACTGGCCGCCTGGCCGGCTGATGCAGTATTTAGTATATAGTTTAAATTTAATGTTGTGCCGTTGTAGGCCGAGTACACCAAATCGAGGGCACCGTCGCGGTTGAGGTCGACCAGCGCCGGGCGTAGCGACTCGAATTTTACGCTCGGGGTGAGGGCCGCGGTGGCCGCCAGGCCCAGGTAATCATCGGTTACGAGCTGAAAAACAGGCCGATGAGCAGTGCCCACGTTGCGGTAGTAGTAGAGGCTGGCCCGGTAGTAGCCATTCACTAAATCGCCCTGGTTGCCCACCAGCATATCGGTGAGCCCGTCGCCGTCGAGGTCGCCAAAGGCCGGCATGCTGCCCTCGCTCGCGTCGAGCATATCATTCTGTAAAAAGCCATCGCTGCTCAGGCTGAAGCTGGGCACGGCACCTGCGCTGGTAGCCGTGTTCAGATACAGGGGTACGCTGTGGCGCATGCTCACGCGGTCGAGCGAGTTGTCGGCCATATTGGGCGACACCACCAGGTCGGGTATCCCGTCGAAGTTGGCATCAAACGAGTAGGGGGCCGGAAAAACCGGCACGTTCACGGGCGCGGCCGCCGACGGAAACGCGCTGCTGGCCCCGGCCGCCGCGATAACGGCGTCGGTGTTCGACGCCCCCGAGTTGAGCAGTCGCGTCAGCTGCGGGCAGTTGTCGCGGCCGTCGAGCAGGTCGAGCTTGCCGTCGCCGTTGAGGTCGAGCAGCAGCACGTTGTGGCCCGTGCTGTGCTGAATGCGCTGCGGCGAGCAGGCCGCCGCCCCTTGCAGCTGGTAGTTGGCGCAGTCGGCGCAGGCTACTACCTGGCCCCAGTAGTTGGTGGCCTGGGTAAAGGAGCTGATGCCGCCGCAGCTGCCGGTACTGGCATTCAGATACAGCTCGATTACCGTGGAGCCTACGAAGTCGTAGGTCAGGATATCGAGCCGGCCATCGCCATTTACATCCTGAATGCAAGGCAGATTGTACGCCCCAATGTTGAGGTTGCTGATGTAGCCGTTGTAGATAGGAAACGTCAGCTGGTTGTTGGCCAGCACAAAGCTCGGATGGCCGGCCGCGTCGGGCACGTTGTGAAAAACCCGAATGTCGCCGCCGCTGGCGAAGGTAAATAAATCGGCCCGCCCGTCGCAGTCGTAGTCGCGCAGCAGCGCCCAGCCCGAAAGGTCGGTGGGGAAAGCCCACTCGTACTCGGGCGCATACTGCCAGCGCCGGCCCTTGCCGCCGGCAGCGGCCACGCTCAGAAAGGTATAGCTGCGCGACGTTTGCCGGTCAAACGCATAGAGGTCGGGCTGGCCATCGCCATTAAAGTCGATGCTGCTGAACTGCGGCGCGTTGAGGCCGCCGGCCCAGGGCATGCCCAGCGTATCAGTGCCCTGCACAATGTTGGCTACGCTGCCGTATTGAAAGCCAAACTGGGAGCCCGACGTCTGACCCTGGGCCGGGCCGGCGAGCAGTCCGCCCCACAGCACCAGCAGTAGCCCAACGCGCGATAGGATATGCAGCATAAAACAAAGGATGATAAAGGCCAGAACAGCGCGGCCGGCCGGCATAGTTTAGCGCGCCGCGTAAAAATTGCATGTTACTTTGCATTTGCCCGGCCCAATCGACTGGCGGACCGGCTTTGTCGCCGGGCGGCCATCGCTCCGGCTTCTGCTCATGACTCTCTACGACCATTATCTCGCCGCGCAGGGCCAGGTGAGTACCGACTCGCGGCAACCCCAGCCCGGCACCTTGTTTTTTGCCCTCAACGGCCCCAGCTTTCGCGGGGCTGACTTCGCAGCCGGTGCCCTGGCTAAGGGCGCCCGCCACGCCGTTGTTGACGACGAGGCGTTGGCGGCCCAGGACCCCACCCGCTACACTTATGCCTCCAACCCGCTGGCCGCCCTGCAGGCCCTGGCCCGCGAGCACCGCCGCCAGTTTCGGGGCCCGGTGCTGGCGATAACCGGCTCCAACGGCAAAACTACCACTAAGGAGCTGCTGACAGTGGTGCTGGCCCAAAAGTTTACGGTGCTGGCTACCTTGGGAAATTTGAATAATCACATTGGAGTGCCCCTTACGCTGCTGCGCCTGCGCCCCCGCGAGCACAATTTTGCCGTGATTGAGATGGGAGCTAACCACCAAGGTGAAATCGCCGACTACTGCCAGTGGGCCGAGCCTACCCACGGCCTCATCACCAACATCGGCAAGGCTCACCTCGAAGGCTTTGGGGGCGAAGAGGGCATTGCAAAAGGCAAGGGTGAGCTATTCGACTATCTGCGTGCTACCGATGGCATCGCTTTCGTCAATACCCTCGATGCGAAGCTGCCCGCGCTGGCGGCTGCCGTGCCGGCGCGCCTCACGTACCCCGGTCCGGCCGACGACTACCCGGCGGCGCTGCTCAGCGCCAACCCCGCGCTGCGCCTGCGCCTCTGGGAAGGCACCCAGGTAATGGCGCAGCTTACCGGAGAATATAATTTTCCGAATATGGCCGCCGCCGCCGCAGTGGGCGCTTTTTTCGGCGTGCCGGCCGGGCACGTAGCCGAGGCCCTGGCCACCTACAATCCGCAAAACAACCGCTCGCAGCTGGCGCACACGGCGCTCGGCAACGACCTGCTGCTGGATGCCTACAATGCCAACCCCAGTAGCATGGTCGCGGCGCTGCGCAGCTTTGCCCAGCGCCCCGTGGCGGCCGGGCAGGGCCGGGTGGCTATTCTGGGCGATATGTTTGAGCTGGGCCAAACCAGTGCCGCCGAACACCAGGCGCTGGGAGAGCTGCTGGCCACTTTGCCCCTGGCTAAAGTAGTGCTCATCGGTGACCTGATGCGGGCTGCCGCGGCGGCCTGCCCGGCCGCTGCTCACTTTGCCGATAAAGCCACTGCCGCCGCGTGGCTAACGCAGCAGCCCTTACGCAACCAGCTCATACTGCTCAAAGGCTCACGCGGCATGGGTTTGGAAACGCTATTGCCCCTGCTCTAGCGTTGCTGATGGGCCGGCCCCATCAGCCGCACTTTTGCCTGGCTAAAACGGATTTTCGAGCTCGGCCAGCGTGGGCAGGATGGCGTCTTTCGGCGATATCAGGGCCTCGGCTACTCCCCAGTCGATGCCCAGCGCCGGGTCGTTCCAGCGTACTCCTCCTTCAGCGGCAGGAGCGTAGTAATCTGAGCACTTATACAGAAACAACGTATCGTCTTCCAGCGCCGCAAAGCCGTGGGCAAAGCCTTCGGGCACATACAGCACGTTGCCCAGCTCGGCGGTTAGCTCTACTTTGGCGTGTTGGCCAAAGGTGACGGAGCGGTGACGCAAGTCAACTACTATATCCAGCGCCCGCCCCTGGGCCACCCGCACCAGCTTGGCCTGCGCGTGCGGCGGGCGCTGGAAGTGCAGCCCACGCAGGGTGCCCGCCTTCGAGATACTCTGATTATCCTGCACCCAGTGGTGGCGGGGCAAGCCCAGCCCTTCCATTGTGCGGGCACTAAAGGTCTCGAAGAATGCGCCACGCGGGTCACCAAAAATGCGGGGGCGAAACTCAAGTAGGCCCGGCAGGGTATGGGTAATAACTTGCATTTACTATATACTGGTGGGTTTGCTCAGGTCAGAAGGAAAGCTACGCGCTGGTAATCTTTTGGCCGGCTTCGGCAACCGCGGCCAGGTACTGGCGCAGCACGAGCTGCTCATCAAATTTTTCTTCGGCCAGCTGGCGGCTGGCGGCCCCCAGCGCCGCGAGGCGGGCCGCGGGCAGCTGCGCCACCGTTAGGAGCTTATCGGCCAGGTCGGAGGCCGAGCGCACTTCGCAGAGGTAGCCGTTGCGACCATTTTGCACGGTTTCGCGGCAGCCCGGCACATCGGTGGTTACCAGGGGCTTGCCGCAGGCGGCGGCTTCGAGCAGGGTTTTGGGTGTGCCCTCGCGGTAGGAGGGCAGCACAATGCAGTCGGCGCGGTGCAGGTGGGCCGCTACGTCGTCGGAAGTGCCCAGGTAGGCTACGTGGCCTTCCGTCAGCCACTGCTCGAAGGTGGCGCGGGGCACCCCCACGCCGCCGGCCTCGTCGAGGCCGCCCAGGAGCTGAAAGCGGACCTTATCGGCCCCCATTGCCGCTTGCACCTGCTTGGCGGCGGCAAAATATTCGACAATGCCCTTTTCGTAAAGCACCCGCGCCACCATCAGAAAAGTGAAGGGCTCGCCCGGCGCTTTTTCAACGGCCGGCTCAGGTTTGAACCGGACCAAATCGACCCCCGAGCCGGGCACCAGGCCCGTAAGCGCGGGCTTTATCAGCCCGTAGCGCACAAAAAGCTCGCGGTCGTCATTGTTCTGAAAAAATACCTTGTGCGGGTACCGAAAAGCCAGCCGGTAGAGCCCCCGCGCTACCTTGCTCACCAGGTTTTCGACGATAAATACCGTGCCCAGCCCGCTCACGTTGTTGATGCTGGGCACGCCCGCCAGCCGCGCCGCCAGGGTGCCGTAAATATTAGGCTTGATGGTGAAATGCAGCACTACATCGGGGCGCTCCTGCTGGTACACGCGCATAAAGCGGCGCGTCAGCTGGGCATCCTTGATGGGGTTGGTGCCCTTGTTTTCCATCACGATGGGGACGTAACGGCAGCCCAGCTCACTTTCCAGACGGTCGGAATAAGCGTCGGGGGGCGCAATGGCCAGCACCTCGTGCCCGGCCGCCCGCAACGCCTTCACCAGGCCCCGGCGGAAGTTCCAGATGTTCCAGGAAGTATTAATGACTAAGGCAACGCGCACTAGAGCAATGAGTGAGGAAGTGACTGAGGCAGGGGCAAGGGGCCGGGCAGCTGACTAGCAGTCGCCTTACTCGGGGGCCGGCTCACGCCATTTCTCATTAGAAGTAGCGACAAAGGTCGGGCCGAAAATCGCCCCGGCCGTTATTTTAAGTAGTGCCGGCGGTTACTTTCGGGCTGATTTTTGCGTTATACTACCTCAATGAAGCTTTTAAAAATCGCGGGCTTGCCGCTGGCTTTGCTCGGCTGGGCAGGGGCGGTGCAGGCCGCCCCACCCGCGCCCGGCCAGCTGCTCTTTCAAAAAAACTGCCAGCGCTGCCACGGCCCGGATGGCCGGCTGGGCCGAAACGGCGCGCGCGACCTTACCAAAAGCAACCTCAATGCCTTTGGGCGCACGTATCTGGTTACCAATGGTATGCGCAAAATGCCAGCCTTTGGCAAAACGCTTACGCCGGCGCAGATAGCGCAGGTGGTAGCGTATTCTCTCACTTTAAAGTAGTGGCCGGGCGCTGGCTGGCCCGTTGCCGGTAGCCGCTGAGGCTGGCAACCGCGTAGTAGCACCCATTAGCCGACAACCATTCGCTTATTGCATGGCCAAACAATCCGAAAACTCGCACAGCAGCACGCGGCACGTGGGCGCTACCGACCACACGCCCGCCCGCCGCGATACCAAGCTCGACCGGCTGCTCAAGACTAAAACCTACGAAACTGCCAGGGAGGTCGAAACCGCCGTGCTCGTGAGTGTGCCCCCGCGCCGCCAAACCGACGCGCAAACGACTGAATACCTCGACGAGCTGGCTTTCCTTATCGAAACAGCCGGGGCACAGGCCACCCGCCGCTTTGTGCAGAAGCTCGACAAGCCCGATATCCGCACCTACGTGGGCGAGGGCAAGCTGGCCGAACTAAAGGCCTGGGTGACGCACGAAAAATCCAGCATGGTGGTGTTTGACGACGACCTCTCGCCCTCGCAGCTGCGCAACCTGGAAGCTGAGCTGAAAGTGAAAATCGTGGACCGGTCGCTGCTTATTCTCGATATTTTTGCCCTGCGGGCCAAGTCGGCTACCTCGCGCACGCAGGTCGAGCTGGCTCAGTATCAGTACTTACTGCCTCGGCTTACCGGTCTCTGGACTCACCTTGATAAGCAGCGCGGCGGAGTAGGCATGAAGGGGCCGGGCGAAACCGAAATCGAAACCGACCGCCGGATTGTGCGCGACCGCATTGCCTTTCTGAAGGATAAGCTCGAAGACCTCGACAAGCAGGCCGCCACGCAGCGCAAAACGCGCAATAATACCATTCGGGTGGCGCTGGTAGGCTACACCAACGTAGGCAAATCGACCATTATGAATCTGCTGGGCAAAGCCGAAGTATTTGCCGAGAACAAGCTCTTTGCCACCGTCGATGCCACTACGCGTAAAGTGGTGCTCGACAACCATATTCCCTTTTTGCTATCGGATACCGTTGGGTTTATCCGCAAGCTGCCGACCAAGCTCATCGAAAGCTTCAAGAGCACGCTCGATGAGATTCGGGAAGCCGACTTACTGATTCACGTTGTGGATATCTCCCACCCGGCTTTTGAGGAGCACATTGCGGTAGTAAATGAAACGCTGCGCGAAATTGGCGCCGCTGACAAGCCGGTGCTGCTTGTTTTCAATAAGATAGACCAGTACACGCACGATGCGGACCCCGCGCCCGTATTTGCCGGCGACGACCCGCAGCAGGATTTCCCCGGCCATTTTGACGAGCCTGCCCCGCGCCCGCCGCTTGAGCAGCTGCAGGAAACGTACATGGCCCGCCTGCACGACCCGGTGGTATTTATTTCGGCTCAGAATAAGGAAAATATAGAGGCCCTGCGCGAGCTGCTGGGGCGGCGCGTGGCCGAGCTGGCCGCTCGGCGCTTCCCGCATCAGGCAGCCAGCTACGATGAGTATAAATAGTATTTATTATATATTATTGCTGTTTCCTGAACACATTCGGTAGTTGAATTCTTCAGTGCCAAAAAAGGCCGGCCGCAACGGCCGGCTTTTTTGTGCCCATCATCGCCTAGCTTCGCGCCATGAAAACGCTGTATCTAATGCGCCATGCCAAGTCGAGCTGGAGCTTCGATGAGCTGAGCGACCAGGAGCGCCCACTCAACGACCGGGGCCGCGACGATGCGCCCCGCATGGGGCAGGCTCTGGCTGCCCGGCACATTGTGCCCGACCTTATCATGAGCTCGCCGGCCGTGCGGGCCATGAGCACGGCAGTACTGGTAGCCAGAGAGTTAAAATATGCTTCTGCTAACATTGTCGTGGAGCCCGGCATTTACCAGGCTGACCTCGACGACCTGCTGGCCATTATCCGCGCCCTGCCCGACACGGCGCAGTCGGTGCTGCTGACCGGGCACAACCCCACCCTTACCGATGTGGCCAACTACCTTTCGCCCTCGCCCCTAAGCAGCGAAATGCCCACCGCCGGCGTTATCTGCCTGCGCTTTCAAACCGAAGCCTGGGCTGAGGTAAAGCAGGCTAACGCCGAGTTTTATTTCTTCGACTGCCCGAAAAACGTGGCGTAGCCAGTAGGTATTCGATTTTCGTTGACTGTTTTTCGTTAAACCTGGCAGGATACCGAAGACAGCTAACTAAAACTGAACATGAAAACCCTGCCCCGCGACCTAAGCTGGCTGCGCTTCAATGCCCGCGTGCTGCAAGAAGCGCAGTGCCCCGAAGTGCCGCTGCTGGAGCGCCTGAAGTTTCTGGCCATCTTCTCGGCCAACCTCGACGAGTTTTTTAAGGTGCGGGTGGCTACGCTGCGGCGGCTCAGCAAGCTCAAGAAGAAAACCAGGGCCCAGCTTCCGCAAGACCAGCCCAAGCAGCTGCTGGCCAAGGTACTGGCCGAAGTGCACCGCCAGCAGGAAGAGTTTGGCAACACTTTTCGCGCGGTGCTGCCCGAACTGCGGGCAGCCGGCATTCAGCTGCTCAGCTCCGATGAGCTGACCGACCGCCAGTGCGAATGGGTGAGAGACTATTTTGAGCAGAAGGTCCGCGATTTGCTGTCGCCTATTATGCTCGACGATACGCTGCACCACCTGCTGCTGAAAGACCAGGCCGTGTACCTGACCTTGTACCTTACCGAGCCGCGCGCGCCGGGCAAAAAGGCCGATGCCGAGCGCGTAGTCATTATGGAGCTGCCGACCCGGCGGCACGGCGGGCGGTTTGTGGCGCTGCCCGGCGGAGCCGGCACCGCCGACGACCCCTTTCAGGTAGTGTTTCTGGATGATATTGTGCGGGTTGGCGTAGCCAGCCTGTTTCCGGCCTATGCCCAGGTGCAGGTTAATGCAATTAAGCTGAGCCGCGATGCGGAGCTGGATATTGCCGAGGAGATTTCGGGCGATTTGCTGGCCAAGATTCGCAGTAGCCTGGCCAAGCGGGCCACCGGCTACCCGGCCCGCCTGCTCTACGACCCCACCATGCCCCCGGCCGTGCGGCGGGCCATCAGGCAAAAAACCGGTATCGAGGATGAGGAGCTGGTGGAAGGCAGCCGCTACCACAATTTCCGCGATTTCTTTGGCTTCCCCGACTTTGGCCGGCAAGACTTGCTGAACCCCGCCTGGCCCGAGCTGCCGCACCCCACGCTGCCGCGCACCGGCCCGCTACTGCCCGCCATCGCCCGGCGCGACTACCTGCTGCACCCGCCCTACCAGAGCTACGATGTCGTGCCGCGCCTTCTGCGCGAAGCGGCAAACGACCCGCGGGTGAATAGTATTAGCATTACGCTATATCGGGTGGCTGCCAAGAGCGCGGTGGTCAAGGCCTTGCTCAAAGCGCTCAAAAATGGCAAGCAGGTAACGGCCGTAGTGGAGCTGAAAGCCCGCTTTGATGAGGAAAGCAACATCTATTGGGCCGAAAAGCTGAAGCGGGCCGGCGCCAACGTCATCTTCACTCCGCCCGAACTGAAATGCCACGCCAAGCTGCTGCTCCTTACGCGGCGCAGCGAGGCCGACGACTCCATGAGCCGCTACGCTTATCTCAGCTCGGGCAATTTTAACGAGGCCACCGCCCGGCTCTACGCCGACCACGGCCTGTTTACGGCCAATGCCGAAATAGTGGCCGAGGTAGACCAGGTGTTTCGCTATTTTATTACGGGCGAAGAGCCGGCGCATTTGCAGCACCTGCTGGTAGCGCCGTTTGGACTGCGCAAGCAGCTGCTTAAGCTGATAGCCGCCGAGGCAGCCCGCGCCAAAAAAGGTGAAGAAGCCTATATCATTCTGAAAGTGAACTCGCTGGAAGACCCCGGCATGATAGCCGCGCTCTACGAGGCCAGTCGGGCGGGGGTGCGCATTGAGCTGCTTATCCGGGGCATCGGCTGCCTGGTGCCGGGCGAGCCGGGCCTGAGCGAGCATATCACGCAGCGCGGGCTGCTGGACCGCTACCTCGAACACGCCCGGATTTACGTATTTGGCAATGGCGGCGTGGAAAAAGTGTACGTCTCGTCGGCCGACTGGATGACCCGCAACCTCGACCGCCGGGTGGAAGTCGCTTTCCCGGTGCTCGATGAAAGCCTGCAAGCCGAGCTGCGCCACCTGCTCGACCTGGAGCGGGCCGACAATGTGAAAGCCCGCGACTTTGATAACCACTACGTGCTGCCCGCACCCGGCCAGCCGCGGGTGCGCGCACAGGAAAGCGAGTATCAGTACCTGAAAAAGCTGGCACCGCGACGTAAAGCCTGAGTGCATGTTTTTTTTCTGGGGCTACGGCGTACTTTTCAGGCAGGCTCTCCTTCCCACCCGGCATGTCTCCCGAAAAACACTACCGCGCCTGCAACCTCTGCGAAGCCATTTGTGGCCTCGAAATCACGCATCAGGACGGCAAAGTCCTGCGTATCGTCGGCGACAAGGCCGACCCGCTTAGCCGGGGCCACATTTGCCCCAAGGCTGTGGGCTTGCAGGAGGTGTACGAAGACCCCGACCGCCTGCGCCATCCGTTGCGCCGCACGGCCACCGGCTGGGAAGAAGTAAGCTGGGACATCGCCCTCGATGAAGTAGCCGACCGCCTGCGGCAGGTGCGCGCCCGGCACGGTGCCCACGCCACGGCCTGGTACGCCGGCAACCCCACGGTGCATAACTCCGGCACCCAGCTTTCGGCGCCCGGCTTTTTGAAGGCGCTGGGCTCGCGGCACCTGTTTTCGGCCTCGTCGGTCGACCAGCTGCCGCACCACTTTGCGGCGTGGCAGCTGTTTGGGCACCCGCTGCTGCTGCCCGTGCCCGACCTCGACCGCACCGACTACTGGCTGATACTGGGCGCTAACCCCTTGGTTTCGAATGGCAGCCTGATGACCGCGCCCGACGTGGGCAAGCGCCTGCAGGCCATCCGGGACCGGGGCGGCAAGGTGGTCGTCATTGACCCACGCCGCACCGAAACGGCCGCTCATGCCGACGAGCACCACTTTATCCGGCCCGGCACCGACGTGTTTTTGCTGCTGGCCATGACCCAGGTGCTCTTTGCCGAAAGCCTGGTGCGCCTGGGTCGGCTGGCCGGGTTTGCCGATGGCCTGGCCGAGCTGCAAGCCGCCGTGGCCGCGTTTACGCCCGAGCGGGCAGCGGGTATGACTGGTATGGAGGCCGATACAATTCGCCGGCTGGCCCGCGAGCTGGCCGCGGCCGGGCGCGGCGTGTGCTACGGCCGGGTGGGCGTGTCGGTGCAGGAGTTTGGCGGGCTGTGTTTGTGGCTGGTGAGCGTGCTCAATGCCCTTACTGGGCACCTCGACGAGCTGGGTGGCTCCATGTTTGCCACGCCGGCCCTCGACCTGCTGGGCAAGCCGCAGCCCTATGAGCGCTACAACCGCTACCAGAGCCGCGTGCGGGGCGCCCCCGAGTTTATGGGCGAGCTGCCAGTGGCCTGCCTGGCCGAAGAAATCCTGACGCCAGGCCCCGGCCGGCTGCGGGCGCTGGTGACGAGCTGCGGCAACCCCGTGCTGAGTACGCCCAATGGCCGCCAGCTCGACCAGGCGCTCGAAAGCCTCGATTTTATGGTGAGCATCGACATCTACCTCAACGAGACCACGCGCCACGCCCACTACATTCTGCCGCCCGCCACGGGCCTCGAAACGGCGCACTACGACGTGTCGTTTCACGCGCTGGCTATTCGCAACACGGCCCGCTACTCGGAGCCGCTGTTTGCCAAAAGCCCCGCGCAGCGCTACGACTGGGAGATATTTGAAGGCCTGCGCCAGCGCCTTGAAACGGATGCGTACGACCCGGCCACTGCCGCCCCGCCTGATAATCCCGAAGCTAAGCTCGACCTCGGCCTCCGATATGGCGCCTATGGTAAAGCGGGCCTTTCCGTGGCGGCCCTGCGCCAAGCGCCGCACGGCCTCGACCTGGGCCCGCTGCTGCCACGCCTGCCGCAAGCGCTGCGTACGGCTGGTCAGCGTCTTCAGCTGGCCCCGCCCTTGCTGCTGGCCGACCTGGTTCGCGCCCGCCAGGCACTGGCCGCGCCGCCGGCACTGGCTGACGGCCAGCTAGCCCTGGTGAGCCGCCGCGAGCTGCGCAGCAACAATTCGTGGATGCACAACCTGCCGCGCCTCATAAAGGGCCGCCCGCGCTGTACGCTGCACCTGCACCCCGCCGATGCCGCCGCCCGCCACCTCACCGAGGGCCAGCTGGTGCGCGTGCGCTCCCGCGTGGGCAGCATCGAGCTGCTCGTGGAGCTGAGCGACAGGATGATGCCCGGCGTGGCCAGCATGCCCCACGGCTACGGCCACCAGCGCGCCGGCGTGCGCCTGGCTGTAGCCAGCCAGCAGGCCGGCACCAGCATTAACGACTTAACCGATGACGCTCGACTCGATGTGCTGACCGGCAACGCCGCCCTGAGTGGCGTGCCGGTGTGGGTAGAGCCCGTAACGTAAGCGTACAGGCATTAAAGCTCGCAGCAAAATATTTTATAATATATATTATATTATTTTGTGAGTCGGCATACGGGGCGGGCTGCCGGCTCTTTGTTGGCGCCGGACGTTCTGGCGACGAGCGGACAGCCGGCGAAAAGCCGGCAGCCCGCTGCGCTCAACCTGCACCCTGACTTGGCGCTGGCGCGGGGTAAGTCGAATGTCGAATGATTCCGTCAGCCAGCCGCAGCTTCAGCGGTGACTGGTACTGTGGGTAGTCGCTTTAGCAGCTTGTGCAGCAGTTGAGGGGTGTATTACAGCAAGAGTAAGCGGTGCTAGGCCTGCGCTGGCATCTCCTCGGGTCGGGTAAGCAGCCCCACCAGTAGATTGATGGTGCCGATAACCAGAAAGGCATTGCGGGCCTTGCGGTTTTTGGCAAAGCCAAACAACCAGGGGGCCGTTAGAGTCGTGATGGCCCCCACCGCGTCAAAGGCCAGGTGAGCTTTGAAAGGAATAACCCGGACCAGGCCCCACTCGGCGCGTGTGAAGAGGCTGGATGCCAGCACCGAGCTACTGAGAGCATAGCACAACGTAGCAGCAGTTTTTTCGGCGGCAAAACCTGCCAGCGCGGGTGCGGCGGCCACAAGCGGGACGTACGTATAGTCGGCAAAGCCGTGCTGGCGGCGAGAGATGGGCTGGTCCATATCGGAGAAAAAGTAATGGAGATGTGATAGCCGGATACGGCAAAATATAACGCCGGCACCGGGAAAAGGATATAGCGGAGGTTATGAGTTGGGCGCAGAAAAAGCCCCGCAGCACGCGCCACGGGGCTTTTGAGTACTAGCCGGCAAGGGTGCAGTCCGTAGAGCCAGGCGTTGCCTAAAACAAAAAGTCGAACCCTACATACAGCAGCCGCTCCTCGCCCACCGAGTACGTCACGTTGACCACTGCCTGGTCGAGGATGTTGACGAACGCGCCCCCGCCGAAGCCCGTGTGGAAGGCTTGCAGGCCCTGGCGCGTATCCTGGGCCGAGTACACGCGGCCGGCATCGGCCAGGCCCATGATGCCGAAGGTGCCGGGGAAGAGGTAGGCGTTGAACTTGAACAGGTGCAGGCGCGCCTCGAAGTTGCCGTAGAGGCTGCTGCGGCCGGCGTAGCGGGTGCGGCGATAGCCGCGCAGGTTAGTGGTGCCGCCCAGCGTATTAGCCTGGTAAAAGCGGTAGTCGCCAAGGTTGTGCTGCACGCCTACGCGGCCGGCGTAGGTAATGCGAAACGGGAAGTTGGGCGTGATATATGCCTTCAGCTCAGAGGAAAGCCGCCCGTAAGTCAGCTGCTCGCCGTTGAGCTGCCAGTTGTACTGCGCCTCGTTGTGCCACTGAATACCAATGCGCGGGTCTTTGGGCGACGACTGTGCCCCGAAGTCGATGTACACCAGGCCGCCCAGGTAAGAGTTTGCCTGAAAGTCGGAGTTGCGGATGCCGAAGTGTCGGTTTTCGAGGCCCGTCCCGATGCTGTCTCTGATAACTGTTCCAATCTGGTCGCTTTCCACCCGGAAACGCTCGTACTGCGGCCCAAAACCAATTTTGCCGAAGGTAAACAGCTTACGCTCAAGGGTGGGGGCAATGTAGAAGCGGTCGAAGCGCACCCGGTAAGCACTATTGACCGTGCGGTTAGTAGCCTGGTCTTTGCCTTCCACCGCATAATTCTGGGTGTTGTTGCCGATGCCGAAGAAATTATAAAGCAGCTGCGGTCCGTAAAACTGCGAAGCAATGTGCAAGTCGGTTTTACCGCCGAATACGCTTGTAAACTGCCCGCTGTAGCGCAGGTTATAAGCCTGGCGGGCCGGGGCGAAGTTGGCCGTCAGGGTTTGCTCCGAGCTGAAGGGCTCGCGCCGGAAGCCGTAGCGCCGGTGCGTAACCCCGCCGCCCAGCAGCACGCCATCGTCGATATTATACCCAAAAAACAGGGCCGGGCCGGTGTAGTTGAGGCGGTAGTCTTTCAGGTCGAAGCGGTGCGGGTGGTCGTAGCGGCTCACTTCTACGCCTGGCTCCAGGCGCAGGCGAGCCTCGCCGCGCTTGTTCACAATCACGTTGCCGGTGTCGGCGTCGTAAATCTGGGTGCGATGCCGCATACCGGCTACCCGCGAGTTGTCGATGATAGTGTCACGGCCCGTGCCAGCAATGATGCGAATCTTATGGCCCTGGCGCTGGTCGCCGCTCAGGTCATACACGTCCTGGCCGCTGATACCGTACAGGCGAATCTCGTCGGTAGTACGGTCGAAGGTGCGGTCGTAGAGAACCTTAGTCAGCTGGCCCTTCTTACTGATTTTCTGCATTACTACGTGCGTCTTATGGTCGGGCAGGCGCGTCACCGTAAATTTCTCCCGCTTCTGTGAGCCGCGTACCTCCACGCGCTGGGCCATCACGTCGGCGTACTTGGCGGCCACGTCGGGCAGCAGGTCGCGGCGGCTCTTGAGCTTGGCCACAATCTCGGCGCCGTGCTCGGCATAAATCTGGGCCGGCCACTTATCGCGGAAGGCTTTTTCGATGATTTCGTCGGTGAGCTGGGCTTTCATAATGTTGGCCTGCTTCACCCATTCTTCGCGGCTCACGCCGCTCAGGTATAGCCGGTCGTTGCTGAGGCCGGTTTGGTTCAGGCCCTTGTAGTCGCCGTAATCGTAGCCGAAATTCTGAAAGTTGCGCACCGCAAATTTTTTCGAAATAAGCGAAGGCAGCACTCCATCACCTTTAAAAAAGGCAATGTCGCGGTCTTCGGGCACGGCCGTATAAATCTTGTCGCCGTCCTTGGTTTTGCGCTGGGCCCAGCGCCACTGGTCTTCGTGGCGGTCCCAGTCGCCAATCCACATATCGAAGAGGCGCGAGCGCGCAAAGGCCGGCTCGTCGACCTGGTTGTCGTTGTCGGCCAGCAGGTTTTCGAGCATCTTATCGGTGCTCACGAGCTTCTTGGCGTAGTCGAGCGAGGCGTCGGTATCCTGGCTGCCTTTGGCGTCTTCTTCCAGTGCGGCGGGTGTGTTGGCAAACTTCTGCCGGTACTGGCCCAGCGCCGGGTCATTCGGAATATAGACGTAGCGCGGGTTCGTATGCAGAATGCCGGCTGCGGTAGCCAGGGGCGGCAGCACAAACGAGGCGTAGGGATGCTGGGCCGATATCTGGTCCTGCAACACCGCTTTGGCCAGGCCGGTGCGGAAATTCTCGGGCAGCACGGCGGCGGGGTCTTTATCGATGCCCCGCACTGTGTAGTAGTAGCCGGCCTCGTTGCGCACTTTCAGTGAGGCCGTCTGCTTGCCGCCCCCCGTTTTGTACGGAATAAGCCCGCCTTCCGCGGTTTGGATATCTAGCACCGGAAAGGCAACCGGCGTAGCCCACTCCTTGCGGTAGTGCTCGCCCAGCAGCCAGTTGTGCAGGCGGCCGTGCTGGTTGTAGCTCGGGTTCACGGCTACCGTTACTACGCTGTCTTTGAAGTTGGGCCGCTTCATGGCCGAGGTTACGACGGGTGCCCCTGTAGGCTTGTCGGCCGCCTTGGCGGCGGCCGACTCAAAGTCGTCGTTGCTCTGGTTGCCGGCGCGGGTGGCGGTGGCACCGCCCGGCGCCTGCGTGCCGGGAGCCGCCCCCGAGTCGGGCTTATTCTTCTTGCTCACTTTGCCGCCGGGGCCTGCCGCGGCCGTAGCGGCCCGGCCCCGGCCCAACTCGGCATATACCTGCTGGCGGTACGCAAGCCGGGCCGTCTGGCCTTTGTCTTTATCGCTGGGAATGAGGTATTCGACCCACACCTGGCCGTCGTCGTAGTAATTGAGCCGGGCAAAGCCCTTTTCCTTGTCCGAAAACAGCGCCTCACCACCCTTGCCAGGCTTTACGTGCTGCGTTTTGCAGCCTGAGCCGCTGGTGATGAAGTGCGACTTGGTTTTCTCCTCGTCGTAATACTGGAGGTTGTGCTCGTGGCCGTTGGCATAGATAATATTCGGATATTTGCCAAACAGGTCGAGCAGGTTCTTCTTGTAGTCCTGGTAGGCCGGATACGCCAAATCCTGGGCAATGCCGCCATACTTGCGGGCCAGCGGGTACACCGACCCGATAACCGGCAGCGGTAGAAACGCATATTTCTGCACAATGCTGAGCGGAAACAGGTGGTCGGCCAGCGTAAAGTAGCCGCCGTGAATGCCATCCGAAAACAGCGGGTGGTGCGTCACAATCAGGATATGCTTGTCCTGGTTGCGCTTAATCACCTCTTCGAGCTGCGCATATACATCGTCTTCCGTGTTGGCCCCGCAGGCACTGCCGAAGGGCCGGTTGGCCTGGTCGGTAATAAACCATTGCGAGTTGATGGCAATCATCACCAGGTCGTCGCGCAGCCTGATTTCGTAAGGGCCGGGGCAGCCATCGCGCGGCACCAGAAAATCGCCGGTATAGGAAAAAGCCACTGAATCTTTGGCCAGGTAGTGCTCGGCGTAGGCCTGCTCGCGGTTTACCTGGGCCAGCCCGCCCTTGTAGCCCTGAATCCAGTCGTGGTTGCCGGGCACCATGTATTTTTCTCCCTTGTAGCCTTTCAGAATATCGAGCTGGGCATTGAGCCGGTTTTC